>NZ_JACHFL010000002.1:0-325673 GCF_014201875.1 Deinococcus humi | reverse complement strand
CGCGCTGCATCAGGTGCCGGAACTGGTGCGGATCGGCGTGAATTGCCTGAAGATCGAGGGCCGCTACAAGGACGCCGAATTCGTGGCCCTGACCACCGCCGCCTACCGTCAGGCCGTGGATGAGGCGTGGGCGGGGCAGCCCCTGAGCATCACGCCGCAGCAGGAGCAGGATCTGGAGCAGGTCTACTCGCGCGGACTGGCCCCCCATTTTATGGCCGGAACCAACCACCAGACCGTGGTGCGCGGGCGGGCGCCCAGACACCGGGGCGTACGCGTCGGCACCGTGCGCGGCGTCACTGAACGCGGCGTGCTGGCCGAGCTTTCGGAGCCGCTCAAGCCCGGCGACGGCCTGGTTTTCGATCCCGCCAACTGGCGTGCCCCCGAGGGCCGCGAGGAAGGTGGGTTCCTGTACGGCCTGTGGCACAACGGCCAGCAGGTGGGCGACGTCCGGGCCGGAGGCGTCTACGAACTGCGCTTTGGGCGCGGCGCGGTGGACGGGTCCCGTGTGCGCGTGGGTGATCCGGTATGGCGCACGCACGATCCGGGCCTCAACGCCCGCGTCAAACCACTGATTGAGGCCAGCGATCCGGTCTACACCCGGCCAGTCAGCGCCCGGTTCGTGGGCCACGTCGGGCAGCCCCCCCAGTTGACCCTGACCGACGAGGCGGGCCGCAGCTTCACCGCCCGCCTGCCCGAACCGCTGTCGCCCGCCCGCAACCGCGCGCTGGACGAGGCAAATCTGCGCGAGCAACTGGGCAAGCTGGGCGGCACCGGCTATCACCTCTCAGACCTGAAGGTGGATTTGCGTGGCGAGGGCTTCCTGCCAGTCAGCGCCCTGAACGGCCTGCGGCGGGAGGGGGTCGACGGACTGACGGCGCTCCGGGCGCAGACTCCATCACGGCGAATCGAGCGTGTGCTGGATGTCGTTGCTGCGGACTCTCCCACTGTACAGGGTGAACCGCGCCTTCACGTTCTGGTGCGAACCCCCGAACAGCTCGACGCTGCCCTGGCCGAAGCGCCGGATTCCATCACCCTCGATTATCTGGAGCTGTACGGCCTAAAACCCAGCGTGGAGCGCGTGAAGGCGACTGGAATTGACGTGAGGGTGGCGAGTCCGCGCATCCTCAAGCCCACCGAGCAGAACTTGCAGAAATTCCTGCTGTCGCTGGAAGCAGGGATTCTGGTCCGGAGCGGTGGCCTGCTGGAGGGCTTGCAGAACGCAGGTCAAACTGAGCTGACCGGGGACTTCTCCCTGAATGCTGCCAATGTGCTGACGGCCCGCGCCCTGCTGAACCTGGGCCTGGACCGCCTGACCCCCACGCACGACCTGAACGCGCAGCAGATCACCGAACTGGCCGGCCTGGTGGGGCCGGAGCGGCTAGAGGTCATCGCCTACGGTCACCTGCCGGTCTTCCACACTGAGCACTGCGTGTTCTGCCGTTTCCTGAGCGACGGCACGGACTACACCAACTGCGGTCACCCCTGCGAGTCCCACCGTGTGGCCCTGCGTGACGAGCGTGGGCGCACCCACCCGGTGATGGCGGATGTGGGCTGTCGCAACACCGTGTTTGAGGGCCGCCCGCAAATTGCCGCGCCTCACCTGAAGGACTGGCTGGCAGCGGGCCTGCGGAATCTGCGCCTGGAATTCGTCCACGAATCCCCTGAGACGGTGCGCGAGGTGATCCGCGCCCACCGCGCCTTCCTGAACGCCGCGATCGGTACCCCCGAACTGGAAGTCATTCTCTCCGGCCTCAGTGACGGCGGCACCACCGAGGGCAGCCTGTTCGTACCGCACGACTTCGGGATGCTGGACGCGCTGCCAGTGGTGTAATTTGCAGGCCGTTTCAGGACGCCGAACAGGATGTTAGATTTCTCCCGGCCAGCCGACACGGTTTCGGGTACGCTGTCCCATGCTTGCTGACGCGCATCCTGTGAAGGTGGAACGGCACGACACGGCACACCACTGTCATCACACCAATACCGGGCAGCGTGCGGTGAAAACGTACCAAGAGACAGATGCGGGCCTGTATGTGGCCCGCGATTTCGTTGGCCACCCACGCATTCGCCACTGGCAGGCGCATCTGCTGCCCGCCCTGAATCTGGTGGTCTGTCACTACGCCTTCCACGGCCACCGCGAACATGACTTCTACATTGACGTGGCCCAGATCAGCCGGGAGGGCGCAGTCTGGACGGTTCGTGACCTGTACCTGGACATCGTGCTGCACGACGGGCTGGGCGCGGAAATTGCCGATACCGACGAACTGCTGGCGGCCTGGGAGGCGGGTTTCCTGACCTCGGAGGACCTTCAACTGGCCATCGAGGTGGCCCACCACACCATGTCAGGGCTGGCGCGCGCCCGCTACTCCCTCAACCACTGGCTGAGCGAGCAGGCATTGCCGCTGGAATGGCAGAGCGATGCTCAGATGGAGATGGACGACTCTGCCCGCATGAGCGTGGCCTAGGTCTGAATCTTTTCAGGCCCCCGCTAGTTGATGAACCCGACCTAATAGAGCCGTAGGCAAGAAAAAATGCCCGGCCTGAGTGGCGGACTCAAATGAAATGGCAACAAACTGACTCTAAGAGCGCCCTGCATCGAGCATGCCCGATCAAAACGTAATCGGACATGCTCAATGCAGGGCGCCGTGGGAATCAGACTGGGCCGGGCAGGGAGGTCAGACGCTCGAACACCGCTCTCACAGCCAGCTTGAATTCTTCATCAGCGCCATGCTCCATGAGATCTGGCGTGTTCAGGCCGTCTGGGACAGACACGGTGCTCTCGCGCCCGATTCCCCAGAGGTTCGGCTGCTCTGCCAGATGCTCCCAGCCAACGGACAGCGCGTACAGGTGGGTCAGGGCACGCTGCGCCTGCCGCCGTTCCAGAGGCATCAGCGCGAGCAGGCTGTCCAGACGGGCGTTGATGGTCTGACGGAATTCCTGGAGCAGTTCCGGGCGGACCCGGCGCTGCAGCACCGTGCCCAGCAACACCAGCAATCGGCGCAGCGATCTGGCATCCTGCCCAGCCTCCAGCAGCACGTCGGCCAGCTGGGATGGCGTGCCGGGGCGGCGCTCGTTGAGCAGCGTGGCCGCCCGGTCAATCCAGGTTTCCAGATGTCCTTCCATCAGCGCCAGGAACAGTTCTTCTTTGGTGTCAAAGTATAGGTAGAGCGTACCTTTCGCCAGGTGTGCCGAACTGGCCACCTGGTTCATGCTGAGGTCCGCGTAGGGAGTGGTGGCCCACAGGTCTTCGGCAGCGCGGAGAATATCAGCCCGCCGCTGCCTCTTTTCCGTCAGGCTGCGCGCACGCATGGGGCGAGATGAATGAGTGGTCATGGGGGCCGACCATAGGTCAATGGCCGCCCAAACGCTGTTAAGAGCTTCACGGGCCGCCGCGATGCTGGGGATTCGCTCAATGAAACTGAGAAATAACCCAATGTCTGGGCGCCTGTTGTCGCAGCACTAACTTTCCAGACGGAACTCGACAAGGTATCAGGTCCGTCTGCACTCTGACGAGAGCTGGCGCTGTCCCTCACGGCAACCATTCGTGCCCTTCCGACAGGCTTAGAAGGTCTCTTGCAGTAGAGCCTCGTCCGCCTCAACCAGTCGGGGATGGCGGGGCAGGCTTTCGGTCTCGATCAGCAGCCGCGTCAATGCGGCGAGATCCAGGCCAGTCAGCACCTCAGAGGCCACCGGCGTTTCGAAGGTTGGCTGGGGTGCCTGGAAGGTGCAGTCCAGGACGCAAAAGCCGTCGCGGTGGCTCAGCGCGGCTCCGTAACCGTTGCTGAACTGGAACACCAATAATTCGCCGTCTGGCAGAAGATGTCGCTCGGGCTGGGCCAGCACGCCGACAAAAGAATCGTGTCGGGTCGGGGCCGGCGGTGGGGTATAGGCGGGTGAATGAAGCAGCGTCATGCAGTCACACTCCAGAAACAGAAGTTTGGCCTGTTGGCGCGCTGGCTGTCTGGGGAAACACCATGAGCATCCAGCGCAAGTCCACCCTAGAGGCCAGCCCCTTACCAATTGCTTACGCCCGGTGACCTCAGCATGGCGAGCGAAACGTGAAGGGCAGACCGCGGCAGGAGCGTTCATATGACGGTTGGTCCATCAGGAATCAAGCACCCACTGCGCTTCTGCAGCGCTGGGTGCACCCCGGCTCAGCCTTTCCCGAAGCCAGCGAAGGCACAGGCATGACACAAGCCAGCACGACCTGTGACCCTCGCGGAACGGTTACAGGGGACGGCACTCTTTTCGCAACTGGTGTGAGGCCGTCTCCTCTTAGCCTTCACCCACCGCAGACCGCTTCTGCATCAGCATGGTGCGCTTGCACTGGGCCACGATCTCGCCCCGCTGGTTGATTGCACGGTGCTGCACGGTCACCAAGCCCTGGTTCGGGCGGGATTTGCTGTCACGGGCTTCCAGCACCTCGGATTCGGCGCGAATAGTGTCACCGTGGAAGACCGGACGGGGGAAAACGACATCGGTCATGCCCAGATTGGCCACCAGCGTTCCCAACGTCAGCTCGTGGACGCTCAGGCCCACCAGCAGGCTGAGGGTCAGCAGACTGTTGACCAGCGGCTGCCCGAACTCGGTCTGCGCGGCGTACTCATGGTCCAGGTGCAGCGGTTGCGGGTTCATGGTCAGGGTGGTGAACAGCACGTTGTCGGCCTCGGTCAGCGTGCGGGTGACGCGGTGCCGGATCACCGTTCCAGGGGTCAATTCCTCGAAATAGCGGCCCTGCGGGCGGTTCAGGTCTTCATTCATGGTCAGCCTCCGGGAGCTGGGCCAGCACAGCGCGGGCGGCGCTCAACATGGGTTCGTCCACCATCTGGCCCTCGAAACTGAAGGCCCCGTGGCCCCGTTCGGCAGCGGTCCGCGCGGCCTCCAGCAGGGCGCGGGCGCGGGCAGCCTCGGCGGGGGTGGCCCCGAAGACATCGTGCGCCAGCGTTACCTGCGCGGGGTGAATGCACAGTTTACCCGCGTACCCCAGCGCGCGTCCCTGTTCGGCATCCGCACGGAAGGCAGGCTCGTCGTTCAGGGCCGTCACCACGATGTCCAGCGCCGCAACCCCTGCCAGCCGCGCCGCCAGCGCCACCCGTGAGCGGGCGTACAGGACTTCCAGATTTCCAGGTGTACGGCGTCCGCCCAGATCCGTCGTGTAGTCCTCCGCGCCGAAGTAGGCCATTGTCACGGCCTCTTCCTTGAGGATGTCCAGCGCGTTCCAGACGCCTGCCCCGGTTTCCAGCCCAGCCAGAATGGGGAGATTCAACCCATGCGAGCTCAGCGCGTCCACCACCAGCCGGACGTCTGCCGCAGCTTCCAGTTTGGGCACCACCACGCCTGCCAGTTCGGGGGTCAGCACGGTCAGATCATCGGCAAAATACGGCGAGTGCGGGGCATTGATGCGCAGGAATACGGCCAGATGTGGCGCAGCGGCGATCAGCTCGCGGGCAGCGTCGCGGGCCGTGGGGCGGGCAGCGGCCTTGGCCCCGGCGTCGCCCGGAATGGCGTCTTCCAGATCGATGACCACGGCATCCGGTGAACGACGCGGCAGCTTGGCGATCAAATCGGCACGGTTGCCAGGGGCGAATAGCATGGAACGGGGACGCAGGGCAGGTGCAGACATCAGCGCCCCCGCCAGGCAAGGGTCAATTGGGCAAGCATGGGGTCAGCATAGCCGCCGCGCAGGGGTGGACGGGCGGCTGCCCCCCTGACTGAGCAGGTCTTCACCGCACGTCGCTGCGCCGCAGGCTGTAGGCCACCCCAAGCGCGATCAGGGCGACAGCCAGCGTTGCCAGTCCCCACAGCGCACCGCTGCTGGCCGCGTAGGCGGTCGCGGACAGGCCACCCTGAAAGACCAGCGTCAGCACCGTGTTGACGAGGGGGGCACGCTGACTGCGCTTGAAGGCATCGGAGCGGCGCACTGGCAGGGGCTGCCACAGCACCATCAGGGCGGTGCCGCCGGTGCCCAGCAGCAGCAACGGAATCAGGGACAGCCAGTGGGATGTTCCCAACGCCCCCCGCAGGGCCAGCACCGTCAGCGCCACCAGACCGATCAGCACGGTGGGGATCACGGCGGCCAGCCACTTGTCACGCCTCAAGGCCGCTGGGCTTCTGGGGGCGCTGACCAGCAGATCGGGGGCGTCCTCGGCGTTCAGGGTCAGGTGGGCCAGTGCTGCCGTCAGACTGGCGGTCAGGAGAACGACGCCTGTGCCGCCCGCCGCCCGCAGGCCGCCGCCACGCGTGACCGAGAACAGGAGGGGCAGTAGATAGACCACCTGCAGTAGCGTCCGCGACAGCAGTTCCGGATCCCGCCAGATCAGCCGCCATTCCTTGAGCAACGTAGCGCGCGAACCGGAGGCGAAGCGCAGACGGCCCACCCCGAGACGCGAGTGTCGAACGCGTCCTTCCACAGCGGCAATCTCCTGAGCGCCGTTCACGAACTGCCGGGTCAACGCGGGAACCGTGACGGCAAACACCGCCAGCGAAAGCAGCAGCAGCACCAGCGCGGGCAGCGGTTCGAGCCAGACAGCGCGGGCGGGCAGCCACAGCCACTCCTCCCGCCCGGGCCAGCCGCCCTGTCCCGGCGCGAAGGAAGCCAGGGCATCGAAAACGGCGTTGGAGGGCCGCCCCCGTTCCCCACTGAGGTTGGCCCACTGGCTGGCCAGGAAGATCCCCGCCCCGAACAACGCCCCCAGCACCGCCGACACCGTGCGGGTGCGGCGCACCCCCAGCACGCGCACCAGACCCAGGGTGAGCCACAACCCCGCACTGGACGCCACCAGCGAGGCGCACAGCCACCACAGCAGCAGACCCAATCCACCCCGCCACACGCCCAGCACCAGCAGCGCCAGGGTCAGCGGCACCACCAGCAGACCAGCGGGCAGCGCCGCCGACAGCGCCACCCCCAGCGCCCGCGAGGCCAGCACCACGCGCGGCGGCAGCGGCGAGTGCAGCAGCAGGTCCAGATCACCGCGCGTGAACAGCGTGACCAGGGCCGCCCGCACCGCTGCCGAGAGCATCAGCGTCAGCAGGAAGGCCTGGGCCAGCAGCACCGGCCCCAGTGCCACGTCCGGCAGCGGCGCATTCAGGGGCAATCCCGCCAGGACAGAGCGCAGAGCAAAATAGCCACCGACCACCGCCAGAACCAGCACTGCCAGCGCGATGTACAGCCCGGTGCGCTGCCCTCCGGTCAAGGTCTGCCACTGCCAGCGCAGTTGCTTGCCCAGCAGCCACGGCAGGCTGCCCGGTTTCGGGCCTCTGGCGTGGGGAATGGGCGATCTGACGCCCTCGGTTCTCACAGGCCCGCCACCACCTCAGTCTGCGGCGCGTCCAGCCCGGTCAGCGACAGAAAGGCGTCTTCCAGCGTCCCGGTGCCGGTGCGTTCCAGCAGTTCCTCTGGCGTGCCCTCGGCGATCAGCTTCCCGGCCGCGATGATGCCGATGCGTTCAGCCATGCGCTCGGCCACTTCCAGAATGTGGGTGGTCAGAACCACCGCGCCGCCGTCATCCACGTACTGGCGCAGTGCGTCCTTGACCTGGCGCGAGGCCGCGGCGTCCAGTCCGGTCAGCGGCTCGTCCAGCAGCATCAGGCGGGGGCGGTGGATCAACGCACCGGCCAGCGCCAGCTTCTGCTTCATGCCGCGTGAGAAACCCTCCACACGCTCGCTGCGGTGGTCCCACAGGTTCAGCCATTTCAGCAGGCGTTCGGCCTCGGGCGCGGCCTGTGCAGCGTCCATGCCCCACAGTCCCGCCACGAATTCCAGGTATTCGGGTGCACTCAGTTTGCCGTACAGCAGCGGATCGTCGGGCAGATAGGCCAGCGCCTGCTTCGCGGCCTGGGCGTTGTGCTGAACGCTGTGGCCGTAGATCAGCGCCTCGCCGCCGTCGGGGCGGGTCAGGCCCGCGATCATGCGGATGCTGGTGGTCTTCCCCGCCCCGTTCGGCCCCAGCAGCGCGTACATCTCGCCGGGCCGCACCCGCAGGTTCAGGCCGGCAACGGCTGCCCGGCCCGCGAACGATTTGTGCAGGTCACGCAGTTCCAAAGCGGCGACCTGGGTTTCGGCGGTGGTGGGCGCGGACATGCCCCCTTATACGGGTGCGGGGAGTGAGAGGTTGCGCGCCCCGGAACCTCGGGCAAATGTGACGCTAGATTGAGGGTCATGAAGTTACGCGGCACGTTGGGCGGTCTGAATCTGCTCCTGGAACCGGGCGACACTGCCGAGAGCGTCTCGCGCGGACTGGTGATGCCCAACCTTTCGGGCAGCAGCGTAACCATCGAGATCAACGGTGACGCCGATCCGGGCGCACTGGAACGGGTTCTGGAACTGATTCGCGAGGCCGGGGGGCTGCCGGGCCGCCTGCGGGCGCCGCGTGTCACGGTGGCCTCGCCTGCCCAGACCGCCGCGCCCGAAGCCCACCCCATCGACAGCGCCCGCACCGTGATCGTGCCGCACACCATCCGGGCGGGATCGCGCAACGAGTACCGGGGCAGCGTGATCGTGCTGGGCGACGTGAATCCCAGCGCCGAGGTCATCGCAGGCGGCGACGTGATCGTGATTGGCGCGCTGCGCGGCCTGGCACACGCTGGGCAGGGCGGCTACAGCGACGCCATCGTGTGGGCCAGACCCATCGCCAGCACCCAGATCCGCATCGGCGACGCCGTGGCCCGCGCCCCCGAGGGCAGCAGCCTGAGCAACATGCGCGTGCGCGACGGCCAGCCAGTGGCCGAACTGGCACGGTTGCAGGACGGGGTCATCGTGATTGACGCCCAGAAGTAGCGGCAGGTCTCAGGCAATGCAGGGAGAAGAAGCGTGCCCTCCAGGACGACTTTGTGACCCCACCCGTCGCCCAAATCGGTCCATCGGTTATACTGGGTCTTGAAATTCCTCGAACTGGGGGGTGGGTGCACCAAGCCCACCTTTTTTCGTGGAGGGGGTGGTCAGGTGGGCAACCCGGACGGGAGGCCCCGACAATATGAATAACAACGCAACCGACAACTCAGACGGCCAGACGGCCCACAAATCGAGCAAGCAGGCAGATGGGCAGGCGGCCCGCCTTCAGGCCATCGCGCAGGCCGGGGTTGAGCCGCTGGGCTTCGAGGTGCTGGAAGTCCAGCTCCAGAATGCAGGCGGAGAAACCATCGTGCTGGTGCGAATTGATCGCCTGGACGAGCAGCCAGTGACGATGGCGGACCTGACGGGCGCGAGCCGCGCCGCCGAAGCGGAGTTTGACCGGGTGGACCCGATTGCGGGCGAGTACCGCCTGGAATTCGAGTCGCCGGGGGCCAAACGTCCGCTGCTGCGCGCCCGGCACTTCGAGCGCATGGTGGGCCTCAAGACCCGCGTGCGTGGTGAGGGGCAGGCATTCACCGCCCCGATCAAGACCGTGAACGGCGAGGACGTGACCTTCGACGTGAACGGCGAAGACGTGACGCTGCGCGCCGGAACCTTCACAGCCAATCTGGCCGAGTTCCCGGACCGGCACCGATGACGCCTGAGCGTCTGCACAACGCAGCAGCTTCTACAACCAAAGGAAGAGTGAGATGACCCAACCCGAATTTAATTTCGCCGACGCACTGCGCGAAGTCGCGCAGGCCCGCAACATCAACGAACTGGCCCTGATCCAGGCTTTTGAGGAGTCGCTGGCCCAGGCCTACACCCGCAACGTGGAACCCGACAAGCGCATCGAGGTCCACCTTGACCCCGTCAGCGGCGAACTGGAAGTGCTGGTGGTGCGTGAGGTCGTGGAAGTAATCGAGGACGAGCACCTCCAGATCTCGCTGGCCGACGCGCTGGAGCTGGATCCTGGCGTGGAACTGGGAATGGAGATGGAGTTCCCGGTGGACCGCGAGAAGTTCTCCCGGATTGCCTTGCAGGCAGCCAAGCAGACGCTGACCCAGAAGATGCGCGAGACCGAGCGCAACGTGGTCTTCAACGAGTACAAGGACCGCGAGGGCCAGGTGCTGACCGCCCAGGTGGTCCGCAGCGACAACAAGGGCAACTGGTTCGTGGAACTGGGCGCCGGCGAGGCCATCCTGCCCCCCCGCGAGCAGATTCCCGGTGAGAAGCTGACTCCCGGCAACCGCGTCAAGATTTACCTGAAAGAAGTACGCAAGACCCCCAAGGGGCCGACGATCCTGGCGAGCCGGGCCGACGAACGGCTGCTGGACTACCTGCTGCGCCAGGAAATTCCCGAAGTCGCCAACGGCATCGTGGAGATCAAGGCGATCTCGCGTGAGGCCGGGCAGCGCTCCAAGGTGGCGGTGTTTTCCCACAACTCCAACGTGGACCCCATCGGCGCGTGCATCGGCCACCGGGGCAACCGCATTCAGGCCGTGACCGGCGAACTGGGCCGCGAGCGCGTGGACGTGATCCTGTGGGACGCCAACCTGCGCGATTTCATCCGCAACGCGCTGTCTCCGGCCAAGGTAGGCCTGATTGAGGTGCTGCCGGACCGTCAGGAAGCCACCGTCACCGTCACCCCCGATCAACTGTCCCTCGCCATCGGCAAGGGCGGGCAGAATGTGCGGCTGGCGGCCAAGCTGACCGGCTTCAAAATCGACCTGCGCGAAACGGCGGCCATCAGCGATCTGGACGCCGCCATGCAGCAAGCCCTTCAGGACGAGCAGGAGGGCCGCGAGGCCGACGTGGCACAGTCCGCCTTCGACGCACTGTTCAAGGACAGCAAGTCGGTGGCGACGGCCAGCCCGGAAGACGTCGGGGAGCAGTAAGCCTTGACCGCTGCCCCGCTCACCCCCAGCCGGCATGTGCCAGAGCGCACCTGCGTGGCCTGCCGCCGCAAACGCCCCCAGCAGGAATTGCTGCGGGTGACGCGGGAGGCCGGCAGATGGAGCGTGCGGGCTGGCAACCGAGTCGGACGGGGGGCGTATGTCTGCGCCGATACCCCTGAATGCTGGCAGGAAAAGCGGCTGCGGCGGGCCTTTCGTGCACAGGCTGCCGAGATCGCGGAGCAACTTCAGACCCATCACAAAGACCCAAATCAGAACCATTCCGCGCCTGGGGCGCGGGTCTCACCGGAGGTGAGTCATGTCTAAAGTTCGAATCTACACGCTGGCCAAAGAGCTGAATCTCGAAAATGCCAAGATGCTGGAAATCCTCGATGGGCTGGGCGTCTCTTACAAGAGCGTCAGCAGCACGATCGAGGAAGACACGGTTGAGTTGATCAAGCAGATCGTGGCCGAGGAAAGCACGGGTGCCGGGGAGGCCCAGGCTGCCGCGCCCGCCGAGGCTCAGGACGCGCCGAAACAGGAACCCGCGGCTCAGGCAACCCAGACCCAGCCCACGGCTGCCGCGCAATCCGCTGCGCCGGCCTCAAGCTCGGCGACTGCCACCCAGACCCGCGACGACGTTGTGACCGAAGCTCCCAAGACGGACATTCCGCACCGCGCGCCCGTCGTGACCATCATGGGTCACGTCGATCACGGCAAGACCTCGCTGCTGGACTACATCCGCAAGACGCGGGTGGCGGCCAAGGAAGCCGGGGGCATCACGCAGCACGTTGGCGCCTTTGAGGCGCAGACCTCCAAGGGCAAGATCGTGTTTATCGACACGCCCGGCCACGAGGCATTTACCACCATCCGGGCGCGCGGGGCCAACGTCGCCGACATCGCCATCATCGTGATCGCCGCCGACGACAGCCTGATGCCGCAGACCCGCGAGGCCATCGCACACGCGCAGGCCGCCAAGGTCCCGATGATCATCGCGATCAACAAGATGGACCTCCCGCAGGCCAACCCCGAGAAGGTCAAGACCGATCTCACGCAGCTCAACCTCGTGCCCGAAGAGTACGGCGGCGACCTGATCGTGGTGCCGGTCAGCGCCAGGACCGGTGAGGGCGTGGAAGACCTGCTGGAATACATCAGCCTGAATGCCGAGCTCGAGGACCTGCGCGCCGATCCCAAGGGAACGTTTGCGGGCGTGGTCATCGAGGGTAAGGTGGACAAGCAGGCTGGGGTTCTGGCCACCGTGATGGTTCAGGAAGGCACGCTGCACGTGGGCGATTTCCTGGTGGTGGGCGAGAGCTACGGCAAGATCAAGGCCATGACCGACAGCGCAGGCGGGCGCATCAAGGAGGCCGGCCCCAGCACCCCGGTACAGATCCTGGGCTTCAGCGAAGTGCCCACCAGCGGCGAGAAGGTCAGCAGCGCCAAGAACGAACACGCCGCGCGTGACCTGATTGCCGCCCGTGCCAGCAGCCGCCGCGACACTGAGAACGCCCAGGTCCAGCGCAAGTTGACCCTGGAGGAGATGATGGGGCCGCTGAGTACCGTGCGCACTGTCAACCTGATCCTGCGCGCCGACACCCAGGGCAGCGTGGAGGCCATTCAGGGCATCCTGGCGCGCAAGGAGTCCGAGGACCTCAAGATCAACGTGATGCTCTCGGGCATCGGCGCCCCCACCGAGGGCGACGTGCTGCTGGCAGGCACCGCCGAGGCCACCATCCTGTGCTTCAGCGTCACGGCCCCCGGCAGTGTGACCAAGATCGCCGAGAACAAAGGTGTAGACATCAAGTCCTTCCGCATCATCTACGAATTGATCGACGAGGTGGACCGTCTGATCAAGGGCAACGTGGAACCGGTGTTCGAGGAAAAGTACCTGGGTCGCGCCGAGGTCCGCATGGTGATCAAGCACCCGCGCTTCGGCAATATCGCCGGCTCGTACGTCACCGACGGCAGCCTGAAGCGCAATGCGAGGGCCAAGGTTACGCGCGGCAAGGAAACTGTCTACGAGGGCACGCTGGTGGGCCTCAAGCGCCTCAAGGACGATGTGCGTGAGGTCCAGACCGGTTACGAGTGCGGGATCAACCTGGACTGGGACGGCGCGGAGGTCGGCGACATCATCGAGGCCAGCGAGATGGTGGAAGTCGAACAGGCGTAAGCCTGAGCGCCAGCAATTAAAGGGGGCCGCTCCATTCGGGGCGGCCCTTTGTCTATTGCGTCAGGTTTGAACGAGCCTCAGCTTCCGCCATCAACGGCGTTCGGATCCACGGGGCCGCTGTCGGTCTGTCCCTGCGTGCCGTCTGGAACATCCATAGCCCCACGCGGGCCGCCACCGCGCCCACCGGGACCGTGCATCCCTCGCCCGCCGGGGCCTCCTGGCCCGCCCATGCCCCGTCCGCCCAGCATGCCGAAGGGATTGTCCTTGAGACGGGTTTTCATGTCGGTGGCGCGGTTGGCGGCAATGTCGCCGTTTTTGACACCCTGGTCAATGGTGGCATTTCCGGCAGCCAGCGCGGCAGCTTTGAGCCTGTCCAGGCTGATGCCCAGCCCCGCGGCCAGCTTCTGAAGGTAGACATCGGCGTAATTGGTCCCGCTCTGGACGCCGGGCGCGGTCTGCGTCCCTGTGCCCCCCTGATTCCGCTGACCCGGCTGCGTGGGCTGGACACGCTGGGGCTGCTGCGCCTGGGTGGTGGCGTCGGTGGCAGCTGACTGCTGGGCCAGGACCGCTCCCACGGTCAGCGGCAGGGCAGCCAGAGCAATCAGGGGCGTCTTGTGGAAGATGGTCTTGATGCTGGTGGTCTTGAATCGGCTCATGCGGAGTCCTCCTTGAATGTCGCGGGCCAGAACCGGCTTCCGGCCCTGGGTCCAGCCTCCCAGCAGGCTCCCAACAAACGGCGCACAGACCGCGAAGAATCGGCGAAGGCAGCGCGGAAGGTGCCGACAGTCATCTCCCCGTCAGTCCGGTCTTGGTATGCTGTGGCGCTTTGCACCCCTCCCCCACCCCTGCCCCCACCTGGCTGACGCGGCCCTGGCTTTCCCGGCTGCGCACCTGGCCGGGCGTGCTGACGCTGCTGTCGGTGCTGGCGGTGGTGCTGGGGACCCCTGTCCGTCCGCCGGAGGTGGGCCAGCGCCTCAGCGCCAGCAACGTGGCCCCAGCCCTGCCCGAGGTCCGCGCCGCGCCGCAGCCGGGAGCGGGTGTGTCGGTGCTGATGCCGCCGCCCCCGGCTGAAACCTTCCGTGTGGGGCAGGAGCACAAAGAGGCTCAGGTCGTCGGGTGGAGCTGGCAGCAGCCTGCTCCCCTGAGCGACCTGAATGTCCTGGGACGGCGGCAGACGGACGGCGGCTGAGGCCAGAACGTCCACAAAGAACAGCTCAACATCATTTTCCCCCTCTTTCCCATGGAAGAGGACCGGGGTGAGGGACACGGCACCCACGTTTCCACCCGACAGGAGTTCCACCGTGACTTACGGCAACAACCGCAACAAGAACACCGGCGGCAATGACCGCCGCCCCCCACCCCCCAGGCGCAAGGCCGCGCCGAGTACCAGCAGGCCCAATCCCTGGACCGCGCTGCTGCTGCTCATCACCCTGCTTGGCAGTCTGGCCTACATCTGGCGGCCCTGGGAGCACCCCAACAATCTGGGCAGCATCTGGAACGACAAATTCCAGTTCATCACGCTGGGACTGGATCTGAAGGGTGGCCTGCGCATTGAGCTGGCTCCCGAATCCGGTACGGCCACCAAGGACGAGCTGGACCGCGTCAAGACGGTGATCGAGAACCGCGTCAACGCCCTGGGGGTGGCCGAACCCACCGTGACGGTGGCAGGCGGCAAGCGCGTGGTGGTGGAAATTCCTGGCGCGACGCCAGCCATCCAGCAACGCGCCCGTGAAATCATCCAGCAGACGGCCAAACTGGAATTCCGGATTGTCCAGGACGGCGCGCAACCTGACCCAACATTGAGGACGAGCAAGCCCGGTTCTGGCGGCTACACGCTCGCCCAGCTCGGGCCGATCCAGGCCACCGGTGAAGTGGTGGAGAGCGCCACTTCGGGGACCAACTCACAGACCGGGCAGTGGGTGGTCAATTTCCAGACCACCGACAAGGGCGCGCAGACCTTCGGCGACTTCACGGGCAAGAACGTGGGCAAGCTGATGGCCGTGGTGCTCGACGACCAGATTCAGAGCGTGGCCACCATCAACCAGCGCCTGTTCCGCGACATTCAGATCAGCGGCTCCTTCACGCCGGAAGAAGCCAATCAGCTTGCCCTCGTGCTGAAATCCGGCGCACTGCCGATCAAGATCAAAACGGAAGCCGAACGCGCCATTGGGCCGACCCTTGGCGCGGATGCCATCCGCAGCGGCGCGATTGCCGCCGTGGTGGGTATTGCGCTGGTCTTCGTAATGCTGTTCGCGTACTACGGCCTGTGGTTTGGGCTGGTGGGCGCCCTGGGTCTGCTGTTCTCCAGCATCCTGATCCTGGGCATGCTGGCAGGCTTCGGGGCCACGCTGACGCTACCGGGAATTGCAGGGCTGGTGCTGACCATCGGGGCCGCCGTGGACGGCAACGTGATCTCCTTCGAGCGCATCAAGGAAGAGCTGTACCGGGGCAAGGGCATCAAGAACTCCATCGATGCCGGGTACAGGCACTCCACCGCCGCGATTCTGGACGTGAACGCCTCGCACCTGCTGGCCGCCGCCGCGCTGTACAACTACTCCACCGGGCCGGTTAAGGGCTTCGCCGTGACGCTGATGATCGGCGTGATCGCCGCGACGTTCTCTAACCTGGTCTTCGCCAAGTGGTTCATCGCCTGGATCGCCGAGCGTCATCCCAACATGAATGCCCGGCAGTGGGTCAAGAACACCCACATCGACTTTATTAAGGCCGCGCCGTACATCACCACGGCCAGCGTTCTGCTGGCCATCATTGGCGGCAGCATCCTGGCGACCAAGGGGCTGAATTACGGCGTGGACTTCACGTCTGGCACCACCCTGACCCTGCGAACCAACGCCACCACCAACACCGAGCAGGTGCGGGCAGCGGCGGCGGCGGCGGGCATTGCGAAGGTCAACGAGCAGAGCGCGGCCATCCAGCGCGACGTCAATCCCACCCAGGAGGGCGTGCAGTACAACGTCAAGGTGCCGGAACTGACCGCCGCCGAGACCCAGACCCTGGGCGCGGCCCTGAGCAAGCTGCCCGGCGGCGAGATTCAGGCCAGCGAGACCGTCGGCCCCGCCGTAGGCAAGGAGCTGACCCAGAAGACCATCTACGCCGTGCTGCTGGGACTGGGCTTGATTCTGGTGTACGTGGGCTTCCGCTTCGACTTCGTCATGGGGCTGGGCAGCATCATTGCCGTGCTACACGACGTCGCGATCGTGATGGGTCTGTATTCGCTGCTGGGGCTGGAGTTCGGCATCGCCAGTGTGGCCGCGCTGCTGACCCTGATCGGTTACTCGCTGAACGACTCGATCATCGTGTCGGACCGAATTCGCGAGAACATCAGGGAAATGCGTGGCCGCAGCTTCCGCGAGATCGTGAACACCAGCATCAACCAGACGCTGTCGCGCACCATCATGACCTCGGTCAGCACCATGTTGCCCCTGGTCAGCCTGCTGGTCTTCGGCGGGCCGGTGCTGCGAGACTTCAGTCTGGCGCTGCTGGTGGGCATCATCATCGGGACGTACAGCAGCATCTACATCGTCGCGCCGCTCGTGGTGTACGTCGAGGAATGGAACAAGAGGCGCCAGAGTGGAGGCAGGGCGGCCAAGGCGTAAGCCTTCTGCCCTCCCCTTCCTGATGGTGGGGTCTGAGTAGAACTTCAAACCACCACTACACTACCCGCGCCGCCTGACCCTCAATAAGGTCAGGCAGCGCTTTCGCTTTACCTGCAAGCAAGAGACTGGGCGGTGAGTGAACGGCTCTTCCTCGCTCACCGCAGGTCTCCCACCATTGCAGCCTCCACCAACGCTTGAGCAGACCTGAAGACAAGCCCCGGCGACACGGCTGCGGGTCTACCCTGAACCACATGACCACGCAATCACCAACCATACAAATGCGGAATCTGGGGGCCACCGGCCTGGGCGTCAGTGAGATCGGCTACGGGGCCTGGGGCATTGGCGCAGACATGTGGAAGGGCGCACAGGACGACGAGAGCCTGCAGGCCCTGCGCCGCTATTTGGAACTGGGCGGCAATTTCATCGACACGGCGATGGGCTACGGTGACGGCCACAGCGAGCGGCTGGTGGGGCAGGCCGCCCGAGAATTTCCCGGAACGGTCATCGCCACCAAGATCAGCCCCAAGAATGGGCAATGGCCCGCGCGCCCCGGCGTTCCCGCCAGCGATGCCTTTCCCGCCGAACATGTGATCGCCATGACCGAGGCCAGCCTGCAGCGCCTGGGGCTGGAGAAAATCGACGTGCAGCAGTTCCACGTCTGGAACGATTCGTGGCTGGGGCAGGGCGACTGGCAGGACGCGGTGGCGCAGCTCAAACGCGACGGCAAGATCGGGCATTTCGGAGTGAGCATCAACGACCATCAGCCGGACAACGCCGTGAAGGCCGTGGAGGCGGGCGTGGTGGAGACAGTGCAGGTGATCTACAACGTGTTCGATCAGTCGCCGCAGGACCGCCTGCTGGACGCCTGCCTGGCCAACGGCGTGGGCGTCATCGTGCGCGTGGCGCTGGACGAGGGCAGCCTGACCGGGAATATCACCGCCGGGACCGAATTCCCTGAGGGCGACTGGCGCCACCGCTACTTCGGCGGCAACCGCAGGGCAGAGCTGCAACCCCGCCTGCGGGCCATCGAGCGCGATCTGGGCATCAACAGCTCTCAACTGGCCGAGACCTCCCTGCGTTTTGTCCTCAGTCACCGCGCCGTCAGCACCGTGATCGTGGGTATGCGCAGCGTGCGGAACGTAGAGCGCAATGTCGCCATCGCCGACGGTCAGGGCCTGCCCGCCGACGATGTGGCCCGTCTGTACGCGCACCGCTGGGACCGCAACTGGTACGAGGCGGCGGAGTAAGCAGAGCTTCAAAGGACTCTCCACATCCCCCATTGCAAAAGGGCCTGAATTTTGAGCGGCAGGCTGGCAAGCAACAACGCTCTATCTCTAGGCCTTCAAACTGCTCTCGCGGCAACGTCCCTCCATGCCGAACCGTGCCCTGAAGGAACGCGGATAATGCCCGCGTGAGCAGAAGGCCCATGGACAGGTGGCACGGCTGGGATCGCGACGAGCGACTGGGCATTCTCAACGGCTGGGGCGTCTTCGTTGGCGACGGGTTCCTCAATGTGACCGTGGTGATTTCCGGCTTCGCTTCCAGGTTGGGAGCACCCAACTGGGTGATCGGTCTCCTGCCCGCCATTGCCGGGGGCGGCTGGATGCTGCCGCAACTGCTGGTGGCCGCGCGGGTTCGCAGCCTGCCTCACAAGTTGCCGGTCTACCGTTCGGCGGCCACGATCCGGACCCTGACCTATGTGGCGATGGCCCTGATCGCCGCGTTCCTGGCTGATCAGCCTGCCCTGTGCCTGACGCTGTTCGTGCTGGCGATGCTGCTCAACTCGCTGGCCTCCGGCGTGGCGGGCCTGCCCTTTCTGGAAGTGGTCAGCAAGATTGTCAGCGCCGAGCGCCGCCCTCGGTTTTTTGGAACGCGCAACCTGTACGGCGGGCTGCTGGCTTTCGGGGCCGGGTTATTGGTGCGCTGGATCCTGGGTTCGGACCTGCAGTTTCCCCTCAACTACGCCCTGATCTTCGGCCTGGGTGCGGCAGCCTATACCTACGGGTACTGGATTTTTGGCCGAGTCACGGAGCCGCCAGATCCCCCACAGGAAGCACAGGGCTTCCGCGCCGAATTTCGGGCTATTCCCGAAACGCTGCGCGACCCGCATTTCCGCGCCTTTCTGACCGTTCGGCTGCTGCTGGCCGGAGCAAGCATGAGCGACCCCTTCTTCGCGGTCTATGCCCTGCGCGTGCTGGATTTTCCCCCGGCCATCCTGGGAGCCTTCGTGATGGCCCTGACCGGAGCCGCGCCTCTTTCGAACATCGTGTGGCAGCGGGTGGCCGAGCGCAAAGGATCACGGCGGATCATCCGCTACGCCTCGGTCTTCTACGGGCTGGCCCCGCTGTATGCCGCGATGGTGGGTCTGCTTGGCCTGGGCAAATGGGCGTATCTGGGCGTCTTCCTGCTGACCAGTGTGGCCGCGCAGGGCTTCAACCTGGGTCACACCAACCATCTCCTGAACATCGCCCCGCCCAATGCCCGCAGCCGTTATATCGGCACCCTCAACACGCTGGTGGGCGCGGCCCTGTTCACGCCGGTGCTGGGCGGCCTGATCGCGGACCGCTTCGGCTACCTTCCGGTGTTTGCCATCAGCCTGCTGCTGTGTGCCGGAGCGTGGTGGCAGTGCGGCAAGCTCCGGCGCGACGCCTGAACGCAACGGCCCGAAGCCACCGCAAGATTGGACAGCTCTTCCAGTTGCTGGGTGGCCCGCTTAGCCCTGCGGTTCCCAGATTGAAACCGTGCTCCTCACGCCTGTCACCTGCAGGAGATTACGCTGAGGTGTGTCCCCTTCCTGCTCGTTTCGCGCGCTGCTTCCAGCCCTGCTGCTCGCCCTGCCCGTGGCGGGCGCCAGTCCGGCGAGTGACCTGTTCCAGTCGGCCACGCAGCAGGTCACGCGCGAGTATTACGGCTGGTCCACGGCAGATTTAAAGGCGCTGAGCGAGAAATACGACGCCCTGCTGCGCGTGAAGTGTTCCCAGGAAGGCGAGGCATGTTCCTATGCCACAGGCCGCAACGTGCTGCAGGACATGTTCAAGGAATTCGGCGACGCCCACACCAACGTCCGCGACGCGGAAGGAGCCGAGCGGCTGCGCGAGGTCACGCAGGATCTGGCCGTCCAGCGCACCGGGGCGCGGCTGGCGCGGGTTGAGGGTGGCCTGCTGGTGGTCTCGATCATTCCTGGCAGCCCCGCCGAGACCGAGGGGTTGCGCGTCTTCGATCTGGTCACCACCGTAAATGGACAGGCGGCGGGCAAGCGCGGCGGCGAGAATGCTGCGGTTGGCCCCAACGAGTTCATCCGGCTGGAAAGAGCGGCCCAGCCCATCCGCGTGACCGTCAGGCGGCACGCCAGCCCGGAGCTGAACTTGACCGTCCCCACCCAGGCTCTGCTGGCCCGCGACGTCCCCACCCTGGCCTGGACTGGCGCGGACGGCAAGGTGGCCGTCATCACATACCCCACGTTTCTGCCCAGCGACGCTTCTCAACTGTTCCTGGACCGTTTGACAGAGGCGCAGGCGGCAGGGGCCCGCGAGTTGGTCGTGGACCTGCGCTACAACGGCGGCGGCAGCCTGACCGAATGCGTGGCCGCCGCCAGCGTCTTCGCTCCGGTGGAGTACCGGTCCCAGACCCGCTACAACGGCAAGCTGTCCACTTACAGCTATACCGGCGTGAACGGCACGCGCGGTCACTTTCTGAACATGAAGACCGTCCCTGCAGACAGTGCAGTGTGGAAAGGACCTACCGCCGTGCTGGTGGGGCCTAACACCGCCTCATGCGCTGAAGTCTTCACCTATTACGCGCAGCGTGCCGGGGCCATCGCAGTGGGCGAGAAGACGCGCGGCGTGGGCAACAGCGGGGTCATCTTCGATCCACTGCCCGACGGCGGCGTCGTCTCGGTGACGGTCCTGCGTGCCTTCAACGAGAAGAACGAGGCCCTGCCCGACGCCATCACACCCGATGTGCTGGCCCCCGGTGACATCGGGGCGCTGATCGAACAGGGCCGCGACGTGACGCTGGAAGCCGCCTTGCAGGCGTTGGCGGCGCGAGCAGCGAGATAAAAGACACTCACCGCGTCCAGCGGCGCAGCAACGACACCAGCGTCTGCGGCGTGACGTTGCGGTAGTCCTGCCCGTCCACCCGCACCAGTGGGGTGTCCTCAGCCTTGATGCCCGCGCCGCACTGCGACAGGGCCAGTTCCACATTGCCGTCTGCCGTGACCATGCCGGGGCTGATGCGCAGGCTCTCCCATACGGCGTCCAGCAGGGCCTCACGCTGATCGACGGACAGGTGTTCGGTGCAGATTTCCAGACGGGTGACGGGCATAATTCAACTCCTTAGTCTTAGGCGTGGGGGGCGAAAACGTGCTGGAGCATGCTAGCGGCTGAGGCAATGAGGCGTCTGGAGCGTATGCTCGGGTTCGTGACGGTTGCCACTTCCCCCTCCCCTGCATCCGAGCGTCTGGCCCTCGCGGGCGTGCTGCTGACCGTCTTTCTGTGGGGTGCGAACGTGGTGGCCCTGAAAGCCGTCCTCGGGGTCCTGAACGCCGAAACCACCAACACCGTGCGGGTGGTCATCGCCGGGACAGTGCTGGTGGCACTCGCAGTTCAGGCCCACGGCTGGCCACGCTGGAAAGCGAGAACGTGGCTGGCCGTGGGCGGGGTGGGCCTGCTGGGCAACACGCTGTTTCAGGCCTTTTTCCTGACCGGGATCGAGCTGAATCCGGCAGGGGTGGCGGGCCTGGTCAACGGCCTGGTGCCGGTGCTGGTGCTGCCGCTGGGATTGTTGCTGGGCCAGCGCTTTACCCGTTGCCAGGGACTGGGAGTGGCGGTGGCTTTTGCTGGCTTGCTGGGTCTGCTGGCCCTAACCCGGTTGCCGGGGGTGTCCGTCACGCCCACCGGGCTGCTGTGGCTGCTGGCCGCCGGTCTCGTGTGGGCACTGTACACGCTGTTCAACCGTCCGCTATCGGCACGGCTGGGTACGCTGCCCTTCGTGGCCTTCAGCCTGACGCTGGGCAGCGTGCCGTATCTGCTGTATGCCCTGCCGCACCTGCAGTTTTCAGGCCCTACCGGAGCGGGTGTACCAGGGGCGGTGTGGCTGGGTATTGGTTTCAGTGCGCTGGGGGCCAACGTCGCCGCGTACCTGGCCTGGGCCGGGGGCGCGCAGGTGCTGGGGGCCGCCCGCACCAGCGTGTGGCAGGCGCTGGCCCCCGTGATCACCATTCTCCTGAGCGCCGCCCTGCTCCGCGAGCGCCTGCCCATCAGCGTGTGGGGCATGGCCGCCGTCATTCTGATCGGAGCGACGCTAGCGAACTGGCCAGAACCGGGCCGGGCCAGCAGGTCGCTGAAGACGGAAGGTAGATTCCAGAACACCGATGAAAAAGCCCCACCTCTGCAATGAGGCGGGGGCAGATCACAGGCTCAGGCCACGGTCAGCGCGGCCTTGCCCCGTCCAGATACACCGAGAGCAAGGCCCGCGCCGTGCCCTGCGGATCGGCGGGCGGCGTGCCCGTGACCAGTGGGTAGATCAGCGCCAGAAACGCCCGTGTCAGCACGGGCGGCGGCAGGTCTGCGCGCAATTCCCCACGCGCTGCGGCCTCCTCAAACAGGGCGCTCAGACCGCCCATCCAGACCCGGCGATACTCGCTCTCGAAGGCCTTGCGGCGTTCCGGCGAAACGTGGCGCAGTTCAGAGGCCAGTTGCAGTCCCACGCGCTGTTCGGGGGCACTGGCAGCCAGTTCGCCCACCAGCGTGTCCAGTTGGGCCGACAGCCCACGCTGTGCCGAGGCATGTTCGATCAGCCGTGCCAAACCGGCCAGGGCACCGTCCAGCATTGCTAGGAACAGAGATTCCTTGTCGGCGTAGTGGTGATACAGCGCGGGCTTGGTCACGCCCACCGCCTCGGCCACCTCGCGCATGGACACGCCGTGGTAGCCACTCGCCACGAACAGCCGAGCCGCCTCCTGCCCGATGCGGGTGCGGGTGGTGTCGGGAGTGGGGGCAGCGGCAGGAGGCAGGGACACAGTCACATTCAGCATGATACCTGCCCGTTCGCCCTGTTGGGGTGCGCCCAACCCCGCACACCGACGTTATGGATGGCCTGAGCCGCGCTGATCCCCCACCGCAAGTCCTAGAAAGAAGGCAGCCCGGACACTCAACGCGTCCGGGCTGCCTTCAATTCGACTTCAACACTGCAGGCGTTTAAGCCTGGGTGTCCTCGGTCTGGGTGCTGCTACCCGTGTCGGCGGATTCGGTATTGGCCGTTTCCGTAGTGGCGGCATCGTCCTTCTTGTCGCCGCCCAGACCGAACTGCGCGAACAGGTCGGCGTACACGTCGCCCAGCTTGGTGCTGATCTTGCCACCCTGGCTGGCATCCTTGGCGTTGTAGTTGTAGTCGGCTCCGCCGCCACGTCCACCACGTCCACCGGCACGCCCACCAGCAGCGCCGCCGTAACGGTCACTGCGGCTGCCGCCGCCCTGGCTGACGTAATCGCGCTGTCCACCGCCCTGGGCAGGAGGTGCGCCTCCACCCAGGAAGCGGCGACGGCTCAGGCTGGCGCGCTGCTCGACAGGATCGATGTTCAGGATCATGGCTTCGATCTCATCGCCCTTCTTGAACAGGTCTGCCGGGTTGTTCACGCGCGCGGTATCGAGTTCGCTGATGTGGATCAGGCCCTCGATGCCTTCCTCGATCTCCATGAACACGCCGAAGTCGGTCATACCGGTGATCTTGCCCTTGACCGGCGTGCCGGGCGGGTAACGGTCCGGCAGCGCGCTCCATGGATCGTCAGTGGTCTGACGAATACCCAGGCTGATGCGGCGGTCCTTGGGATCGATGCGCAGGATGATGGCCTCGACCTCGTCGCCTTCCTTCATGACCTCATTGGGGTGACGCACGCGCTTGGTCCAGCTCATTTCACTGACATGGACCAGCCCTTCCAGACCCGACTCCAGTTCCACGAAGGCCCCGAAGTTGGTGAGGTTGGTGACCTTGCCCTTGACGCGCTGCCCAACGCTGTAGCGGTCAATCGCCCCTTCCCAGGGGTCCTGGGTCAGCGACTTCATGGACAGGTTGATGCGCTCGCGGCCCTCGTCCACGTCAATGACCTGAACCTGAACCTTGTCGCCCACCGCAACCACGTCGCGGGGGTGATTGAAGCGCCCGTAGGTCAGTTCGCTGCGGTGAACCAGGCCGTCGATACCGCCCAGGTTGACGAACACGCCGAAATCGGTGATCTCGACCACTTCGCCTTCAAACTGCGCGCCCGGCTCCAGCTGACCCACCGTCTCTTCACGGGCCTTGGCCTTCTGGGCCTCCATGATGGCGCGGTGGCTGATGATCACGCGATTGCGCTTGCGGTTCAGCTCGATCAGCTTGACCATCAGCGGCTTGCCCACGTAGGGATCAAGCTCGTTGACCCGGCGGGTGTCCACCTGGCTTGCAGGCAGGAACGCACGGATGCCCTCGACCTGGGCCACCAGACCGCCGCGCACCTTCTCCAGCACCTCGACTTCGAAAGCCTCGTCGGCCTCCTGCATCTTCTCGAGGACGCGCCAGCCCTTGTCCTGATCGGCACGCTTCTTGCTCAGCACGATCTGGCTGTTGGACAGATCCACGCGCACCACGTACGCCTCGATCTGTTCGCCGGGCTTGTACATGCCCTGGGCCTCTTCCAGCGTCACCGGCTCATCGCCGAGCTGGTTGAGGGGAATGATGCCCTCCACCTTCGCGCCGATGTCCACGGCAATGCCTTCCTGGCCGATGAACACGATCTGGCCGTCCACGATGTCCCCGCGCGTGACGCTCTGGGGTTCCTGCGCCTCACTGGCGAGGATGTCCTCCATGGTCATGGCCGGGTATTCGCGTTCCTCGGAGGCAGCGGGGGCGCTGCTCTGCTGAGGAGCAGCCGGAGCTGCACTGGTGGCGGTCTCCACGTTACTGGCAGCGGGGGTCATACCTTCCGCCTGGGTCTCGGTGGCCGTCTCGTTGCCCGTCGTGGGCTGAGTCCCGTTTTGTGTCACGGGGGTCTGGGTGTTGTCTTCCATGAACTCCTGTCCTCCTGGGCTGGCAGAATTTCGCCTGACAGCCAGCTTCTGTAAACTGCTGCCGTGCGTCCTTCGGCCTGCTCCGCTGAAGGCTTCATTCAGTGGGGGCAAACACGGGCGCTACGGCGCGGCAACATTGATCAGTGTACCAGAGTCGGAGTGTGGGCAGCAAGCACGCTCTGAACGCGGTCCATTCATTTCTGACCGGACGCGGAAGACGGCACACCAGAATGACCGGCACCGCCGCACCTTGACGGCCCTGGAACAGCCCGTTATACTTCCTGTCGCCTTCCCCTGTGGGAAAGCGCTTTCCCCGCTGGGGCATCGTCTAATGGCAGGACAACAGTCTCTGACACTGTCGATCAAGGTTCGAGTCCTTGTGCCCCAACCAGAATCAGAAACCTCGCCTCATGGCGGGGTTTTTTGTTGGGTGTGTGGGGCTGGAGTGCGAGGTGGGCCTCAGTCCGGTCTGGAGGGCATGTCGGCGCAGGTCAGGCCGAACCCATGAACCTCTAGCACACGGCTGATCTTCTGGAAACCGTGGCGCTCAAGCAAGATGGGGATGGGGCGTTCGAACAGGCCAAGCAAGCGCTCCGGGCCAGAAGGGCGACAAGCACGCTCTAGACAGGACGGAGAACTCCTCTGTTGTCCCATTGTGAACCCTCCTGTTTGACGGCTTTAACACTCCAGACTGGCAGCGCTTCTAAAGCCGCCGTCCTTTACACTTGAGGGCAATGACTCAGCACACCCCTCCACAGTGGTACAAGAGCGCCGTCTTCTACGAGCTGTCCGTTCGCACTTTTGCCGACGGCAACGGCGACGGCAAGGGCGACTTTCCTGGGCTGACCGGTAAGCTGGATTACCTGCGAACGCTGGGCGTGGACTGCCTGTGGCTGCTGCCCTTCTATCCCAGTCCGCTTCGCGATGACGGTTACGACGTGGCTGATTACACCGGCATCCACCCGGACCTGGGAAGCATCGAGGACTTCCAGTTTTTTCTGGCCGAGGCCCATTCACGCGGTCTGCGGGTAATCGCCGATCTGGTCACCAACCACACCTCCAGCGAGCATCCCTGGTTCCAGGCCGCGCGGCGTGGCCCTACCCTGCCCGATGGCAGCCCCAACGAGTACCACGACTATTACGTCTGGAGCGACACCGGCACCGAGTACCCCGGCGCGCGCATCATCTTCACCGACACCGAGACCAGCAACTGGACGCGTGACGAGGTCTGCGGACGGTACTACTGGCACCGCTTCTTCTCGCATCAGCCGGACCTGAACTTCGACAACCCCAGGGTCATTGAAGAAATTCTCGACGCCGCGCGCTTCTGGCTCAACACCGGCCTGGACGGCTTCCGGGTGGATGCCGTACCGTATCTGATCGAGCGCGAGGACACCAACTGCGAGAACCTGCCCGAGACGCACGAGATTCTCAAGAAGATGCGCCGCATGGTGGATACCGAGTACCCGGGGCGACTGCTGCTGGCCGAGGCCAACCAGTGGCCCGAGGATGTGGCGGAATACTTCGGCACCGAGGAAGACCCCGAGTTCCACATGTGCTTCAACTTCCCGGTGATGCCCCGCCTGTACATGAGCCTCAAGAAGGAGGACACCACCAGCATCCGCGAGATCATGGGCCGCCTGCCGGAGATTCCCTCGTTCGGACAGTGGGCCACCTTTCTGCGCAACCACGACGAGCTGACGCTGGAGATGGTGGATGACGACGAGCGCGCCTTCATGTACGCGGCGTATTCGCCCGACACGCGCATGCGGATCAACGTGGGCATTCGCCGCCGCCTGGCCCCGCTGCTGAACAACGAGCGCCGCCGCATTGAGTTGCTCAACAGCGTCCTGCTGGCGTTGCCCGGCAGCCCGATCCTGTACTACGGCGACGAGATCGGCATGGGCGACGATCTGGGCCTGGCAGACCGTAACGGCGTTCGGACCCCCATGCAGTGGAACGCGGGCATCAGCGGCGGCTTCTCCAGCGCCTGGCCCTCGGACTGCTTTTTCCCGCCGATCAGTGATCCGGTTTACGGGTACCAGCGCGTCAACGTGCAGGCGCAGGAACGCGATCCCGGTAGCCTGCTCCAATGGACGGCCCGCCAGCTTGAGGCCCGCCGCCAGCACCCAGCCTTTGCCCACGGCGATCTGAAATTCGTGGAGACCAACAACGCTTCCATCCTGGCCTTCACCCGCAGCCACGACAATGAAACCCTGCTGATCGTCTGCAATTTCGCCGCCAATGCCCAGGCCGCCACACTGGACCTGAGCGACTACGTGGGCCGCACCCCGGTCACGCTGTCCGGCGCCAGTCCCTTCCCGCCCGTGACCGAGGGGCCGTACACCATCATCATGGGACGTCATGAGTATTACTGGCTGCGTCTGAACTGAGGGGAACCTTAGAAGCAGAAGTCTGAAAAGTGCGGTGGGAGAAAAGTGACTCTTCTCCCACCGCTACTCTTGAGGCCTAAACAAAAAAGCCCCCTCCGCGGTGGAGAGGGCCAAGACAGCGGGGACGACGTTCAGGGGTACAGTCCGCGCATGGCTCGCGCTTCGAGTACCCGTGTGCAGGACACGATGTATACGGCGGTTCGCAGGGTCACGTTGTGCTTTTCCTTCACTTCCCACAGGCTCAAGAAGGCCTCGGACATGATGCGGTCCAGACGGTTGTTGATCTCTTCTTCCGTCCAGAAGAATGAGCTGAAATCCTGCACCCACTCGAAGTAGCTGACCGTCACACCGCCTGCGTTCGCCAGCACGTCGGGCACGATGGTGATGCCCTTGCCTGCCAGCAGGTCATCGGCGGCAGGGTTGGTGGGGCCGTTTGCGCCCTCGACGATCAGTTTGGCCCGGATCTTGTCTGCATTGGCCAGTGTGATCTGGTTTTCCAGTGCGGCCGGAATGAGGACATCACAGTCCACGCTCCAGAACTCATCCTTCTGGATTTCCTCGCTGCCGGGGAATTCTGTGATCTTGCCGGTGCGGCGCAGGTGTTCGAGCGCGGCGGCCGGGTCGATGCCCGCCTCAGAATGAATGGTGCCGGTCACGTCCTGAATGGCGACGATCTTCGCGCCGTGCTGGTGGAAGATGCGCGCGGCAGCCTCGCCCACGTTGCCGAAGCCCTGAATGGCGATACGTGCGCCCTCCAGCGACAGGCCCAGCTTCTTCATAGCCTCGGCACCCGTCACGAACACGCCCCGCCCGGTGGCGTCCGCGCGCCCCAGCGAGCCGCCCAGGCTGACGGGCTTGCCGGTCACGACGCCGGTAGAGGTGCGTCCCACGTTCATGGAGTAAGTGTCCATGATCCACGCCATCGTCTGCGGGTTGGTGTTCACGTCGGGGGCGGGAATGTCCTTTTCCGGCCCGATGATCAGGCCGATCTCGGTGGCGTAGCGGCGGGTCAGGCGTTCAAGCTCCCCGGTGCTGTACCTGCGCGGATCGATTCGCACACCGCCCTTGCCGCCGCCATAGGGCAGGTTGACCGCAGCGTTCTTGATGGTCATCCATGCCGAGAGCGCCATCACTTCGCTCAGGGTCACGTCCTGGTGAAAACGGATGCCGCCCTTGGCCGGACCGCGCGAGGTGTTGTGCTGCACGCGGTAGCCCTCAAAGTGCGCCACGGTGCCGTCGTCCAGATGGATCGGCACATCCACCACCAGAATCCGTTTGGGCCGCTTGAGGGTCTCTACCCAATAGGCCAGCTTGCCCAGGTACGGCGTGACCCGCTCTACCTGCTCCAGGTAGATCTCGTACGGCCCGATGTGGTTGGGGTCGAGGTAGCTGGGAATGTCGTGCGCGCCGTATTTCTTTTGGTTGATGTGGTCGGGATCCTGGGTGGCGGTCATTCGGAGGCTCCTTTGGAGGTCTGTGGTGCGTGGCTCGTGGCTTGTGGGATTGGAGAAGGTGAAGGGGCGCCGCGTGAAAGGCCCGCCCGGCTCATGGATAGACTCCACGCATCACCGTGGCGTTGTGCAGGCGGTTGAGGGCCACGGCGTAGGCGGCGGTGCGTAAATCCAGATCGTGCGTCCGCATGAATGCCATCACATTGTCCACCGCAGCGTCCACGCGCTCGTCAATGGCCGCCTCAATTTCCTCTTCTGTCCAGAAGAAGTTACTGGCGTCCTGCACCCATTCCAGATAGTTAACCACCGCGCCGCCCACACTGGCGACCAGATCGGGCAGCACAGTCACGCCGCGCTCCTTGAGGAAACGCTCGGCCTCGGGCAACACGGCGCGGTTGGTGGCCTCCACCAGGTATTTGGCACGCACTGCGTGGGCGTTGCCAGCGTTGATGGCCCCGTAGTCGTAGGCCAGCATCAACACGTCCACATCCAGCTCCAGCAGTTCGTCCACGGTGATGTCGGTGGCGAAGCCCCCCACGGACCCGAACATCTCGCGGTGCTGCGACAGAGCGTCGAGATCCAGACCGCCGCTGGCAAAGGTCGCCCCGTTCTGGTCGCTGACGGCGATCACCATCGCGCCCTCGGCGGCCAGGGTCTGCGCCGCCTTACGTCCCACGTCTCCAAAACCGTAGACGGCGCATGGAGCGCGGTGCAGGCTGCGCCCGGCCTCCTTCAGGACGCGCGTCGTAACCAGGGCGGCGCTGCGCCCGCGCGCGTCCTTGCTGGCGTAGCTGCCACCCAGCGGCAGAGGCTTGCCCACCACCACACCGTTGACCGTGGTGTCTGTGTTCTGGTTGTAGGTGTCCATCATCCAAGCCATGATCTGGGCGTCGCTACCCACGTCGGGAGCCAGGATGTCGGTGCGCGGCCCGATCAGTTCTACGATCTCGGAGGTGTAGCGGCGCACCAGCCCCTCAGTCTCATGCGGGCTGAGGGTCAGGGGATCGACGTCCACGCCTCCCTTGGCGCCGCCCAGCGGCAGATCGGCCACCGCTGCCTTGAGGGTCATGATGGCGGCCAGGACCTCGCATTCGTGCGCGTTCAGGCCCGCCTTGAGACGCATCCCGCCCATGCTCGGGCCGCGCGCGGTGCTGTGGACCGTGCGGTAGCCCTTGAACACCCTGACAGAGCCGTCGTCCATGTGCACCGGCAGGTTCATCGTGACGGTGCGTTTGGGATACTTGAAATATGCCAGCGACTGATCGGTCACGTCGCAGTGGGGCAGTGCCTGCTGAAGCTGTTCCATAAGGCCCTGCCAGTTGAGTCCTGATGCCCGCATGTGGGGTCTCCTTTATAGGGTGAGCCGGGAAACGACGAAGTGTGTCATTGGAGGATACACGCATAGACAACAGCGCCGCCAAGACATGGTTTGTCGGTGAACGGTCAGCCGGGGAAATATTGTCTCCCCGTTCTAACCTTGCCCGTGCGGCCCGTCAACCCGCAGAAATGAGGTCAGGACAAAGGCTGGGACTGAAACGATTCCAGTCTCCACACATGCAGGAATCGGGAGGAAGACTTTCCAATTGCAAGCCGCTTTCTGATCATCTGTCTATTCGATCAGGACAGTGTGGTGGGATCAGCGCGCCCGTTCAATCTCACGGCGGGCCAGATCCTCCAACGCGTGTCTGGCCTCAGAGGGGGCAAAGCTTTGCAAGGCGTCTACTGCCAGCGCGGCGCGACGGCGGATCTCCTCACGAGTCCGTTCAAAGACACCGGTCTGCAGGGCCAGCGCGCGCACACGCTCCACGTCGCCGTCCTGCGCGGCGCGGCGTTCCAGGATGTGGCGCACCTCGGGGCCGTGCGGTCCATCGAGCAGCAGCAGCGACGGGTAGGTGGCCTTGCCCTCGCGCAGATCGCCGCCCACCGGCTTGCCGATCTGCGCTTCTGTTCCCGCCAGATCGAGCAGATCGTCCTGCAACTGAAACGCCAAGCCGTACTCGCGTCCGAAGGTGCGTAGCGCCTCGTGCGGGCGAGCGCCTGAATCGAGCAGGGTGGCCGGAGCGCTGGTGGCCAGTTCGGTCAGGGCGGCTGTCTTGCCATGAATCACGGTCAGGTAATGGGTGAGATCGTATTCCTGGTAGGCCGCCACCTGGAATTGCAGCACCTCGCCTTCGCAGATCACGCCCGCTGTCTCGCCGAAAGCGCGGACCAGGGCCGGGCCGCCGCTCATCCCGGCGAGAAGCGTGAGTAACCGTGCCAGCATGAAGTCGCCGCTCATGACGCTGACCACGTTGCCGAAGCGCCGGAAGGCCGACTGCTGCCCACGCCGGGTGTCGGCGTCGTCGATCAGGTCATCGTGCAGGAGCGAGGCCGAGTGCAGCAGTTCCACGCAGACCGCCAGATCAAGCACGGCGCTCCAACCGGGACGGGCGGGCGAGGCCCCAAGCAGTTGGGCCGACAGCAGCGTCAGCAGGGGCCGGATTCGCTTGCCGCCGGCGGCCACCAGATCGTCGCCAATCAGCTCAATGAACTCTACGCGCGAGCGCAGCACCTCACGCAGACGCGTCTCAAAAGCCGCATCGGGAACGCTCAGGGCCAGCACGCCGGTCATGTCCCGCAGTATAGAAGGGCGCAGGGGGGCAAAACGTACCGCAGGGCGCAGGGCAGGATGCACTCAGGTACGGCTAGTCCTGGGCACCCACCCAACGATTATCTACCCTGTGGCCGCCGGGGCCGGACCTAAAGGGTTTTTACCTTCCCGTCCCTCCCCAAAAGCCCCACATACATGGTAAAAATGCAGGCATGGAAAGCGTCGTTGCCCTCTTTCGTGAGCCGAGCCAGGCCAAGGTGGTTCTGGAAGCCTTGAAATCCCGTGGTTTTGACCGTGATCACCTGGGCTTTGCCCTGAACGACGCCGTGGCCGAGGACGATCTCGCACAGGCAACTGGCATCAGCCCGGAGGCCGGAGCCCCAGCAGGGGCGTCAAGCGTCATTCGCGGAGCAATCGTGGGTTTGCTGGCCAGTCTGGTGCTGACTGTGCCCATCTGGCTGCTGCTGCTGGCCTTCCCGATCACCCGTATCTATCAGGAGGGCGGCCTGCTGGGCATCATGTACGGTGTCATCGGCGGCCTGTTCCTGGGGGGCATGTTCGGGTCTCTGGCAGGCAGTGACCACGGCGATTATGTCAAGCTGCTGCGTCGTATGGGCGTTCCTCCGGTGCAGGCCGAGCGCTTCAACGCGGGCATCGGCCAGGGCCACGTCATCGTGATCGCCCGCGACGCCAGCAGCGCCCGCGCCGATGAGGCGCTGAGCCTGATGCGCCAGCACGGCGCCGTCAGACTGGAGGACGCCGTGGGCGGGGGAAGAATGCAGAGCGAACGCGCGGGCCAGAGCGGGCACTGAGCGGCAGGGCAAGAAGAGACGGGCGCTGAGGATTTCTCCCAGCGCCCCGTCTCTTCTTGCCCGCCGCAGGCTAGCCGTGACAGTTCCGCTGCGTCACAGCCCTGCGCGGTGCGGGCTCCAAGTCGATCAGGCGCAACTGGTACATGAAGCCTGAGCTGACCATGAAGGCAGTCAAAAGGGACATGCTCCCTACAGGCCCACCAAGCTGACTCGGTGCAGGCTTGGTTCTTGGTGCCAACGCGCTGTGGATCATGCTCGTAGCGTGTCAGACAGCTTCCAGCATGGCTATGACCCAGGTCAAGATTAGGTATCAGAGGGAGCAGGAACTACGGGAACTCTTCTGTGCCGTGTCTCGTATCATGGAACGTATGCAGACCTATCCTATGCCCCAATCGCAGGCCCGAACGGCAGAAATTGTCCGCACGTTCATGGCCCGCACGTATTCCTGGATGGCCGCCGGACTGGCCCTGACAGCCGGAATCGCTTACCTCACTGCCCAGAACGAGGCTTTCGCCTACCAGATCATGCAGATTCGTATGCCTTTGCTGCTGGTGCAACTTGGTCTGGTCTTCGGTCTGAGCCTGTTTGCCGATCGCCTGAACAGCGCAGTGGCCGGCATGCTGTTCATCGCCTACGCCGCGCTGACCGGCCTGACCTTCAGCGCCCTCCTGTTCGCCTACAGCCCCAGCGCGGTGATCAGCGCCTTTGCCACCACCGCCGGCACCTTCGGCGCGATGAGCGTGGTGGGTTACGTGATCAAGAAGGACCTGAGCGCGATGGGCCGCTTCTTCATGTTTGCGCTGATCGGCCTGATCGTGGCCATGATCGTGAACATCTTTGTTGCCAGCAGCGCCCTGACTTTCGGGATCAGCATTATCGGCGTGCTGCTGTTCGCGGGCCTGACCGCCTACGACACGCAGATGCTACGCAATATGGCCCTGAGCGGCGTGAGCGGCGAGCAAGCCGAACGCGCCGCCATCAACGGTGCGCTGCGCCTGTACCTGGACTTCATCAACATGTTCCTGTTCATCCTGCGTCTGTTCGGCGGCAGCCGGAACTAAAGCGCTAGACACCGAATTCCGCTTCAAGCACCCGCAAGGGTGCTTTTTTGGTTCTGCGTCACTACTCCTCCGGCAGACGAGGGTAGGGACGAGGTCAGGGCCGCAGCCAGTACGGCAACGCGAAGGCCTTGCCCCGCGCCCACTCGAAATCGAAGTCCTGCCGACCAGCTTTCAGGGCGGTGAGATCGCTGGTCGCCAGCGTGTACTCGTTCAGGCCACGGCTGCCAAACGACGAGAAATGCAGGTTGAGGCTGCCCACCGCCAGCATGGCGTCGTCCACCAGGGCGGCCTTGGTATGCATGCCGCCCACCGTGCCGGACCAGCGAACCTGCAGGTGGTCCTCCAGGCCCAGCGGCTTCAGGTAGGCCCGGATACCCGAGATCAGCGCCAGCGGCTCGACTTGCAGGAGCGAGTCGTAATCCAGCAACAGACGCACGCGTACGCCCCGGTCCCTGATAGCGCCCACGATGGCCTGCCAGACCGGAAGGGCCTCCTGCGGAAAGGGACAGCCTCCCGGCGCGGTGAGGCTCAAACTACACTGCACCGTCCCGCTGATCTGCGACTGCATCAGGTCAATGCTGGACTGGGCAGCCGCAAACAGGGCGGGCAGGGCCGCGTCCTGGGTCTCGTATCCGGCGCGGCGGTACAGGCCATAGGCACGCGAATTCCCCTCAGACTCAGGAGGGGCCGTGTAGAACAGCGGGTAGGGACTCCCGGCGTCCACCAGCGCACAGTCCCGGCGCAGGGCGGCGACGGTGACGCCCTCCTGACACCGTAGGGAACGGCTCAGGAGCCAGGAATCGCGAAAGGCGGCCACCGTATTGCGGGCCACCGGCCCCCTGAGCGTCAGCAGCAGGTCGGTCAGGTCCAGGCCGCCAGGGCTGCTGGCCGGCAGGTGAAAGAAGCTGATGTTAACCCCACCCGCCGCCGTTTCCTGCCCATCGATCACCAGGAGCTTGAGGTGATTGTGCGGATAGGCGTAGGTGTAGTTGGCGAGTTCCAGGGTGAAGCCCTTAACCGGGTCGTTCGAGAGCGGCACCCCGGCCTCCAGCAACTGCCGCGCAGCGCTGTAGACGCTGCTGGTGGGATCAAGCAGGGTGTCCAGCCGCACGCTGTTGCCGAACATCAGGCGGACGGTCATGCCCTGCGGGTAGCGTTCGGGATGCTGGGCCACCGCCTGCCTCAGCTGGGCGACGGCGTGGGCCAGCAACACGCCGGGGGAATCGGCCCCGTCGTCCCACAACATGTTCGCCAGCAGAACCTCGTGCCGCGCGCCCTCGATCTGGCGGGCCATCACGGAAAAGCCGCCCATGGGGTCTGGAGCCTGACCGCTCAGGCCGAAGTCGTCGTTGGGAAAGTGGATCAGCCGCACGAAGGCGTTGCCGCAGCTCAGCGCCGCCCCCTGGCCGCGCAGGTGGTCGTACAGCACGCGGTCAAGCGGAGCCTGGGGCTCGGGGCAGTCACGCTCCAGTTCCTTCTCACCTGCGCCCCTCAGCCCATCCAGCGTGGCGAGATCCGGGGGCGACAACGGACCACTCAACAGGGTCAGGGGCGGGGCATTCGGTGCCAGCCGGGACACCCCGACGCCTGCGCCCAGCGTTAGCATCAACCCCAGCAGCGCCACCACGCCGAAGACCCGTAGAAACAGCAGTATGCCCATGCCCATCAGGTCCAGCTTAGGCGGCGTGCCGGGGCGGTGCCTGACCCTGCCTTTAACACTCCTGATACCTTGAAAAGCATGACCGCCCCAGATTGTCAGGTCCAGAGCGTCAACGTCGGCCAGCCCAGTGCCCTCCACATCGGCCCACGTCCGCAGGTCAGCGGCATCGACAAGCGCCCGCTGCCGGGCCGCGTGCGGGTCAGCGTGGATGGGCTGGCCGGAGACCATGTGGTGGACACCGAGCATCATGGCGGTCCAGATCAGGCCGTGTACATCTATACCCATGAGGACTACGCCCACTGGGAGGCAGAACTGGGCCGCTCACTCCCTCCCGGCATCTTCGGCGAGAACCTGCTGGTGAGGGGGCTGGAATCTGCCGCCATGCGGGTGGGAGACCAGCTGAACATCGGGGGGCCGGGCGGCGTGCGGCTGGAAGTCACCGCGCCGCGCATTCCCTGCGCCAAGCTGGCGGCCCATGTCGGCCAGCCCACGCTGGTCAAGCAATTTGTGGCGGTGGGCCGCCCCGGCTTCTACACCCGTGTGCTGCGCGGCGGCGAGGTGGGGCCGGGAGACCATGTGCAGCTGACCCCCGGCCCCACCGATGCCCCCAGCATCCGCGACCTGTTTGAGCTGTGGTACGACCCTGCTCCCGACCTGGCGAAGCTGGAACGGTATCTTGAGTTCCCTGTGGCCGTGCGCGTGCGCGCCAGGATGCAGCAGCTGACCGACAGGCACGGGGCGCTCAGCCCGTGAAGCGCAGCAGGTAACCGTCCGGATCCTGCACCAGAAACGCACGCTGGAGGTGTTCGGTGTCACCCTCCAGATACGCCGTGGTCTTCAGCGGCACGAACATGGGATAACCCCGGGCCAGCAGGTGGTCATAGAGCCCCTGCACGTCCGGCACCTCCAGCTGAAAGTTAAGGCCACGCCCGTAGGGCCGTTCCAGAGGGCCAGTCAACCAGAGCTTATGGTCGTGGGCCTGTTCCAGCATCCACTGAACACGCCCCAGGCTCAGGTGGCAAAGCCAGGGCGAGTGTAGTTGAGGGTGAATCCGAACAGCCGGCTATACACGTCCAGACTGTGCGCCAGATCGCTCACCATCAGCTCCGGCACCAGCGCGGCCCACTCGGTCACGGGAACGTGGGAGACGTTGGCTTCGGTCATGCAGGCAAGCTAGCAGCACGGGTGCCCAGGCGGCGTTTCCCCAGCCTCCTGCTCTTCGATATGGGGCTATTCCGTGTACGGCAGTTCCAGCGGAAAGATGCGCCCGGCCAGCGCTTCCAGCCCCTTTCTCCCAGCGCGACCCTGGCAGGCCTCGGTGGCGGTGCACAGGGTCACGTAACGGCTGCGGCGGGCAGCCACCACCACGCGGTACAGGGCGGCCTCGCTGCGGCTGCGGGTGTAGTGGCACAGGTCGCAATGCAGGGCGTTCTTGCCTTTGGGATCCAGCGGGGTGAATTCGGCCAGCTGATCACCGTGCACCAGGGCAAGCCGTCCGTCGGCCACCGGGTACAGCCCCAGCGTGGGCTGGGTGTCACCCTCGTGGGGGCCGACATGGGGGCCGAACAGTTCGCGGTGCGTTTCGGGAAAGAGTTCTCGCAACAGGTCGCGGACACTGTGCTCCTGTGGGCGCGGGTCGTTCATTGCCCTCCAGTTTACCTGCCCGGCACGTTCCGGAACGTGGACACTGGCACAGGCAGCAGCCCGCAGAGCGCCTAGACTGCGGAGCGTGACGCCGCCTCCAGCGCTTGAAAAAACGGTGCAAGACAACACCATGAGCGTCGGCCCATGAAGAGTCGCACCGCCAACCGCAGCGGCATCGTGATCCGCCGCCGAGTCCTGCCGTCCGGCGACATTATCGTGACGCTGCTGACGCCGCAGGGCAAGCTCAAGGCCATTGCGCGCGGTGGGGTCCGCGGGCCGCTGGCGAGCCGCCTGAACCTGTTCCACCACGTCGGCGTGCAGACGTACCAGACCCCCAACAATGATCTGGCCACCGTCAAACAGGCCGTGCTGGAGGGCGCTTTGCCCACGCTGGCCGAGCCGGAGCGGCACGCCTTCGCGCACCTGATGGCCGAATTCGCCGACGCGCTGTTTCAGGAAGGAGAGTTCAGCGAACAGGCCTTTGAACTGTTCGCGGCGGCGCTGCGCGGCGTAGCACACCAGCCGGACCCAGAGTGGGTGGCGCTGGTCATGAGCTACAAACTGCTGGGACTGGCCGGCATTGTGCCGCAGACGGCCCGCTGCGCCCGCTGCGGCTCGCCGGACCCCGAGCACCCGGATCCGCTGGGTGGCCAGCTGCTGTGCGCGGCGTGTGCCAGCCTGAGTGCCTACCCGCCCGAATCGCTGGACTTCCTGCGCGGGGTGGTGCGCCGCACGGTGCGGGCCAACATGGACACGCCGGTGCCCCCTGCGGAGCGCCCGGCGCTGTGGCGCGCGCTGGAACGTTTCGTGACCGTGCAGGTGGGCGGCGTCCACAGCTGGCGGCAACTGGTCCCCAGCACGCCGGAGATGGCCGCCACCGGGGCCTTCCATTGAAGGCTGTGCTCTTTGTCCGGCGCGGGACCTTTCGCCCGTTTCCCTGTGTTTGTGCCGTCCCGTCTCCTTCATGGGGGACCCTTGTCGTCTGAGGAATTGCGCTGGACCCGACAGGCGCTGGCCGAGGCCCAGCAGCAGGTCAGGGTTCTGTCCACCTTCGCCAAGCTGACGCAGGCAGCTTCCAGAACTTCAGATCTGGAAACGCTGGCCCAGCACGCGCAGGAGGTATTGCAGGTCAATTTCCCCGGACTCCAGGCAGCCTTCTATCGGCACCTGAATGGACGCTGGGTGGCGCAGGTGACGACGGACGGCCTGTCGGAGCAGCTGCGGGCCGTTCTTCAGCAGGGCCTCTCGCTGGAGACCCCGAGTTTCGTGCAGGCGGTAGAGGCCGGGGAGCCAGTTTTCTTCGAGGACTGGAACGCCGAGGAACAGCAGATTCCGTTCGCAGGGGACTTCCGGGGCGTGGCGCTGGCTCCGTATTTCCGGGACGGAGAGCCTCACGCCATGCTGACCGTGGGGTGCGGCAGCGTGGAGGTATGGACCGAACAGCAGCGGCAACTGTTTATCTCGGTTTATCAGGCCCTGGCCAACGCCCAGCAACGTGAGATCCAGTCGGACTTCGAGGAGCGTGAGCTGGGGCTGCGCGCCTTCGTGCAGATGACCGAGGCCATCGGCGTGGGAACGGACCGTCTGGAAGCCGCCGGGCGCGCCCACGATCTGCTGATGGAACTGCTGCCCGGCTGGTCTTTCGGCTACTACGAGTTGCAGGGTGAGCTGTGGAAGGCGCTGCTGGCCGATGTCACGGACCCCGTGCTGCTCCAGTCGCTGTATGACGGTCTGCCGGCGGACACGCCTGCCTATCAGGCGGCGGTGCAGGCGGGCGGCCCAGTCTTCTTCGACCACTGGAACGCCGTAGAGCAGCGGTTCGATCACACCGAGTCCTACGGCGCGGCAGCGTTCTACCCGTATCTGCGCCGGGGCCGTCCCGTCGCCATGGTGGTGATCGGCTCCCAGCAGGAGCGGGTCTGGAAACCGCAGGACCGTGCGGTCTTCGGGGCGGTGGGCCGCAGCTTGGAATTGGCGCTGGAACGGGCCTGGGCCGCCACTGAACTGGAGAACAGTTACCGCCTGCTGCAGCGCAGCAACCTGGAACTCAAGGCCGCCAACCAGGAGCTGGAGGCCTTCGCCTACAGCGCCTCGCACGATCTGCGGACCCCGGTACGCCACGTCAAGGGCTTTACCGAGCTGATTCGCCGCGCCCTGAAGGGGGGCCAGCCGGAAAAGGCCGCGCGACCCCTGGAAGTGCTGGACGAGGCTGCCGACCAGATGACCCGCATGATCGACGCGATGCTGGAACTGTCGCGCAGCACCCGCCAGCCGCTGCTGCGTCAGGACGTCTCCCTGAGCAGGCTGGTGCAGGACGCCCGGCACGACGTCCTCGACGAGCTCGAAGGACGCCAGATCGAGTGGCGTCTGGGTGCCTTGCCCACCGTGGCGGGAGACCGCGCCACACTGCGCCAGGTCATGACCAACCTGCTGAGCAACGCCGTCAAGTTCACCCGCCGCACCGAAAGCCCCGTCATCGAGGTCTGGGCCGACGAGGACGACGACGGCTGGACGGTCTGGATCAGGGACAACGGTGCGGGCTTCGATCCAGCGTATCAGGCCAAGTTGTTCGGTCCCTTCCAACGCCTGCACCTGCAAAAGGATTTCGAGGGCACTGGCATCGGCCTGGCCACGGTGCGCCGCATCATCCTGCGCCACGGCGGACGCGTTGCGGCCAGCAGTTCACCAGGGCAGGGGGCCACCTTCAGTTTCACCCTGCCCCGGGAAGTGCAGGACGAACAGCTGACGCTGGGAGGCTAGGCCTCTCCCCCGCCTGCCGCCGCAATGGCTCCCAGGAGCGCCACCGGGGCCGTTTCCGCCCGCAGGATGCGCGGTCCCAGCGTGACCGCATGCGCGCCGCGCCCGATCAGGGCCGTGGCCTCCTCGTCGGTCAGGCCGCCTTCCGGACCAGTCAACACAGCCACGGGCGCGGACCAGTCCAGCAAGGTCATCATCCGGCCCGCCGAACCGGGCTGGGCCACGAACAGCTGGCCCTCCCAGCGGAAATCCGTCAGGCGCACGGGCGCCAGGACTGCGGGCGTGACCGCGCGGCGGGACTGCTTGCTGGCCTCCTCCGCCACCCTTTGCAGGCGCATCAGTTTCTGCACCCCGATCTCGCGGGCGTCAGCACGGGCGGTGACCAGCAGTTGCACCTGCGCCACGCCCAGTTCAGTGGCGGCCCGCACCACGTCCGAGAGCTTGTCGCCCTTCAGGAGGGCCACCGCCAGCGTCAGAGGAAACGGGGTTTCCGCGGCGCTCCTGACCGCCTCACCCAGCGTCAGGACGGCGTGGCCAGCGTCCAGCTCGGCAATTTCCGCCTCCGCCTCGCCACCCCCCCCATCAAACACACGCAGCGAGTCGCCCACCTTCAGGCGCAGGACGTGCAGATGGCGGGCCTCCCGCGGGCCGAGGTCCATCTGGGGGGTCAGGGCCGCGACCCGAATACGGGTGTCGGTCATGCCGCGCCCCCTATCGGACGGTTCACTGGGAGGGCGCGGAGGCTGTGACAAGCACCCACTCGCCGTCCTCGCGCACGGTGACGCCGCCGAAGCCTTCGCGGTCCAGAGCGGCGCGGACCAGCTCCAGCTTGCCCATCAGGATGCCCGTTAGGATCAGCGGACCGCCAGGGCGCAGCGCGGCGGCGTACTCGCCCGCCAGCAGATCATGCAGTTCGGCGTACAGGTTGGCGACCAGCACGTCGAACACGTCTCCAGACTCGTCGCCTAGGCCCAGGCTGCCCTCCGCAAAGGCCACGCGGCCCGGCGGAACGCCATTGATCGCCGCGTTCTCCACAGCGATCGGAATGGTCAGCGGATCGATGTCCAGCCCGGTGGCATGGTCCGCGCCCAGCAACGCCGCCGCAATGGCAAGGACGCCGCTGCCCGTTCCCACGTCCAGCACCCGTCTGCCGCTCAATTCCAGCTCCGACAGGGCCTCCACGGCCATGCGCGTGGTGGCATGGTGGCCGGTCCCGAAGGCCATGCCCGGCTCAATGATCAGCGCCACCTGTTCATCCTCCACCTCATGGCGTAGCCACGGCGGCACGATGGTCACGCGGCCCGCACGCACCGGCCTCAGCGTGGCCTTGAACTGGGCCTGCCAGTCCTGTTCGGCCTCGTCACGCCACTCGCCGTCGGCGATTTCAGGGTCCAGGTCTGCGCGGGCATCGAAGTAGGCACGGATCAGCCCAGCGCGTTCCTCCAGGCCCGTCGCCCCGGCCTCCCACAGCAGATCCAGGTGCGCCTCGCGCGTTTCAAAGGTTCCGGGCAGATGGTAAACCAGCATATGCACGCAGTCTAAAGGGCAGAAAGTCCAGCCGTCTCATCGCTGCCCCGGACCGATCTGAAGAGAACAGGAGCCGCGTCTGCCCCTGGTCTCCCGACCTTCCCACTTTCAGGACTGCAGCCCTTTCCACACGGCCCAGGACAGTTAGACGGTTGGCCCGGGCGTCCTGACCCTCCCCCTATACTGCCGCGCATGGAACTTGCCATCGTCGGCGTCGGAAAACTGGGCCTGGCCCTGCTGGAAGGGGTGAGTGCCCGCGGCGGGATCGCGCCCGCGCAGATCGGCCTGATCGACGCGAATACTGCGCGCGTGCAGGACATTGCCGCGCGCACCGGGGCGCGGGTCATCGCTCCGGCAGAGCTGGGGCAGGCCCAGCGCATTCTGATCAGCCTGCAGCCGCGCGTGTTTCCCGAAACCAGCGAGTGGCTGGCGCAGGAAAATGCCGGGTATATCAGCACCATGGCCGGGGTCAGCGTGGCAACCCTGGCGCGGCGGCTGGGCACCCAGCGGGTGGTGCGCGTGATGCCCAATCTGGCGGCCACCATCGGCCTGTCGCAGACCGCCATCACCGGGCCGCGCGAGGCCACCGACGCGGGCGATCTTGCCTTCGCACACCATCTGTTCGGGTCGGTGGGCGACGCCTACGACCTCCCCGAACACCTGTTCAATGCCTTTACTGGCATGAGTGCGTCGGGTCCCGCCTACGCCGCCGTGGTGGCCGAGGCGCTGGCCGACGGCGGCGTCCGTATGGGCCTGCCACGCGTCCTGGCCAACGAACTGGCCGCCAAACTGCTGGTCGCCAGCGGCGAACTGCTGCAACGACGGGCCCACCCCGGCATGCTCAAGGACGAGGTGGCCTCGCCCGGAGGCACCACCATCGCGGGCCTGGCTGCCCTGGAAGCGGCGGGCGTGCGCGGCGGCCTGATGCGCGCGGTGATCGAGGCCACCCGGCGCGGCACGGAACTGGGCCTGGATCAGGAATAGCCTGGGTGCTGTGGGACCAGTCACCGCCCCCGCCGTTCGGAGTCAGAACGCCGTCAAGGCCCGCACTCTAGGCTGACCTCCTATGCCCGCCGACCAGACTGCTGCCCGCTTTCGCCGCCTGCCTGCGCTGCTGCTGCTGGGCAGCCTGGCCTGGGCCGCCGCGCAGGGCAGCGGCTCTCCCAGTTACTACCCGCACACCCCCGGCAGACACTGGACCTACAGCAACGGCGAGACGCAGGTGGTGGGGCCAGCGGTGACGCACCGGGGCGTCCGGGTGGTGCCAATAAGCCACCAGTTTGGCGGCAAGACCTTCACCCAGGACCTGCTGGAATTCCGCGCTGACGGCAGCGTGTGGCTGCGTGGTGTGCACGCGGGCGGACGGCTGGGCTGGTACCCCGCGCCGCTCAACGTCTATCCGCCTGCGCCGCTCACTCCCGGCCAGCGCTGGACCAGCGTGAGCGGCACCCTGAAATCCAGCAGCGCCGTGACCGGCGTGGCCGCCATCGACACGGCGGGCGGCAAATACAACGCCCTGAGCATCCGGACCGAGACCAGTGTGGGTGGGCAGATCAGCGTGCAGACCGTGTATCTCGTCCCTGGACTGGGTGTGGTGCGCTACGAGACGGCGGATGGCAGCAGGATCGATCTGCTGCGCTAGCTTTTTTTATAGGAGAACTCAGGACTGAGTGACGCCTTGCCTTATCCGCAGGGCATGAACAGGCCAGCCACCCGCACCGCTCCTCCCACCGGGAATGCGATACTCCCGGCATGGACGTTCTCGCGCTGTACCGTCAGGCCGGGGCCTACCACGAGGGGCATTTTCTGCTCGCCAGTGGCCGCCACAGCCCCAAGTTCCTGCAAAGCACCACCGTGCTGCAATACCCCCATCTGACCGGCAAGATCGCCGCCGCGATGGCACAGAAACTCACGGACGCGGGTGTGGAGGCCAGCCTGCTGATCGGTCCCGCGATGGGAGGCGTGGTGCTGGCCTACGAGGTGGCTCGGCACTTCGGCGGGGATGATGTCCGGGCCATCTTCGCCGAGAAGGACGGCCAGGGCGGCATGAAGATCCGGGAGGCGTTCACGGTCGCGCCGGGTGAACCGTTCATCGCTGTGGAAGATGTCCTGACAACCGGCGGAAGTGTCCTGAAAGCTGTGCGCGCCGCCGAGGCCGCCGGGGGCAAATGCGCGGCCATCGCCTGCATCGTGGACCGCCGCGCCGTGGACGGACCGCTCCAGGGCTATCCGCTGGTCTCGCTGACGCGTCTGGTCTTCGACACCTACCCGCCGGATGAAGTGCCAGACTGGCTGGCCGCCATTCCGTTGCAGGAGATCTAAGCCGAGAGACGGGAGTGCGGCCCAGTCCCGCCCGTCTGCCGCACGGCGGGGCTGTCCAGAAGGGGCGACAGGCCCGGCGCATCCGGCCCCATAATGGCCCCGGATGCGCCGTTTTTCCCTCCCTCCCATTCCGGCGCTGCTGCTGTCCATGCTGAGCATCCAGGCGGGCGCGGCCTACGCCAAGACGCTGTTTCCCCTGATCGGCCCGCTGGGAACCACCGGCCTGCGCGTGGGGTTGGCCGCCGCGATCCTGATGCTGATCTTCCGGCCCAACCTGCGGTTGCTGACCCGCGCCGACTGGCAGGCCGTGGTTCCGTACGGCGCGGTGCTGGGCCTAATGAACCTGACGTACTACCTCTCGCTGGAACGGTTGCCGCTGGCCATTGCCGTGACGCTGGAGTTCCTGGGACCGCTGCTGCTGGCGGCGGCCCTGTCGCGGCGAGCGCTGGATTTCCTGTGGGTGGCGCTGGCCGGAGCGGGCATCTTCCTCATTTCACCCCATGGCACGGGCACTGCCGGGGCCCTCGATCCCATCGGCGTGACGCTGGCGTTGGTGGCGGGCGGGTTCTGGGCGGCGTACATCCTGCTGGGCGGCGCGGTGGGGCGGCGCCTGCCAGGCACGGCGGGCGTGGCGGTGGGCATGCTGGTGGCCGCCGCCGTGTGCGTACCGATGGGGGTGGCGCAGGCGGGCACGGCGCTGTTGGCTCCGGGGGTGCTGCTGACCGGGCTGACCGTGGCCGCGTTGTCCAGTGCGCTGCCCTACAGCCTGGAAATGCGCGCGCTGCGGCTGGTGCCTCCCCGCGTTTTTGGCGTAATGATGAGCGTCGAACCCGCGATGGGTGCCGTGTGCGGCTTGCTGTTTCTCGGCGAGGCGCTGGCTGGGCTGCAATGGCTGGCGATTGCTTGTGTGATCCTGGCGAGTGCGGGCATCAATCTGACCACACCGCGCCCGCCCCCCGTGGCAGAGCCCGTGAACTGAGTCAGGCTGGGCGCTCCGCTACGAACAGGACCCGCGTGAAGGCGTAGAACACCCGCTCGCCCGGAAACGCGTCCGACAATTTCTGGAGATACGCGGCCTCAAAGCGGCGTGCATCCCCACCATCAAGCCGCGACAGGTACGGAACGAGCGCCGTGCCGCGCGTCCATTCCAGCAGGCCTGCGGCGCCGCTCAGGACCACCGGGTAAACCTTACTGATGGCCGTGATCTCCCCTGCCCCCAGCGCGTCCAGCGTCTCGGCGTAGGCAGCGGGCGTCAGCACCGGCGACGAACCATGCGCCGGGCCGAAGCGCGTAAAGCCGCCGAGTTCGGCGCTGAACTCATCTGCCGTTTCGGACAGCAGGCGGTGAGATGCGTGATTATGATTGGCGGGCACCTGCACGGCCAGCATGCCACCGGGACGCAGACTGCCCCACAGCCGGGCCAGCAAGGCCCCATGATCGGGCAGCCACTGCAGCGCCGCGTTGGAATAGATCAGATCGAACTCACCGTCCAGATCGAGAATGTTTCCCTCCTCGAAGCGGAGGTTGGGAGCGCTGTGCTGGCGTGCCCGCGCCAGCATCTCGGGGCTGCTGTCCACTCCCAGCACCCGCGCCGCCGGAAAGCGGGCAGCCAGTTGCGCGGTCTGCTCACCCGTGCCGCACCCCAGATCGACGATCTCGCGGTAAGGCTTTTCCGGGATCATTGCCTGAAGATCACGGGCGGGGGCGCTGCGGGCGTCTTTGAAGCGGTGATACTGGTCAGGATTCCAGGTCATACCCTGAGCTTAGATCTGCATATCCTCGCGGTGTGCGTACTTCCGTAGTGACACGAATCTTTTCTTCTTTTCATCCGCTCAGGACAGAGGCGATGCTCTAGAATCCGCAGCAATGTTGGCAATTATCGGCGCGATGGACGAAGAAATCGAGTTGTTGCTGAGCGACCTGCAGGGCCGGCAGGAGCTGGCCTATCCCGGCGCCACCCTGTACCGGGGGCAGCTGGACGGGGTGACCGTGCTGCTCACGCGCGGGGGCATCGGCAAGGTCAACGCCGCGCTGACCACCGCGCACCTGCTGGCGGCGGGCGCGTCGCGCATCATCTTTACCGGGGTGGCGGGCGGCGTTCATCCGGAGCTGCGGGTGGGCGACATCGTAGTCAGCACCGACTGCGTGCAGCACGACGTGGACGTGACCGCCCTGGGCTACCCGGTGGGCACCGTGCCTGGGGAAGCGCCCGCCTGGGCCGCCGACGACACCTTGCGGGGCGCCGCCGTCCAGGCCGCGCAGGAGGTGTCTGGGGTGCGCGTCATCGAGGGGCGCGTCGCCAGCGGAGATCAGTTCATCGCGTCCCCGGAGGGTGTCCGGCGGCTGCAAAGTGTTTTCGACGCCGCCTGCGCCGAGATGGAAGGGGCGGCCGTCGCTCAGGTCTGCGCCAAGGCGGGTATTCCCTTCGTGATTATCCGCAGCGTCAGCGACACGGCGGATGGCAGCGCGAGCGTGGATTACCGCGAGTTCATGCCGCAGGTGGCCCGCCACGCCAAGGCCGTGGTACGCGGCATGCTGGCCCGGCTGACGGCGCAAGACGATGACCGCACCTGAACTGTCCCCCATCGCCCGCCTCGCCGCTCCGGTGCGCTTCGTGCTGGGTCTGGGCGTGCTGGTGGGCTTCGCCGCCGCCGGACAGGCGCTGGTGACGGTCACGCACCTGCCGCTGCCGGGTTCGGTGGTGGGACTGGCGCTGCTGTGGGCCGCGCTGGGACTCAAAGCAGTGCGTCTACACTGGGTTGCAGACGCTGCCGATGGCCTGCTGGGTATCCTGGGCCTGCTGTTCGTGCCGGCGACAGTGGGCTTTATCGGCTACCTGTCCGCGGGGGCCGGGTGGGGGCTGTGGCTGCTGGTCATGACGGCGGGACTGCTGTTGGGCGGCGGCGTGGCCGGGGTGCTGGCCTCCCGCCTGGCCCAGTCTGAACAGCATGGCGCAGAGGTTTAGGTGGCCTGGATCGCCCTGACCCTGATCGCCTTCGCGCTGGGTGTGGTCCTGCAGGCGCGGGTGGGGCGCTCACCCCTGGCCAATCCAACGCTGATCGCCACGCTGCTTGTCGCCGGGGTCCTGCTGGTGGGCGGCGTCTCGCACGCCCGCTATCTGGAGGAGGTCAGGCCGCTGACTGCGCTGCTGGCCCCGGCCATCGTGGCGCTGGCAGTGCCGATGTATCGCCTGCGGGCGCTGCTCTCCAGGCAGTGGCGTTCGCTGGTGATCGGCGGCCTGAGCGGCACCCTGGTGGGCGTGGGGACCGACGTGCTGTTCTCCCGCCTCCTGGGGCTGAGCGGCGAGGCCCAGCGCTCGCTCCTGACTGCCCCCGCCACCAGCCCGGTGGCCCTGCAACTCGCACAGTTCACGGGAGCACCCCCGGCGCTGGCCGCCACGCTGGCGGTGCTGTCGGGGCTGGTAGGCGCGCTGATCCTGCCGGGGTTCCTGACGCTGATCGGCGTGAGGCATGCGCTGGCGCGGGGACTGGCGATAGGTTCGGTATCCCACGGCGTCGGCACCGCGCGCGCCCGCGAGGAAGGGGAACTGACCGGGGCGGCCAGTTCGATCGGTATGGGGCTGGCCGCACTGCTCGTGACGCTGGTGGTGGCGGGCGTGGGCCGGGGCTAGCGGCTGGCCTCCGCCTGTCCGGCGAAGAAGGCTTCAAAGTTGTCGAGGACCGTAGGCGCACTCTCGGCCACGCTGCCGACGAGGGTTAATAGATCGCCCGCCCGCACCTTGCCCTCCTGCAAGACGCGGGCGTACAGGCCGGGCCTGCGGGCTTCGCGGAATTGCTTCACGAAGCCCGGATCGCCCATACGCTCGGCCAGGGTCACGCAGGGGATGCGGGCGAAGGTGGCCTCCAGCAGCGCGCCGCCCACCCTGAAGCGCTGGCCCAGACGGATGGAAGCGGATTCCAGACCGGAAAACAGCAGGTTTTCCCCAAACGTTCCCGGCTCCAGTGACCGTCCAAGCTGGGCTGACCAGACCTCATAGTCCGGCTGCGTGTAGATGTAGACGGCCTGATCGGGTCCGCCGTGGTTTTCGGTGTCCAGGATGTGATCGCCACTCAGCCCCAGCCGTCCAATGAACACCGCACCGGCCACAGGCTGCTTGTGAATGCCCGTCCAGCCGGATTTGCTCCGCACGGCACGCGGCGTGCCGACGCAGACGCTCAGCAGCTTCATGTCCATGAGTATGGCAGGCTGCCGCGCCCAGGACAGACAGAAAGCACCCGGACAGGCTTTGTCCGGGCGCCGACGGGATTTCTCCCCTACCTGACGGGCTGACCCTGTCGCCGGTTCACAGGATCGGCGGGGAGGAGGGCTGGCTGTTCCATGACGCCGAAGCGCGGCAGCACCCAGCGGTCCAGGCCCCACCATCCGGCCACGCGCCAGCCCAGCACCAGCCATGTCGCCAGGATGAACAGCAGCGGGTTGCTGCTGACTGTCCCGGCCAGCAGGAAGTTGGCGTTCAGGAAGCCGCCGAAAAAGGCCGCGATGCCCGTGAACAGGCCCAGAACCAGCGCGGTGCCCACCAGCAGTTCGCCGTAGGCCACCATGTACGAGAAGGCAGCGGCATTGGGCAGGGCCACATGCTGCACAAACCACGCGTACCAGCCCGCGACATCCGGGTGATCGCCGCCGGTCTTAGCCAGCGCGCCATTCAGAAAACCACTGACGGCCACCCCGGCTTTCTCGCCGACCCACACTCCAGCGGGGTTGGTGACCTTGCCCCACCCCGCGCTGAGCCATTCGTAACCCACGTACAGGCGCAACAGCAGCCACAGCGGGGCTAGTCGTGGATCGGCGAACAGCATGCGCGAGATGGCGGGTTCCTTCAGGGTGGCGGGAGTGGGCGTGTACGGAAGGGTGGTCATGGTGGGCCTCCTGGGCAGGGAGGGGTTTGTCGTTGCCCCCTCCTGTATCCATAGCCTCTTCCCGACGCATTACGGCGGCATTACCAGAAAACGGCGCAGTTGACTCCCCCTGCCCCAGACACGATGCTGGGAGGTCCTATGGCCCGTACCGTCAACCCTATTCAGGACCGCGCCCGGCGCTCGGCGCTGGAGCAGGCAGCGTATCTGGCGCTGTACGAGCGCGGCTATGCCGGGGTGACGCTGGCGAATATCGCCGAACATGCCGGAGTCAGCCGGGGCACGCTGGTCTACCACTTCGGCAGCCGGGCGGGCCTGCTCTCGGCGGTGATGCGCCGTTTTACGCGCACGATCACGGTCGCAACGCGCCGCGCCCTGCGTCTGGCCGACACCCCGGACGCCAAACTGCGCGCCTTTGTAGAAAATCAGTTCTACGGTGTCCAGAACACCCGGCGCTTTTACACCGTGTCGCTGGATTTCCTGGCGGCGGCCACGCGTGACCCGGCCCTGATGGCGGTGCAGCGTGATTTCTTGCGGCAGACGCTGGAACTGGACCTGGAACTGGCGCGGCTGGCCGGCGAGGACGGCGCGCAGACGCGGGCGCGGCAGCTGCGGGCCTTGGTGGAGGGGCTGAGCGTGCGCTTTCTGGCCGACGCCACCCCCGATCTGGACGCCTACCGCGCCGACTGCCTGAGCGGCTTGCGGGCGATCCTAGGCTGGGATTAGGCGATCTGACTGGCGGCTGTGCCTGCGCCACACAACCGGGTTTGAGTCAGGTCCAATCCTTCCAGCGCCGCCGCGATCTGCCGTGCCCCCTCCAGCAGGCGGGGACCGGGGCGGCCCAGACCGCTCTCGGCCACCGCGATCACCGGAACGCCCAGTCCACGCGCCTCAATTACCTCTGGCCGCAGCTTTTTCGCGCCACACCACGAACACACGATCAGGTCCGGCGCTGCGTCACGCACCTCGTTCAGCGTCAACGGCGAGCTGCGTCCGGGGCGCGTTGCCAGGGCATTGACCGCGCCCAGCCCCGAGAGCAGCTGGGTTACCCACGATTCGCGCGTGGCGGCGATGATCGGGCGGGGCCACCATTCCACCAGCACGCGCGGCGGACGGGCATACGTGGCGCGCAGACGGGCAAGATCCGCCCCAAGCTGCGCCGCCACCTCTTTGCCCCTCTGCTCCAGCCCGATGGTTTTCCCGATCAGCCGGATATCGTCCAGGGTGTTGGCCACCGTGACCGGATCGAGGACCAGGGTGGGCAGGCCGCGCTCATACAGTCCGTCCACAACGCGCTCCATGCCCGGCACGCTCAGGCTGGCAAGCACCAGATCGGGCCGGGAGAGCGCCACCGCGTCCAGATCGATGTTCAGGTCCGGCCCCACCCGGATGGCGGCCGACAGTCCTGGCGCGTCACTGTGCGAATCGGCGGCCACCACCCAGCCGGTGGCCCCCAACGCTGCCAGGATGTCCGAATTGCTGGACGCCAGTGAGGCCAGCCGCAGTGGAGGGGGCGAGGAGGAAGTCATGCTGGACAGTCTAGCGGCCAAGGTGCGGTCAACGGGCGGCCAGGATTGTGGATTGGACAAGATTCGGCGCGTGCAGCGCGGTCAAAAGCCCCCTGACCGTGTGGTAACCTCAGGGCCATGAAGAACACGTTCGCCGTCACCATCACACTGCTGCTGGCCCTGACGCTGGCGGGATCGATTGCCGGCTACCGGATCGCCACCACCCCGCACGAGGAAAAGGCTGCCGAAACCAGTGCGCAAACCACCACCCAGGAAGCCGCCGCAGATGCGAGCGAGGCGGCCACGGCGCAGGTGCCACCCGAGCAGGCACCCAGCGCCAACGTCGCCGCCACGGGCGCGGCCGGCGCACCCGGCGCGCTGGGCGACGTGAAGCCAGACGAGGCGGGCGGCACCACCAGCGGCCCCAATGGAGCGGTGGCCCGTCCCGGTGGGCAGCTGGGCGGCGAAGGTGCGCCCACTCAGAACGCAGAGCAGGCCCAGGCTGGCACCCCCACCGATCCCGACACCCGCAGCAACGAGCAGTCGGCCACCGGCAATCCTCCCGCCGCGACGGCCGTGGCCGCCGAAATCCAGGGGGATTCCTCGACGGGCGAGGAACTGTACGCGAGCAACTGCGCGGGCTGCCACGGCGCGGACGGTGGCGGCGGCGTCGGCGCGAACCTGAAACTGGCCGACGGTCCCAAGTCCTGGACACAACAGCAGTTCCACACCGTGTTGCGTGAGGGCAAGCTGCCCAACGGCGAGGAGCTGAACAACATCATGCCCCGCTTCTCCGACAGCCAGCTCACCGACGCGGACATCGCCAATATCTACGCTTACGTCAAGACCTTCTGAACCGTTCCCTCCCCTTCCGGCCTGCCCGCGCGGCAGGCTTTTTTTGGCCTGCCTAACCAGATTGAGCGTCAATCAAGACTGGTAATCTCCTGACGGGAACCCTCTCACCGTGAAGAGCGTAGTTTACGGGTATGGCCCCCCTCAATATTCCCTTTCTGAACAAGGCTTCCGACTTGCCCAGCGGCGTGACCCACCCCACCTGGATCGTGCTGGACGTAACCGGCCCGTACCCGGAACGCAATCCCAGCAACCCGATTGCGGCGCTGCTGAACCGCACCGAAACGCTGGAGGCCTTAGAAGCCCGCATTCAGAAGCTGAGCGACGCCGAATGGCTGCACGGCGTGCTGGTCAAGATCTCGGAGTTCACGGCCTCCCCCGCTGCCGCGCACGCCATCCGGGGCATGCTGGGCCGCCTGTCGCAGCACAAGCGGGTGATCGCGTACCTGCCGCAACTGACCATGACGGCGCTGATCGCCGCCAGCGGCGCCAAGGAGATCGCCGCCCCCGAATCGGCGGACGTCCTGCTCGGTGGTTTCGGGCTGGAGCAGACCTACCTGGGCGAATTCCTGAAAAAGCACGGAATCGAGTTCGAGAACCTGCGCATCCGCGAATACAAGGCTGCGCTGACCCGCTTCTCGCAGGACCACATGGATGACGCCAACCGCGAGCAGCTTCAGGCCTACATTGACGGACTGGAAGCCGCCTGGGCCGACGATCTGGCCACGGCGCGCGGCGTGGAGCGGGAGGTGGCCGCCGCCTGGCTGGCCGGCGATCTGACCAGCGCGCAGGGAGCGCTGGAGGCCGGCCTGATTACCAGAGTCGCCTACGAGGACGAACTCGTCGGCCCCGGCACCCGTCCGCTGGCTGCCGTGATCGATCTGCTGATGCCACGCAAGTTCGGTAATCCGAAAGGGGGCAAGGTGGCCGTGGTTCCCGTTATCGGGACCATCGTGACCGGCAAGAGCCGCAACAACCCGCTGCCCCTGCCGCTGCTCGGCGGCCCGATGGCCGGGTCCGATACCGTCGTGGCGGCGCTCAAGCGGGCCAGGGAGGACAAGGACACCCGCGCGATCGTGCTGTACGTCAACAGCGGCGGCGGCTCAGCGCTGGCCTCGGATCTGATGTGGCGCGAGGTGTCCACCAGTGAAAAGCCCGTGGTGGTGGTCATGGGCGAGTACGCAGCCAGCGGCGGGTATTACGTTGCCACGCACGCCAGACACATCATCGCCTCGCCCTACACCCTGACCGGGAGCATCGGCGTGGTGAGCGGCAAACCGATCCTGCGGGAATTCAACGCCCGCCAGGGCCTCAATCCCGAGCGGGTGGGCCGGGACAGTGCCCTGATGTACAGCTCCAGCCGACCCTACAGCGACGACGAGCGCCAGCACGTCGAGCGCAGCATCCTGGAAGTGTATGACCGCTTCACCACGCGCGTCGCCCAGGGCCGCAAGATGAGCAAGGAACAGGTCAACGAGCTGGGGCGCGGGCGCATCTGGAGTGGCAGGGACGGCCTGGAACGCGGTCTGGTCGATGAACTGGGCGACCTGCGAACGGGCATCGAGCGGGCCTGCGAACTGGCCGGGCTGCCCTACGACGCGCCGGTGTACACGTCCACCCCGAAAAACACCGGCCCCCTCCCCGAATTCATGCAGGAGGCAGGCCGCGCCGCGCAGGTGGGCGTCTGGCCGTTTGGCCGCGAGCGGGTGCTGACGTGGTTTGATCAGGAAGTGAAGGTGCGCTGAGGGCAGACACCCGATCCTGACGAAGGGGGCCTCTCGACCAGACTGGTTGAGGGGCCTCCCGGTGCTCTAGGTTCTCCCCGGCAGGGCAATACTCAGCTTTTCAGGATGGCGTGCAATTCCTTGTAGATCGCGCGGCTTTCCTCAAGTGTCTCGCCGTAGCCGCGCATCAGGATGCGGGCGGCGTCTCCCCCCCGCCCTGCGGCCTTGAGCTGATCGAGCAGATCGTCGATGTGGTTGCGGGCCTTTTCCATCTGCGGATCGCGCGGCGGCTCCGGGGGCAGCGGCGCGGGGGACGGTGGCCCTGGCAATGGCGTCACCTCGTCCAGATCGGTGGTGTTGGGGCCGTCCTCGGCGTCGTACTCCACCCAGGGGATTTCCCCGGCGGGGGCCACGCCAAAGGTGCGCGCTGCGTCGGCCAGAGCGGCCCATTTGGCGTCGGTCAGGGTATGGCCGCCGGACAGGCCCTCGCGGGTCACACCCAGCAGGGTCAATCGGGCGCGGACCACCGGGGGCTGCACGCTGTCGCAGGCCCAGGTCAGAGCCCAGTGCGGATCGGCGGCCTCCAGATGCACGGCCAGTTGATCGGGATCGGGAGCGGGAATCACGCGCGCCTGGTCACCCCGTACTTCCAGGGTGGCCCAGGCGCTCATGCTGGCGCGCAAGGCTTCGCGCACGCGGTCAAATTCAGGCATGTCAGGAAGTCTAAGGGGCCAAACGGCCAAAAGTCTAAGGGAACGTTTCGCCTTTGTTGGCAGCGCGCACCCGGCGCCTTTGCCCTACTTGCCTGGCGTCAGTGTCAGCGTTTTCACTTTGCCCCAGTCTGCCGCGTCCGTACTCATGGGCAGATACTCGCCTTCGGTCCACATCGACTGCTGGTCGCTGACGTGGTTGCCCAGCGGATTGCCTCCCTGGCCCAGGCTGCCGATGAACACGCTGTTGTTCAGGTCACTCAGGTCGATGATCTGGCGGTAGCTGGGGCCGTGGGTCTGGTTGAAGGTGCCCTGCTCAGGGCGCGCGACGTTCACGGTGTTGGTGCCTCCGCCCGTGGGCGCACCGTGGTTGAACAGCCAGGCCAGCGCCCCCACGTTCCCGAAGGCGCGGTGGTTGCTGGCGACGTGGTGCAGTTTGCCGTAGGTCCAGGCCGAGGGATCGCTTCCCAGACGGGCACTCAGGTCATCCACCGCTCGCCCCAGGCTGGCGCTCAGTTCGGCGGCGCAGTTCTGAACCTGGGCGGCCGCGTTGCGGCACAGTTCACTATCGGCCTGAAGCTGCCTCAGCACACTCAGGCTGTTGAGGGTGGTGCTGTTGCCCAGCTCGTCCTGCGCCATCTTCTGCAGTTGCATCAGCCACGCCTCGAAGATGCTGGGAGCCACGGCGTCAGCGCGTTCGTCGCCGTCCCAGCCGCGCAGCAGCTCCAGCGCCTGGCGGCTGAGATCGCCGTCGGGCTGGGTGGCGAGCAGTTCTTCCTTCAGGTCCCGCCACACCAGGCTGACGGTGTCTAGCTGCACGGCCTTCACGTCCTGCACAGTCAGGCCGTCGGGCCGGGCGGTCAGCAGCTGGGTGATGCGTTCGGCACGGTACGGCTCGGCCCAGTTGCGGCTGTTGCCCAGGTTGTAGGCGTAGCTGTCCGGCACGACCTTGTTGTTGGCCGTGACCACCAGCCCATCGGCGGGGTTGTAGGTGTGCGGCAGGCCCTCAAAAGGAATGTAGCCCGTCCACTCGCGGCTGCCGTCACCGCTGACCGGAAGGCTGCCGTCCCAGCCGTTCCGCAGCGGTACCCTGCCCGGCGCGTAGTAACCGGTGTTGCCGTCCACATCGGCGTAGACGAAGTTCTGGCTGGGGGCGACGTATTGGGACAGCGCCGTCTTGAAGTCGTCCCAGTTGCGCGCGTAGTTCAGGCCCATAAAGGCGTCCATCGTCGTGTCGCCGGGTTGCAGGGCCGTCCATTTGAGGGCCACACGCGGCCCCACGTCGGCGGCGCCCGCATCGCTGACCACCGGGCCGTGCCTGCTCTCGCGCACGGTCAGGGTCACGTCCGCTCCACCCTTGACCTTGATGGTCTCCTGCCGCTGGGTGAACGAGGCGTCGGCGGGTTCGATATACAGGTCCTGCACATCGGGGTTGGTGTTGGTCACGCCCCAGGCCACGCGCTCGTTGCGCCCGATCACGATGGCCGGCAGGCCCGGAATGCTGGCCCCGATGGCCTTCAAGGTTGGCCCCTGGATGTCGGCCAGATACCACAGCATCGGGCTGGTCAGCGCCAGATGGGGATCGTCGGCCAGGATCGGCTTGCCGCTGGCGGTGCGGCTTCCGCCGATCACCCAGTCGTTGCTGCCCTTGCCGGGCACCGCCTGCAGGCCCAGTTCGCGCGCAGCGTTCAGGTGCGCTTGCAGCGCGCCCAGGGCTGATGTGGAGAGGCTTGCGGTGTCCAGGCCACCTGCGGGCCTGACGCCCGTCTTTGCCAGTTCATCGCCACTGAGGATGGTGGGGCCGTCTGCCGGGTAGGGGGCCGTCACCTCGTCCAGCCCCTGCTGGCCCAGGCGCTGCGTGACGCGGGTGTTGAGCACCTCGTCTTCCATGTTGCCGCCCAGATCGTAGGCCATCAGCTTGCTCCAGGACACGCTGTCCACCTCTTTCCAGGCTTCAGGCGTGTACCCCAGGATGCGGAATTCGGGGGCCACCTTGCCCTGCCCCATAGCCGCGTTCACCCCCGCCGTGTACGCCCTCACCAGACTGCGCGAGCGCTCGGAGAGGGCGGGCAGCACCGATTCGGCCGCCTGCTGAAACCCCCAGGTCCGCAGAAACCGGTCCTGCGCCAGCGCGGGTTCGCCCAGCACCTCGGACAGGCGGCCCGCCACCACGCGGCGCTGGAAATCCATCTGCCAGGCGCGGTCCTGCCAGTGGACGTAGCCCAGAGCGTACACGGCGTCCTCGTCGGATTGCGCGCGGATGTGCGGCACACCCCACGCATCGCGGGTCACGGTCACGGGGCCGCTCAGGCCACCCAGCGTCACGTCCCCGCTCACCTGCGGCGCTGAGGTCGCCCTGGCCCACACCACCACGCCCAGTACTGCCGCCAGCACAAGCAGCAAGGTCCACAGCAGTCCCCGCCCTATTCCGGCCATAGCATGTCCAACTGATCCCCGTCGCGCCATTGATCCTCCCCTGTGAATTGAATGCTTGGATTGAGTGCAAATTGATGACGTGCAGCATAGCGACTGCCGGGAGAGTGAGGCCGCAGATGGGGAGGGCGTCCTCGTGAGCAACGGTCCATTTTCCACGCCGAGAGTCTTTCGCGGGCCAGGGCGAGAACGGGCGACGGATTCCACAGACCGCAAACACTTTTGCCTGAGCGCGTCCCAGACAGAGATTCATCCGGTGTCCACCGCCCCGCAGGATCCTGAGAACGCTTCTTATTCGAGAGGTTGAAGATCAGGAGAACAGTCTTTCAACCGTATGGGTTACTGCTCCTCAGACTCGCCTGCTCCCGCAGACCGGTACAGCTTGGCAGGCCGCCCGGATTGGCCATAGTGGTGGTCCAGACTGGCCTCGCCCACCCGGACCAGGTGCTCCAGGTAGCGCCAGGCGGTCACGCGGCTCAGGCCCACACGCTCGCCCAGGTCCTCGGCGCTGACGCTGCTCAGTGCCCCACGCAGCGCGGCGACCACCCGTTCGAGCGTGTGCGGATCGATGCCGCGGGGCAGGCTCTCGGCGGCGCTAGGGACCACGCCCAGCACCCGGTCCAGCTCGGCCTGATCCAGGCGCGGCCCGCCCCCGTGTGCGGGGCGGCGGGCGCGGTGACGGGCGACCAGTTCGGCCAGCCGCGCCCCCGTGAACGGCTTGATCAGGTAATCGAAGGCCCCGTGCGCCAGCGCCAGCCGCACGCTGGCCTCGTCGTCGGCGGCGGTGATCAGCGCCACGTCGGTGAGCAGGCCCGCCGCGCGCCAGTGGTGCAGCAACCCCAGGCCGCTGCCGTCCGGCAGATGCACGTCCAGCAGGATCAGATCAGGGAGCAGGGCGCGGGCCAGCGCGTCGCCCTGGGCGCAACTGGCCGCACTGCCCACCACATGAACGCCGGGGTCCCGCTCCAGCAGGTCACGGTTGACGCGGGCCACCCGGATGTCATCCTCGACCAGCAAGACGCGCACGGGCAGCGGCGCGGGATTCACCCTCCCACCTGCTGGGGCGGGGCGGAAGGGGTGGATAGCGCGGCCAGGGGTGCAGGCAGGCTGACCTCGAACACGGTCTGCCCGCCGCGTCGGTGGTGCCGCACCTGTCCGCCCAGCGCGTCCACCCGGGCCAGCACTCCGGCCAGCCCATGTCCCCGGCCCTCGCCCTTGCTGCTCACGCCGCGCACGAAGACCCCCTCGCCCAGGCCCTCCGGCACGCCGGGGCCGCTGTCCTCAACCTCGATCTGCAGCCCGTCGGGGTCCTCACCGATGGACACCGTCACGCGGCCAGCCTGCCCCGCCAGCGCCTCGAAGGCGTTCTCGGTCAGGTTGCCCACCGCCGTGACCAGCGTGTCGGCATGCCGCTCCCAGATGGGCGACAGACTGCTGCCCTCGGCCACCGCGAAATCGATGCCCAACTCCTGCGCCCGCTCGCGCTTGCCCGCCAGCAAGGCCACCAGACGCGGCACCTGCACGTCACGCAGCAGTTGCCGGAACTGGGCGTCCGAGCGGATCTCGGCGTTCAGCACGCGCAGGGCCTCTTCGGGCCGGTCCAGTTGCAGCAGGCCAGAGATGACGTGCAGGCGGTTCTGATACTCGTGGGTCTGGGCGCGCAGCACGTCCACAAAGCCGCGCGCGTGGGTCAGCTCCTCGGCCAGCGCCAGCGCCTGGGCGCGGTCCCGGAAACCCGAGACGAAGCCGCCGCCCTCCAGCGGTTCGAGGTTCGCCAGCAACGGCTCGCCGCGCAGGGTCAGTTCCAGGTTCTGCTGCCGGGCCGCCACACCGCCGCGGGTGAGCCGGGCCAGTTCGGGCCAGACCATGTTCAGGGGGTAGGGGGTGGGGCGCTCGCCCAGCACCTCGGCGGCGCGGTCGCTGACCAGCGTCACCAGTCCTTCCGCATTTACCGCGATCACTCCCTCGCGCAGCGCAGCCAGCACGGCGCGTTGCTGGCGGGCCAGGGCGGCGATTTCCTCCGGCTCCAGATTCAGGATCTCGGCGCGCAGTCGGCGCGCGGCCCACACGGCGCCCAGCGTCCCCAGCCCCAGTGCCAGCACGAACCACGGCAGCAGGCCGATCAATGCGTCACCCACCAGGGACCACACCTGCGGCATCAGGTAGCCGGTGCTGACCACACCCACGACGTCCCCGGCCTGCCACACCGGCACCTTGCCGCGCACGCTGACGCCCAGACTGCCGCGGGCCACGCTCACGATCTCGTGGCCCGCGAAGGGCCCGACATTGTCCCCGCCTTCCATCGGCTGGCCCAGCCGCGCCGGGACCGGGTGCGCCAGCCGGATGCCCGCACGGTCCCCTACCACGATGAAGTCGGCCTCCGCGGCCCCGCGCAGCGAATTTATGCGGGCATTCAGCGCCGGATTCGGCTGGCCGGAAGCCGCTCCGCCTACCACATCGGGCAACCGCGCCACCAGCCGGCTGGTGGTCAGCGCCCGCTCGCCCAGCCGCTCGCGGGCCTCACCGTACAGTTGCCACGACTGCACGCCCACCAGCAGCACGGTCATCGCACACAACACGGCCAGGTGCCAGCGCACCAAACGGCCCTGAAGACCTCCACCGGGGCGATGGGACTGGGAGCGGGGTGCAGGGGTCATCAGCGTTGGACCATTGTAGAACCGCAGGGGGTCCAGCCCGGACCAGTTGCGTGCATTGCGTTCACGGCTGTGCATTGCGATCACCAGAAACCGCGTGTCAGACAGCGTCTTCCGCTTGCTTAGTTCTGGGTGAGAGGCTAGCCTGAAGGGCAAGCACAATTCCATAATCGCGTCCCACGGCGCACCCCCTGGAGGTTCCACCATGAACACCAAACGTATCGTCCTGACCCTGTCTGCCCTGATGCTCGCTGCGCCCGCCCCACTGGCCCAGAACGTCAACAACCTGCGCATCATGGCGCCGGCCAGCCCCGGCGGCGGCTGGGACCAGACCAGCCGCGCCATTCAGACCGTGTTGCAGGAGCAGGGCATCGTCAAGCCGGTGCAGGTCTTCAACGTCCCCGGCGCGGGCGGCACGATTGGTCTGGCCCAGTTGTACAACGCCAAGGGCGACGGCAGCCTGCTGATGACCATGGGCCTGGTGATGGTCGGCGCGATCCTGACCAACGGCTCCAAGGTAGACCTCAGCCGCGTGACCCCGATTGCCCGCCTGACCGGCGAGTACGAGGTCGTGGTGGTGCCCGCCGCCAGTCCCTACAAGAACATGACCGATCTGGTCGCCGCGTGGAAGGCCGATCCCGGCAAGACCGCCTTCGCGGGCGGCAGCGCGGGCGGCACCGATCATATGCTGGTGGGTCTGCTGGCCAAGGCAGCGGGTATCGACCCCAAAAAGATCAACTACGTTCCCTTCAGCGGCGGCGGCGAGACGCTGGCAGCGCTGCTGGGCAACCAGGTCGCGGCAGGCGTGGCCGGCTACGGTGAGTTCGAGGCCCAGATCAAGGCGGGCAAGCTGCGCGCCATCGGCATCAGCTCGGCCAAGCCGCAGGCTGGCATTCCAGTCCCCACCATCAAGTCCCAGGGACTGAACGTGGAACTAGCCAACTGGCGCGGCATCGTAGCGGCCCCCGGCATCAGCGCCAGCGAGAAGGCCGCGCTGGTCTCCGCACTGGACAAGATGCACGCCAGCAAGGAGTGGAAGAACACCCTGGCCACCCGCAACTGGACGGACCTGTACCTGAGCGGCAGCAAGTTCGACGTGTACCTCAAGCTGGAGGCGGCGCGCACCAAGGATGTGCTGCAAAGCATCGGCCTGGTGAAGTAAACGCCAGACAGGGGGTGAGGCGAGGAGGAAGTGTCGCGGCCTCTTCGCCTCACCCTTTTTGGCCCCCAAAGACCGCGAAACACCCCTGGACCTTTTGACCTCTGGTCAACCACAGACCCTCCGCAGGAGAGACCCCATGACCCAACCCCCGCCCACCCCTTCCGCCCGCCCCGGCATCAGCATTCCAGACCTGCTGGTGGCGCTGGCCCTGACCGCGCTGGGCGTAGCGCTGTTCATCGGCAGCCGCGAGATCCCCTTCGGCATCAACGCAGTGGTGGGGCCGCGTGTGTTCCCCCTGATCGTCAGTGTGGGGCTGACCGCGCTGGGCGTGCTGCTGACCGTCAGCGTGCTGCGTGGAGACCGCGCCGAACCCGCCGCCGAAGAGGACACCGATCTGAACGCCCCAGTCAATCTGGGCGCCCCCGCCATCATCCTGGGCGGCTTCGTGCTGGGCGCAGCGGTGCTGACCTGGGCAGGCTTCGTGATCGGCACCGCCATCATGTATTTCAGCGTGGCCTGGGCTTTCGGTGAACGGCGCGTCGGGCTGATGGCCGGGGTGGCGCTGGCCGTGGCCCTGGTCACCTACGTGGCCTTCACGCGGGGCCTGGGGTTAAGCCTGCCGCCCGGATTCCTGAAAGGGATTCTGTAATGGACGCCCTGACCTCCCTGTTCGCGGGCTTCGAGACCGCGCTGACGCCCCTGAACCTGCTGTGGGCCCTGATCGGCGTCACCCTGGGCACGCTGGTGGGCGTGCTGCCCGGCATCGGCCCGGCGCTGACCGTAGCGCTGCTTCTGCCGGTGACGGCCAAGCTGCCGCCTGTGAGCGCTTTCATCATGTTCGCGGGCATCTATTACGGCGGCATGTTCGGGGGCAGCACCACCTCGATCCTGCTGAACACGCCGGGCGAGTCGGCCAGCATCATCACCGCACTGGAGGGCAACAAGATGGCCAGGAAGGGCCGCGCCGCCGCCGCGCTGGCCACCGCCGCCATCGGGTCGTTTATCGCCGGCACCATCGGGACGCTGCTGCTGACTTTCGCCGCGCCCGCAATTGCCGACATCGCTGTGCAGATCACGCCCAGCGCCAAGTTCGCGCTGATCATGCTGGCCTTCGTGACCATCAGCGCCACCTTCGGCGGCAGCCCGTTGCGCGGCTTGCTGAGCCTGTTCGTGGGTCTGGCGATTGGCCTGGTGGGCACCGATCTGCAAAGTGGGCAGGCCCGCTTCGCGCTGGGCCGCCCGGAACTGCTGGACGGGATCGACTTCATTACCGTGGTGATCGGTCTGTTTGCCATTGGGGAGACGCTGTACGTCGCCAGCCGCCTGCGAAAAGGCAAGGGCAGTGTGATCAAGCTGGAGGGCGGCGCAACCCTGTCCAAACAGGACTGGCGCCGCAGCTGGGGGCCGTGGCTGCGCGGCACGGCGCTGGGCTTCCCCTTCGGCGCGATTCCGGCCGGCGGCGCGGAAATCCCAACCTTCCTGAGCTACACGCTGGAAAAACGCCTCTCAAAACACCCCGAGGAGTTTGGCCAGGGTGCCATCGAGGGCGTCGCCGGGCCGGAGGCCGCCAACAACGCCAGCGCGGCGGGCGTGCTGGTGCCCCTGCTGACGCTGGGGTTGCCCACGAGCGCCACCGCCGCAATTCTGCTGGCCGCTTTCCAGCAGTACGGCCTGCAGCCGGGGCCGCTACTGTTCCTGACCAACGGTGATCTGGTGTGGGGGCTGATCGCCTCGCTGTACATCGGCAACGTGATGCTGCTGGCACTGAATCTGCCCCTCGCTCCTGTCTGGGCACGGCTGCTGCTGATCCCGCGCCCCTTCCTGTACGCCGGGATTCTGGTCTTCAGCACGGTCGGGGTGTACTCGCTGAACAACAGCGTCTTCGATCTGGGCCTGCTGGCGCTGTTCGGCGTGATCGGCTACGGCATGCGCCGTTTCGATTTTCCGGTCACGCCCGCGATTATCGGCGTGGTGCTGGGGCCGACGGCGGAGGCGCAGTTCCGCACCGCCCTGCAGCAGAGCAACGGTGACTTCTCGATCTTTGTTCGTCAGCCCTTCACGGCCTTTTTGATGCTGTGCGTGCTGGCCGCGTTGGTGGTGCCGCAGGTCTTGAAATTCAGGGCGCGGCGGGCGGCGTAAAGTCCAGTCTCTACTGCTCCACAACCCTGTCACGTCACATCGCCCTCTCCACTACGGAGGGGGCTTTTTCGGACTTTCGGCAAGGAGAGGTTCGCCGCACAGCGCCAGTCTCCGGTTGTGGGGAGCGAGTACGAACTGCTCAATCCAGTGGGGGGAACTCATCCACCGTTGAATTGTCCGGCTCAGTGGGAGCGAGTTCAGGCAATGGCTCTGGCCCCTCGATCACCCCACCATCGAAAGTGTCAGCTGGAGCGGCGTCGGGCAGCGGTTCGGGCGGTGCCACCTCTTCCCCACCGGTGACGGGTTCTGCAGGAATTTCCTGAACGTCAGGCGCAGGCTGGAGATCCGGCAGCGGCTCAGGCTCGGGGGCAACAGGAGTCGGCTCCGGCTGGGTTCCAGTCTGCGAGGCGGGCTGCACGGTTTCCGGCGGCGCCGTCTCCTGTTGTGCAGTCTCCGGCGGCGCTGCCGGGCGGCGGCGAAAGAAACTGCTGCCGCTGTTGCCGGTGCCGTCGCGGGCGGTGGGTTCGTCATCGGCCTGCGCGGTGCGGAAGGCCATCTCCACCTGACGGACCACACGGTATGCGATGCCGTCCGGCTCTTTGAAGGTCTGGGGGGTCTGCCCGGAGAGCGCGCCGGACACGGCCTGCTGCCAGATCGGCGTGGGAATCTCGCCGCTGTAGGCCCAGGACGGCAGCGCACCCCCCTCCTGCCGTCCTACCCAAACGGCCCCGGCGATGGTGGGGGTCACCCCCACGAACCACAGGTCCTTGATGTCATTGGTGGTGCCGGTCTTGCCACCCACCTGCCGTCCGTCAATCTGCGCGCGAGTGGCCAGCCCGCCCTGGTACTCGGTCAGATCGTTGACCACACCCCGGATCATGTCCAGCCCCAGCCAGGCCGTCTGGGGATCCCAGACCCGCTTCGGGGTGGGATTGGGACGGGTGTACAGGTTCTGCCCACGCGCGTCCTCCACGCTGCGGACCAGGGTGGGCGTGTAGTACAGGCCGCCGTTAGAGAAGGGGACGTAGGCGGCGGCCATCTGCAGCGGGCTGGCCTCCAGCGTGCCGATGCTGAGGGACAGTCCGGCCTCCGGCGGCGGCGTCAGGCCCAGCTGCCGCAGTTTGGCCTCGAAATTCTGGACGCCCAGTTCCTGCGCGATTCGCACGGTGGGCAGGTTGAGGCTGTGGTCCAGCGCATACCGCATGGTCACGTAGCGCCCCGTCCAGCGCCCGTCGTAATTCTGCGGCTGGTAGGAGGTGTTCACCAGGGGCGAATCCAGCACCGTGTCGCTCTGTTTCCAGCCGGTTTCCAGTGCCAGGGTGTACAGCAGAGGCTTGATGGAACTGCCCACCTGCCGCCGCGCCTGCAGGGCATTGTCCCAGTCGCTGGGCCGCCCGCCGGTCAGCTTCTGGCCCACCAGCGCCAGCACCTCCCCGTTTTGTGGGCTGACCAGTGCGACGCCCAGGGTGGCCCCGTCCGGGAGCCTGGCCTCCAGGCTGGCCCGTTCGGCGGATTGCTGTGCGCTCAGGCTCATGCCGGTCACAATCTTGCCGCCGCCGTACAGCGCCTTGCGCCCGATGATGGGCAGCAGTTCCTTCTCGACTGCCTGAAGGTAATACTGATACGCGTAGCGCCCGGTCCCCTGCGCGGCCTCCAGCGCGTTCATGTTCTCCTGCAGGCGGCCCGGATTTTCCAGCGCTGCACTCCGCAGGGTGCCGTCGGCGTTCCAGCCGATGCGCCAGCCTGCCGGGTAGATCGGCGTTTTCCACGCGGCGTCTGCCTCGGCCTGCGTCACGCGCCCGTCTTCCACCATGCGGCTCAACAGGTCCTTCATCAGCGGACGGAAGGCGGCAAACTGCTTGTAGCGGCGGTTGGGGGCGGGAATGATCGTCGCCAGGTACACGCTCTCGGCCAGATTCAGGCTGGCGGCGTCCTTGCCGAAGTACGCCCGCGCCGCCGTCCCGGCCCCCACGATATCGTCGCGGCCCCCGTCACCCCAGTAGACGATGTTGAGGTAGGCGTTCAGGATGCGTTCCTTGTCATAGTTGCGGTCCAGCTGATACGCCAGCACCGCCTCCTTGAACTTGCGCTCCGCCGTGCGGGCACTCTGGAGATCGGAGAGCAGCGTGTTCTTGACAACCTGCTGGGTGATGCTCGACCCTCCCTCCAGGTCATTCCTGAGCAGGCCCTTGAGCAGACCGCGCGCGATGCCGATGTAATCGACGCCGTGGTGCTCATAGAAGCGGCGGTCCTCGCTGGTCACCACGGCCTTCTGCAACCATGGACTGATCTGGCCCAGCTTCAGGAGGTTGCGGTTGGTGCCTCCGGAGCTGCTCAGACTGGGCGTCAGCGTGCCGATCAACGCATCCTGGCGGTCATACACGCGGGTCTGGCCGCTGACTTCCAGCACGTCCAGATCGGTCACGCTGGGCAGGTCGCGGCCCCACATCCACCACAGGGCCAGCACGCCCAGTGCCGCGAGGAGCAGCACAATCGCCACAAAGCGGCTCAGACCGACTAGAAACCTCATCTCCCGTACTCTACCGGGGCGGGGGGCAGGACGCCGAAAGAGGGGTCACGGTCTTGGGACAGGGGCACACCGCTCATCAACGCCCAGTGTGCCGCACGGGGGCAGTCTGCCACGTCCGTCATAAGGGTGAGGCGCTACCATGGGACACGCGTCATGAGCCACCTGCCCTCCACCCATCCGCCCGCTGACCCCTTCAGGCCCATCGTCAGGGGAGCGGCGCAGGCCATCGCCGACTTCGCCATGATCGAGAACGGGGACCGCGTGATGGTCTGCCTGAGCGGGGGCAAGGACAGCTACACGCTGCTGGACGTGCTGCTGCATTTCCAGAGGCGCGCGCCCATCGGGTTTGAGCTGGTGGCGGTCAATCTGGATCAGGGCCAGCCAGGGTTTCCAAAACATGTCCTGCCTGCTTACCTGGGGACGCTGGGCGTGGAGTTCAGCATTCTGGAGCGTGACACCTATAGCACGGTGCAGGCCAGGACCAGACCCGGCCAGACCACCTGCACGCTGTGCAGCCGCCTGCGCCGGGGCCACCTGTACGCGCACGCCCGCCGCCTGGGGGTCAGCAAGATCGCGCTGGGCCACCACCGCGAGGACATTCTGGAAACGCTGTTCATGAACATGTTCTTCGGCGCACGCCTGAAAGCGATGGCCCCCCGCCTGACCAGCGACGACGGCAGCAACGTGGTGATTCGCCCGCTGGCGTATGTCGCCGAGGCAGAGATCCAGCGCTACGCCGACGCCCGCGCCTTTCCGATCATCCCGTGCACGCTGTGCGGCTCGCAGCCGAACCTTCAGCGCGTGGTGGTGGGCGAGATGCTCTCCAGCTGGGAACGCGAGCATCCGGGCCGCCTGAACAACATTCTGCGCTCGCTGGGCCGCGTGACCCCCAGCCACCTGCTGGACCGCGAGTTGTACGACTTTGCCGGGTCTGGGCCAGATGGGGATACGGCCTTCGATTCGGAGGACTTCGCGGAGCGGGAGTTTCTGGTGGGGCTGCAGGAACTGGCGGTGATGGACTGAACCCGGTCTCACTGGCCGTCGTCGCCTTCGAGATCCTCAGGCACGGGTGCAGGAGCAGGTTAGGAGGCTGGGCTCAGCCCTTGCAGTCGGCTCGCCGGATGGGTTGACCCCCTCCCTGGCATAGAGAATGCGCCGTCACCACCCGCCCGGCCAACGGCTTATGCTTGACCCATGTTCTACGTCATCAGCGGAGCCTCCGGCGCAGGGAAATCCACGGTGCTGCCGCTGCTGCGCCGGTTCCGGCCCGACGTACAGTGGCATGACTTCGACGAGCGCTGGACGGGCGGCAGCAAGCGGGAACGGCAACAGCTGACCGAGGACTGGATTCAGACAGCGCTGGGAGCAGGCGGGTATTTCGGCCTGCTGGGTCAGTGTCCACTGGGCGAGATGCTGGCTGCCCCCTCTGCCCCCAGGCTGGCTGGCATGAGTCATCTGCTGCTGGATGTGGACGATGTGGAGCGCATTCGCCGTCTACGGGAGCGTGGCGACGGTCAGGCCACCCAGGACCTGCTGAACTGGGCGGCGTGGCTGCGTGCCCACCAGACATTTCCGGACTGGCAGCCCGACGTGCTCACGGAAGGAGCGTGGACGGAGATGCGTTGGGACCGTTGGCTGGAACACGACACGGCGCTGTGGCCGGGCCGCACGCTCAACGCCACGGACCTGACGCCGCAGGAAACGGCCCTGCAGATCGTCACCATGTTGGGCTAGGCTCCGGACCCCTCAACTGCCACATGGTGAGGGCTGGGTCCCTGCGACAGAGTGGCCATTGAGCAGCACAATGTCAGGGTATTTTGCCGCCCATACCGTCAGGTTTGCAGCCAACTACTCTGGCCTCAACTCTCAGCCTCCGGCTCACGGACCCATCCGGGCACCTGTGTCCAGACGACGGCGTGCATCACCGCCGCCAGGATGAGGAACAGACCCACCGACAACCCCTGCGACAGCGTGGCGTAGGCCAGCAGCAGCGGCACCCCCGGCGCGGTGGCGGCCTGGATCGCCCCGGTCAGGGCGGCCTGCCGGGCGGGCAACTCGGTGTTGCCGGCAGCGCTGCGGGCCAGGCGCAGGGCCACCAGGGCCAGGACCAACGCCAGCACCAGCAGCGCCAGCACGGCAGGAAACGGCATGGGCGCCGGGCGAGCCAGCAGCAACACCACGCCCAGCACGGCGCCGGGCAGGGTCAGCGCCACCAGCCCCAGCAGATAGGCCCGGCGGGCGGCACGGACCAGGCCGACGCGATCAGAGCGCATGTCGCGCACGAAACTATCGAGCATGGGCTTCAGGTGCGGGCAGTCAGGGACTGTACGCGGGCCGGAGTCTCGCCCACCTGCACTTCCGCGTCCTCTGGCAGGTCCTTGCGCAGTCGGGCCAGACCCAGACCACCCATGTTCAGGCCCACCTGACCCACCACTTTCCCGGCATGACTCACCTCCGTGCCGACAGCCCAACCGTCCCCGGCCACCCGGGCAAGGTGATAGCGTGTCTGCCCGCGAGCCTCCAGCCGGGCCATAATTTCCTGCCCCACATAGCAGCCCTTGCGGTAACTGATGGACGGCAGCGGGCCGCCTACGTCCAGCCCTACCTCCTGCGGCAGCACGCCCACAAAGCCGTCGCGGGCGATGTCGGGAATCCCGGCGCGGATGCGGGCGGCGTCCAGCTCGTCCAGCTCAACTTCCGCCCCCTTCAGGGCGGGCAGCACCTCCGCCTCATGACGGGCCAGATAGTGAAGGTCCACCCCGGGCGTGCCGCTGCGATTCACCCGTCCCGCCAGAACCGCACCCCCTCCGAGTTCAAAGGTCTGCACGTCGGGACCGTCAGCCGTCCAGCCAGGGAGGCTCTCCGCCTCCCAGACATGCACCGTGCGCAGGGTGTCAGACACGTCCTGCACCTCCACCTGATCGAAGATGATGTAGCGCTTGAGGCGGGCCATCAGCGGCGCGGCCGCCGCCGCATCCAGGTGCAGATACACGTCGTCGGCGCGCTTGTAGGCCCGCGCGAACTGCTCAATCTGACCACGCACGTTCAGGAAGGCGCAGGCCACCATGCCGGGGGTCGCCGCGCCGCGCAGATCGCCGGTCATCTGCCCCTGCACGAAATCCACCCGGTCCGCGCCGGTCACCCGCAGGCCGCCTGAAGGAAGAAGGGTCCACATGTGGTTCAGGGTACGGGAATCGGGGCGGGAGGAATAGGAGGCAGGGGGCCAGACCGCCCTGTTCACTCAGCGGGCGCTGCCTAGCCTAGTCGCTGGCCACGGCCAGTTCCCGCCGCCCTCGGCTCAAGTCGTGGGCGGTGCGCTGGGCCGTGCGGGTCAGATGCCAGCGGCTCAGGTCCGAAGCAGCCTCGCGGATGATGGCCCCGGCCTGCGGCAGCGCGGCGCGGCGGCCCTGCAGGTTGTGGTGGACCACGGCGGTCAGGTCATCCAGATTGAGCAGGTGCGCGCCTGGTACGGCGGCAATGTCCGGGTCCAGAATACGGGGCACGCTGATGTCGATCAGGAACATGGCGCGGTCTCCGCGTGCGGCCAGGGCTGCGGCCACCGACTCGCCATTCAGGACGTAGTGCGGCGCGGCGCTGGAGGCGATCACCACGTCGGCCTCGGGCAACGCTTCATGCAGGAACTCGGCGGCGCAGACGCGGCCCCCCAGTTTGGCGGCCAGCTGGCGGGCGCGCTCGGCGGTGCGGTTGACCACGATCACGTCCTCGATCCCGGCGGCGCGCAGGTGGGTCAGGGTCAGTTCGGCGGTCTCCCCTGCGCCGATGATCAGGGCGGTGCGGCCCGCCAGCCCACCCAGCGCCAGTTCGGCCAGCTCCACGGCGGCGCTGGACACGCTGACCACGCTCTCGCTCAGGCCGGTCTCGGTCCGCACGCGCTTGCCAGCGGCCAGCGCGCCCTGGGCGATCTTGTTCAACAGTGCGCCGCTCAGGCCGCGCGCGTTGGCGGCCTGCCAGGCCCGCTTGACCTGACCCTGGATCTGGGTCTCGCCAATAACCAGGCTGTCCAGGCCGGCGGCCACGCGGTACAGGTGGGTCACGGCTTCCTCGCCGGAATAGCTGTACAGATGGTCTTCCAGCGCGTGGCCCCAGGCCCCCTGGAACGCCGCCAGCGGATCGCCGCTCAGGCCGGCCATGTAGACCTCGGTGCGGTTACAGGTTGAGAGCAGCATGACCTCGCGGGCATGGCGCGACAGGTGAGCGAGCAGCGCGTCCTCCTCGCCAACCCGCACCGCCGCACGTTCACGGACCTCGACGGGCGCGGTGTGGTGATTCAGGCCCACCACTGCGAAGTCCAGTGGATCCGGGGCGGGCAGCGGCGAATGGGCCACGAAGCGCCGGGCGGTCGGGCAGGCCAGCGTCATGCCTGCCCCCCCAGCGCGGCCCAAATGTCCGTTTTCAAGCCCTGCAGGGCAGTGGCACGGCCCGCCCCGTCCAGCGTCAACGCATGTTCGCGCGCCGCGATCCAACCATCAATCTGTGCCTCTGCGGGCAGCAGGGCCGCGACGCGCCGGGTCAGTGCCTGAGCCAGCATCGGCAGTTCACGTCCAGTATTGACGGCCACCTGCACACCCGCACGCTGCGCCGTGGCCGCAAAGCGCAGGTTGCCCTGTCCCGCCTCGCCTGCGTGGTTGACCAGCGCCCCCCCCTGCCGGGCGGCGGCCACCACAGCGTCGTTGATCTCGGGCTGATCGGTCGCCGCGACAACCACCCGCGCCCCCACCAGATCGCCGTCCCGATAGCCACGCCGCTCAATGTTCAAGGGCAGCGTCAGCAGTTCCTCGCAAACTTCGGGCGCGATCACGGTCACAGCCAGTCCGGCCTCCAGCAGGGTCCGCGTCCGGCGCAGGGCCACCGTGCCGCCGCCAACCACCACGGCCCGTTCACCACTCAGATTCAGGAAGGCGGGCAGCAGACTCACAGGGCGCAGCATAGCGCCGAAAGGCAGGGTCAGGCGTCCCAGACCGAACGGTCAGAAAGGCCGCCAGGACGGGATTTTGGACCTGCTAGGAGCGACGGCTGGGGGACGCGGCTACAGGCACAGAGGCCCGGTCCTGATCGGGATAGGTGTCGTCGTACAGCGCCGAGTAGTGCTCGCCCAGGCCGACCAGAAAGTCCATTTCCTCGCGGGTGGTCCGCGCACTCAGGCGGGTCTCGAAACTGAGCAGCAGGGCCGCATAAGCCAGTGAGGCTGACCCCGCCACCGCCAGCAGCACCGGCAACAGACCCGAGGGCTCGCCCAGCAGGGCCGCGCCGCCGATCAGGATACTGGTCAGCACCAGCAGGGCCACCGCCACATACAGCGCGGTCATGGCCCGCACCAGCAGCCGCGTGCGCCGGGCCAGACGCGGCAACTGGCGCACGATCATCTGCTTTTCCTGGCGGGCGCGGGGCTCCTGCTGCCCTTCCGCCGACACCAGCAGGCGGAAACGCGCGGTCAGATGGCGCACCCGGTCCGTGGCCCGGCCCACCCGCGTGCTGGTACTCATAAGCAGCGTGCCTGCCCCGCTGATCAGCACGGCAGGCGTGATCATGGCGCTCAAGACGCTCAGGCTGGTGTCGGCCATGCGGGCAGGCTAGCGCCTGAAATGCCGCTCGCCCTCGCCGTTCCTCCACATTTCAGGCCAGGACAGACTTTTCCGCTGTTCTAGACGGCGTTTACAGTCTCCGGCCACCTTGACACGATCTGCACGAAGCCTGAACTTGCCCTGCACACGTTGAGCGGACACTGGTCTCAAGAGGGGAAGCAGAGGCCACCGGGCCGAACCCGCCCCCGAGGAGAACCCTATGAAAAAGACCATCCTGTCCGCCGCCGTCAGCCTGAGCCTGATCCTCGCCCCCGCCACTCTGACCAGCGCCTTCGCCGCCCCGAGCACCGTCCGGGTGAGCGCCAGCGATGGCAGCGGCGACCTCAGCTACCCCGCTCTATACACCGAAAGCTCGTGGATGTCCCTCGAAGTCCCGGTTGACGTTCTGGGCGGCACCATTCCCAGTGACCTGAGTCTGGACGCCGGAGCCCTGGCTGCGGGGACCACCATTACCCTGGACGGCGTGAGCCGGCAGGGCAACATGGCGCTGCTGCACGTTACGGTCAGCCGCGCAGACACCGGCGTCAGCATCGATCAGCTCGCCAGCATCAACGTGATCTCCGGCGGCCAGACGCTGGCGACGCTGAGTATTCCGGTGATCGGCGCGGCCACCGGCGATTGAAGCCTCGACAGGAACGAACTCCCAGAGCCCCTCTCCCCACTGGAGGGGCCCCCTCTATTGTCAGGGAGACAGAAGAGCCTGCCGCCCTTGGCCCCTCAGCCCTCTCCGGTTCGCGCTCGGCGCTTCTGGAAGGCGCCGGTCAGCAGTTCAGTGACGTACTCGCGGGTAAACGGCATGCCGCTGGCCTCGGCAGCGCGGATCTCCTCGTCGCGGTTGTAGGTCAGCCGGACGTAGGTGGCGCTGTAGCCAGGGCCGTTCTCCTCGAATTCCAGGATCAGGTAACACGGCAGCGTGCTGTCGAGCGGATTGCCCACAGAGCCGCAGTTGATCAGCGGACGGCCCTCCACATCCAGCAGCAATGCCTCGTGCATGTCGGCGTAAACCAGGGCGTCGGCGTAGTGGGTCAGCCCGAACTGCGGATTGGGCGCGAAGGCCTCGATCTGGTCCGGAAGGCTGCTGTGCGGGTACAGGCGGTGGAACAGGCCCCGGCTGCTGGCATGGACAAAGCGCCACCACGCGCCGCCGAACTGTTCCTCGATGCCGTAGGGCAGTGCCTCCAGATAGCCCAGTTGTTCGGGCGACAGCTTGCTGCGCGGCCAAAGGTCCTGGGGGCGGTGGCTGGCCCCGGCGACGCGGGCGTCCCAGTTGCCCTGGATCACGCGGCTGGCGTGCGCCTGCGTCCACTCCAGGACCTCGCGCGGGCGTGGGCCCTTGCCCACCACATCGCCCAGCACCCAGAACTCGGTGATCCCGCGCCGCGCCGCGTCCTGGTGCACCGCGAGCGTGGCCGCCAGATTGGCGTGCAGGTCCGCGAGGATGGCGAGACGAATCATGTCCGGAAGTCTAGATCACCCCGGCTGACCGCTTTCGCACAGTGCGTAAGGAGGTCTTTAGGTGGAGAGGGCGGAGACCCTGTCGCGCGGCAGAAATGGCCAGGAGGCAGGAAGCCGCCCACATCTGCGCAGATGTATTCAGCCCTTCAGCGCTCTCCACAGGACTCCTACCCCAGCTCGTGGTACTGGCCCCGGAAATACAGCAGCGGATCGTCGTCGGTGTAGCGGCTGTACTCCACGAAGCCCAGGTACAGGGTGTGGTCCCCGGCGGGGATGACTTGCTGCTTGCGGCAAACCAGTTGAGCCACACTGCCGCCGATCAAGGGCAGGCCCTCGTGGGCGAACCACGGCACGGCTTCCTCCGGGCCGGGGCGTCCGGCGAAGTGGTCACTCAGGTGGCGCTGAGCGCTGCTCAGGACATTGACGCCGAAATGGGTGACCCGGTCCTCGGAGAGCAACCTGTACATCTGGGCGCGGTGATCCACGCTGACCAGAATCAGCGGCGGCGTCAGGCTGACCGACACGAAGGCGCTGGCCGTCATGCCCCGGCGGATCTCGCCATCGGTGGCGGTGATCACGGTCACGCCGCTGGCAAAACGCCCCAGCGTCTCGCGAAATTCAAGGGGGGTGACACCCGGCTGCGCGCCGGCGGTTGAATCGGTGGAGGTCATGGGGCGAGTTTACCTGCCTATGGGCGGGAAGATGCTCAGGGCTTGGACGGCGTCAGGACCGCCGGGGCGACGGGAACAGGCGAAGCGGTCACAGGCTTCAGGTCACGCACTGTCAGGTCCGGCAGGCGCACCACGCCGCGTTCGGGCACGGTGTCCACCCAGCGCTGGCCACTGACCCGCACTTCCGTCTTGCCGGGTGGCAGGGCCGCGAAACCGTAGTAACCACTACCGTCGGTCATGGCATAAGCCACCACCTGACCGTTTTGCAGGGCCTCGACCACCCGGAATCCCGGCACGGGCGTGCCGGTAATGCGTCCCATCAGACCGCGCGAGGTGGGCGGCTTTTCCTTCCACGGGGCGGGCGAGGCGAGCACCGCTCCGGGGGCGCTCAGCAGCTTCTGAACGGTGTTCAGGCCCTGCGCGGTGGTTTCCTTCGCACCGTAGACGTCCAGGGTGGGGGTCCGGTAGGAGTAGCCCACCCAGCCCAGGCCCGCGCCCACGCTGCGCTGCGCCTGATTGGCGGTCACGGGGGCGCCATTCAGGTACATGGCAGTCCCGGCGGCCACGCCCGCGCTCAGCCCGTCGGGACGGGCCTGGATGCCGCGCGCAAAGGCGTTCCAGCCGTCGAACCACTGGCCCTGCTCGCCTACCGCGTCGCGCTTGTAGTTCATCAGGACGTTCAGATCGATCAGGCCGCTCTGCATCCAGGCGGGCCAGTCCTGCAGCACGTCACCGTAGGTGCGAGTCCGCCGGAACGCCACCAGATCGCCGGGGGCAGGCGGCTGACCGTAGGTGATGGTAGCGGCCGTAATCCAGGCGTCTGGGCGCAGCGATTTGATCTCCAGCGTGATGCGCCGCACCACGTTGGTCACCTGCTGCCGTTTCCAGTCCTGCCAGACCGTGTCGGTCACGGCAGGCGTGCCCGTTCGCCCTGTCTCGGCGCGGTAACGGGCCAACACCTTGGGATCGTAACCCCAGACGTCACCGTCAGGATAGCGGATGCGGTCCAGTTGCACGCCATCGACAGCGTAATTCTTGACGAGACTGACGACACCCTGAATGACGTACTCGGCGGCCTCGGGAATGCCCAGGTCCAGCCAGCCGTCATTGCCCTCCAGCCAGCTGCCGTCCGGACGGCGGGCCATCCATGACGCTGCGCCGGAGTTCGGACCGTGCGTGCGCGAGATGTGCGCCGGGTTGGTATTGGGGGCCGCTGCGTTGGCGATGCCCGTCACAGCGACCCAGGCGATGACCCGCATGCCGCGCGCGTGGGCCAGCCGCACCGTGAGGCCCAGCGGGTCCAGTCCCTTTTCCAGATCGGGATCGGTCGCCTTTGGCACGCTGGCTTTCAGGCACAGGCAGTCAGCCCGGCGGATGGCCTGCACGAACAGCGTATTTACGCCCATGCGCGCGGCATCGTCCACCATCTGTGTGACCTGGGCCCGCGTCTTCAGGCCCGGCCCGAAGGCGTCGACCCACAGCCCACGGACCCCGCTGCCCACGGGCGGCTTCTGGGCCACCGGCTTCAAGACCGGCGGCGTTGCCCCGGCCTGACCCTGGGCCGGCGGCGCAGGCGGGGGCAATTGCGGCTGGGGCTGAGACGGCTGCGCCTGAGGCGCTTCGACGGGCGGCACCGGGGCAGCGGGCGGCGCGGGCACAACAGGAGCGGGATCAGGCTCGGGCGTCGCGGGGACCACGGGCTGTTCAGGCGCGGGGTCCGGCGTCACCACCGGAGGCACCTCGGGCGACGGCTCGGGCAAAGGAGTGGGGCTGGGCGGTGACGTCATGGGCGGGACAGGCATGACGGGAACGGCGGTGTCCTGCGCGCCTCCCTGTCCTCCCCAGCCCGTTGCGAGGGTGAGCGTGAAGGTCAGCAGCGCCGTGCGGCGAGAAGATAAAGGCATGATATCGCCCCGCAGGCTAGCGCACCGCAACCGGAGGGACATGAAGGCGGCCTGGAAGCGGGTGGCGGGATGCCGATGAATCGCCCACACCAGCAAGAAGTGAATAGGAATCAGGGCCGTCCTGCTTGAAACGAAAACCTCAAGTCTGGCGGCATCTCTTGTGATTGCCGACTCCGCCGCGCATGAAACCACCTGACTCCAGGGTTCAAAGCCTCTCTAGCAGAAGCTTAGAGGTGGTCACGCACCTTAACCCTGACCACCATGCCAGCTTTCTCACATCCTCCCCTTATGCTGCCGGACATGAAAGACCGCGCCGCCGTGCTGCTAGCCTTTTCCCTGCTGTTCAGCGTGGCGGGGGCCTACACCGTCCGGAAGGGCGACACCCTGTACTCCATCGCGCGGGCCAACAACACCAGCGTCAACTCCATCATCCGCCTGAACAATCTGAAGGGCACGACCCTGGAGATCGGGCAGGAGTTGCGGATTCCTGGCGTGGCTCCGGCCTCCAGCACTCCCGCCGCCAGCAAGCCTGCCCTGCCTGCGCCGCTGCCCGCCGATCAGCTCACGCCCACCGCGCCGACCTCCAGCATCGCAGGCGTGACGGTGCGGGTGCCACAGAGCCTGCGGATGGGCGAGGCATTTGTGGTGCAACTGTCGGGGTCACGGGCCGGGCAGGCCACGGTGCGCTTTCCGAGCGAGGTGGGCGAGGACGTGCGGATGCCCAACGAGATCCTGAAACCCATCGGTGCGGCGGGCGAGTTCATAGTGCTGGGCCGCGTGGTGCTGGGCAAGACCACGCCTGTGGTCTACGAGGTCAATCTGGGGGGTGAACTGATCCGGGGCCGCATTCCGGTGGTGGGCCTGGACCAGCCGATCCAGCACCTGAACCTGCCCCCACGTGTCAGCGGTGTGCTGCAGGACCCCGGCAAGGCCGTGGAGGACGCCGCCGTGAACAAGGCGTACATGCTGCGGACCCCGCAGGTCTGGACCCGGCCTTTTGCGCCCGCACTGGCGAAGGCCAAGGCGACCAGCAGCAGCTTCGGACAGCCGCGCACCTACGTGCCGGGCGGCGAGGTGGCGTACCACTTCGGCACCGACTACCCTGCCCCAGTGGGCACGAGCGTGCTGGCGGTCAACGACGGCAAGGTCATTCTGGCGGACAAGTATCCGGTACGCGGCGGTCTGGTGCTCATCGATCACGGCGCGGGCGTGACCAGCCTGTACTTCCACCAGAGCAAGATCGTGGTCAAGCCCGGACAGATCGTGAAGCGCGGCCAGAAGCTGGGCGAGGTGGGCACGACGGGCCTCAGCGCCGGACCGCACCTGCATCTGGAAATGCGGGTGCGCGGCGAGGGCACCAATCCGGCCAACTGGATGGACCGACTGTGGCCCAAATAGGCCGGAAACGGGCTAGACTGCTACCCTGAGCCCCATGGCTGACCCGACTTCGCGCCCCCTTCCCACGCTCGACGAGCTGAACCGGCAGGGCGAGGGCAAACTACCTGGGCTGATCGGCATTCGCTTCACGCATGTGGAACGCGGCCTGATCCGCTCCGAGCTGACGCTGCGCCCCGAATTGCTTGCCCCCAACGGCTTTCTGCACGCGGCGAGCGTGGTGGCACTGGCCGATACAAGTTGCGGCTACGGCACCCGGTTGTTGCTGCCGGAGGAGGCCACGGGTTTTACCACCATCGAACTCAAGAGCAATCACCTGGGCACGGCGCGCGAGGGAATGATCATCTGCGAGGCCCGTAGCGTTCATGCCGGACGCACCACCCAGGTCTGGGACGCAGAAGTGCGCGGACCACATGGCAAGGTCATGGCACTGTTCCGCTGCACGCAGGCGGTGCTGTATGGCCGGTGAGCCCGCACCGGCCGCGCCCGCCCGGCACCTGCGCTGAGATGCCCACCGCCGCCCATTTCCTGAACCACCCGGACCCCCTGACCCGCGAGGTCGCGAGGGGCTACGCGGGCGGCGCATTCCTGATGGACAACGGGGACGGCGTGCAGTGGTACGGTGTGGCAACCCGCGCTCTGGTGCCGTTGACCGAAGAGGACGGGCTGCATGTGGCGCGCAGACTGCGCCGGGAGCTGCCGCGTTTCGAGGTCCGCGTGGATACTGCTTTCGGTGAAGTGATCGAGGGCTGCCGGGGGCGGTTGCCGGGAGCGCCAGCACGGGACGGCGAGTGGATCAGCCCGGAACTCACGGACCTTTACGGGCACCTGCATGAAACAGGCCTGGCCCATTCTTTCGAGGTCTGGCGCGACGGGACACTGGCGGGCGGTGTCCTGGGACTGGCGCTGGGCGGCGCATTCATTGCCGAGAGCAAGTTTCACCGGGTCACGAATGCCAGCAAGGTGGCCGTGATCCGTCTGGCCGAACACGTCCGGTCCAGAGGGTTCATCCTGCTCGACGCCCAGATCCAGAACCCTCACCTGGCAACGCTGGGCGCCTACGAAATCGACGCAGAAGCGTACGCCCCACTGCTGGCGGCGGCGCTGGAGTTAGAGGCCGCACTGTAAGGGCGCCTCAGCCTCTGCCCCACCTATGGACTAGATCAACTGCCCCTCACCTGCCCTGCGCGGCTTACCCTGCGGACATGAGCGCCCCTGCCTCCGCCCAGACCGATCAAGCGCCCACCACCCTGCGCGTGCTGATCTGCGACGAGATGAACCCCGGCAATCTGGACCACGACGGCTTCCAGATCGATTACCAGGGGAATATGGACCGCGCCGAGACGCTGCGCCGCCTGCCCCAGTACGACGCCCTGATCACCCGCAGCCGCACCAGGGTGGACCGCGAACTGATCGACGCCGCCGGGCCACGCCTGAAAGTCATTGGGCGCGGCGGCGTGGGCGTCGACAACATCGATCTGGAATACGCCAGCCTGCGCGGTCTGCTGGTGCTGAACGCCCCCGAGAGCAACAACGTTTCGGCGGCGGAACTGGCCGTGATGCATCTGATGGCGGCGGCCCGCGGCCTGACCCGCTCGGACCGCAAGACGCGGGCGGGCGAATGGGACCGTAAATTTCTGGGGCTGGAACTCAAGGACCGGACGCTGGGAATCGTCGGGCTGGGCCGGATCGGCAGCATGGTAGCGGACCGCGCCCAGGGACTTCGCATGAACGTGGTGGCCTACGATCCCTACGTCCCGGAGAGCAAATTCGAGCGGCTGGGCGTGACGCGCGCCACATCGCTGGACGACCTGCTGGGGCAGGTGGACTTCCTGACCGTCCACACCCCGCTGACCGAGGAAACAACCGGCATGATCGGCGCACGTGAGCTGGCGCGGATGAAGCCGGATTCCATCGTGGTCAATGCGGCGCGCGGCGGCATTATCGAAGAACAGGCGCTGGTGGACGCCCTGCACAGCGGTCATCTGTTCGGAGCCGGGGTGGACGTCTTCGTGGACGAGCCGCCCACGCCGGATCACATTTTTCTGGGGGCGCCCAACCTGGGCATCACCGCCCATCTGGGCGCCAACACCCGCGAGGCGCAGGAGCGTGTGGGGGCGGAAATCGTCTCACGGGTGCTGGCCGCGTTGCAGGGTGACGTGAGCAAGGGCGCCGTCAATGCCCCGGCGCTGGACCCCAAGACCCTGGAAGCCCTGGGCGGCTACCTGAACCTGGGCGAGAAACTGGGCCGCATTCAGGCTCAGCTGCTGCCCGGCGCCTACGACATCGAGGTCACGTTCCGGGGCGAGTTTCCCACCGATCCAGCTCCGGTGGTGTCCAGCGTGCTGGTGGGCTACTTGTCGGGCAGCACCGACGAGCGGCCCAACATGATCAACGCACGCGCCCTGGCCAGGGAACGCGGTCTGAATCTGGCGGTGCGCGAGCAGACTGACAGTCCCGACTACCAGACCGAGGTGATCGTCAAGGTCAGCACCCAGGGGCCGGACAAGATCCGTACCCGCACGGTGGGCGGCACGGTCTTCGGCCGGAGTCCGCGCCTGACCCGTCTGCGCGACTACCGCGTGGAACTGGAACCGGAAGGTTACATCCTGATCGCCAGCAACCAGGACAAGCCGGGGGCGGTGGCGCAGCTCAGCACGCTGCTGGGCACCTGGGGCGTGAACATCGCCGGGATGGCCCTGGGCCGCGCCACACGGGGCGGGCAGGCGTTGTTCACGCTGACGCTGGACGAGGGCCTGAGCGCCGAGCAACTGCAGGCGGTGCGCGATCTGGACGTGATCGACAGCGCTTATCTCGTGCGGGTGTAGGCAAGGTTTCAGACTACGCCCTGTTCTCAGCGTACAAGGACCGTAAAGAAATGCCCTCCAGCCACGCGTGGCTGGAGGGCATTTCCCCTAGGGCTTACTTCGCTTCAGCGTAACGCCTGGCGACCTCGTCCCAGTTGACGACATTCCAAAACGCTTCCAAGTAGTCGGGGCGCTTGTTCTGGTAATTCAGGTAGTAGGCGTGTTCCCACACGTCGACACCCAGAATCGGGGTACCGCTCGCGCCGGCAATCGCCTCGCCCATCAGCGGGCTGTCCTGGTTGGCGGTGCTGACCACAGCCAGCTTGCCATTCTGCACGACCAGCCACGCCCAACCGCTGCCGAAACGGGTCTTGGCCGCGTCCTCGAACTTCTTCTTGAAATCCTCGAAGGTGCCGAAGGTCCCCTCAATGGCGGCCATCAGTTCGCCACTCGGCTGGCCGCTGCCCTGGGGACCCATGACCGTCCAGAACAGGCTGTGGTTGGCGTGGCCACCCGCATTGTTGCGCAGGGCTGTCTTCTTGTCGGCAGGCACACTGTCGAGTTTGGTGATCAGTTCTTCGACAGGCATGTCCGCAAATTCAGTGCCTTCCAGCGCCTTGTTGGCGTTGTCCACGTAGGCCTGGTGGTGCTTGTCATGGTGAATTTCCATGGTGCGGGCGTCGATGTGGGGGGCCAGGGCGTCGAAGGCGTAAGGCAGGGGGGGAACTTGGTAAGCCATAACAGTCTTTCTCCTTGCAAGGCAAAGCCGGAGACGCGCACGGTGCGCGCACTCCCTTCGCAAAAACTGCCCTCAGCTTACGCCACCCTCCCGAATCTCCCAAGACCATGAAGCTTTAGGCGGCCCTAAGATGAGAGATAGCGCCGCACAGCTTGGGGGAAGGAACACAGGGGCGCCCACCGCCACTTTGCTCTAGCATAGGCCACGTATGCGTTCACCATTGCCCCGCGCCGTACTGACCCGTCTGGAAACGGGACGGGTGGTGGTTCTCAGTGTCCTGGTGGGAGCGCTGGTGGGCGGCCTGAGTATCCTCCTGCGCGTGTTGCTGGAGGCCCTGTTGAGGTTGGGCGCCCTCGTGACGGGCTACGCCCCTCCCGGCACCCCCGGCGAGGGCGGCCTGTTGATGGCCTTCGGCGACGCACTGCCCTGGGGGCTGCTGGCGTTGCCGGTGGTGGGCGCGCTGTACACCTGGCTGGTGCCGGCGGCGGCGGGGGACGCGCTGGGTCAACTGGTGCGCGGCTACCACGCGCGCGGGCAGTGGCCCACCCCCCTTGTTCAGCTGCGGACGCTACTGGGGACCGTCCTGGCTTACGGCACGGGCTTACTGGTGGGGCGGGATTCGGCCCTCACGGTCACTGGTCAGCTGGGCGCGCGGCTACTGGGGCGTTTCACTCGGCTGGACGCAGTGGAGGTCCGCACCCTGACCCTGGCCGGGGCGGCGGCAGCCCTGGGAGCGGTGTTGCATGCGCCGCTGGCAGCTGCCGTGCTGATCGCGGAGGTGCTGTACCGACGCTTTGAATTCGAGTTCGAGGTGGTCATGCCGTGTGTGCTGGCTGCCGTGGCCGGAACGGCAGTGTATGGCCTGGCTTTCGGGTTTACGCCGCTGCTGAGCGTGCCAGTCCTGGGGGTTCCGGCGCTGGCCCAGCTTCCGGCGCTGCTGGGGGTGGCGCTGGCCACCACGCTGGCCGGGTGGCTGTCGCTGCTGGCCGTGCGCGGCGTTCCTGAAGGCTGGGCCAGTGATCGGCTGCGCCCGGTGCTGGGCGGGCTGTTCGGGCTGGTCACGGCGGCCATCGCCTTTTACAGCACCCCTGCCGTGCTGGGCGACGGCAGCGGCTGGGTGCAACTGGGCGTCTCGGACTTTGTGGGGGCGGACGGCGGCCTGGCCGGCGCGTGGCGCTGGCTGTTGCTGGCGCTGGGGGCGCGGCTGGCCTTCGGGGGTGGTGTGCTGCCCTCAGTGGGGGTGGGCGGGCTGCTGGGTGCCGGACTGGGCAGCGTGCTGGGCGTGGACCCCGCGCTGTCTACGCTGATCGGGCTGGTGGCGTACCTGACCGTGACCCTGAACGTGCCTCTGGCGGCCGCGCTGCTGGCGGTGGCCTGGGGCGGTGAGGCGCTGCTGCCCAGCGCGCTGGTGGCTGCCGGCCTGGCCCACGTCCTGAGTGGCACGGACGGTCTGGTCCCAGGGCAGGTCAAGTCCCGCGCCCAGAGCGGCGTGCATCAGGGAGGGCCGGGGCTGGTCGGCGGGCTGGCGCAGCTGCCGGATTCGGTGCGCTTCATCCCACGCCGCGCCCTGGAGCCCTCGTCGGAGGCGACCCAGGACACGCCTGCGGTCCCCTATGACGGGCCTTTCTCGCAGGAAGGCACCATATCCGCCGACTCCCTGGCTAGCGAACGCGAACTGTACCGCCGCGGAGTCCCGCCGAGCTGGCGTGGGGCCCGTCTGAAGCTGCTGAGCCTGCCGCCAGGGGTGGAGGTGGTGGGCATCGTCCGGGACGGCACAGTACGGTTGCCACACCCGGAAGTGCGCCTGACCTCCGACGATGAACTGGTCTTTCTGGCGCGCCCGGACGCCTACGCTGCGCTGGAAGGCCTGCTGCGACTGCCCGGAATCTGAACGGCCAGGCCGCAGGCCTTTGACCCGTGTGTCCGGGCCTTTTTGATCGTTGCCGCCTTACAGTTGGTGCTGAAGGAGCGCACCGGGAGAGGGGACGCCGTACTTCTGCTCCCAGACCAGATCGCGGAGCACCCAGCCGCTGCCGGGGAAACGCAGGCCCAGCCGCAGTTCATTCAGGAGATAGTCGCGCACGGCGTGCTGGGGAAGACCGGCCACGGTGGCCTCACCCAGCGTGCGTTTGCCGTTCAGGTGACGCGCCACCGGGTGCGTCCTGGCGCGCGGCCCGGCAGGCTGGAGCCGCAGCCGGTACCATTCGTAGCGGTCCAGTGGCTGCAGACGGCCTTGTTTGAGCGCTCCCACCACCAGCTGGGCGGCCTGGAACACCGGCACATCCAGTTCCCGGGCAGCGCCGCGCACTGAAGAGCTACCCTCAAACGGAAACAGGTCTCCCTGGAAGCAGCGGCTGGGGCTGGCGATAACTTCGCAAACTTTTTCCCACTCATCGCTGACGCGCGCCCAGTCGGTGGTCAGGTGCCCGTACGGTCCCAACGGCGGCCCTGCCACAGGACGGTGCGTGAAGTCGAAGGTGCCGCTGTCAGGCAGCAGCGGGCTGGCGTACAGCGCGTCCAGGCCCATCCAGTCCAGGATCCCCCCCGAGATGATCTCGCCGGCAACGAACGTGACCGTGTACGGCACCTCGGCCTGAACATCCAGCACGCCGGTCTGCCGGGTGGTGTGAATCAGCTCCAGAATGCCCAGCAGTGGAAGGTCCTCAAGAAGTCCCTGCATTAATGTGAACAACTTAGCACCGGGTTTCTTACCGGAGTCACACATTTCCCGGCGGCCCAGAACGTGAGCGAGTCGGCCCCGAGGACGCTTTGAGCGCCTGCCAGGCCGCGCCCAGCTGATCCGAGACATCGGTGGCGATCAGACCATAGCCGTGCGTGTCGGCGGCAAGTTCACCTGCGCGGGCGTGCAAGCGTACTCCTGCAACCCCGGCGTCGGCTGCGCTCAGCCCCTGCCCCAGGAGCGCGGCCAGGAGGCCCGACAGCGTGTCCCCCATCCCCCCAGAGGCCATGCCAGGATGTCCGCCGCGCGACACGCTCAGCGCGTTCGCTGACGCGACGACGCTGGGGCCGCCCTTGAGCACTACAGTGCCGCCTAGCAGCTCCTGCAAACGTCGCGCCGCCGCCAGGGGATCGCGGATGACCTCTGCCGTCCCGGTTCCCAGCAGCCGCGCCGCCTCGCCGGGGTGCGGGGTCCACAGGCACTCGGAATGGCCGTGGCCCGCCAGTTCGGGGTGCAGGGCGTCGGCGTCCAGCACGGTAGGGATTCCCCAGGCCAGCACCTCACGGGCCACCCGCACGGCCTCCGGTCCCAGGCCCATGCCCAGCGCCACGGCGTCGGGCAGACCGGAGGCGCGCAGCTGGGGCAACGTCTGGTCCCAGTCCGCATGCCGCTGAACCATCAATTCAGGCGTCACGAGCGGCACATCCGCCAGCGAATGGACGGTCACCAGCCCAGCCCCCGCCCGCAGCGCCCCCAGTCCTGCCAGCGCCGCCGCCCCCACCGTGCCAGGATGCCCACCCACGATCCAGACCCGTCCTGCCGTCCCCTTGTGCGCGCCGGTGGTGCGGACGGGCAGCCGCGAGGCCACCTCGGCGTCCTCGGTGCGGGTGGCGAGGGCCTCCTCTCGCACCCAATCGGGCGGCACGCGCAGCGGCACCAGCGTCACCCGGCCTGCCCGCGTGGCGGCCTCGCCGAACAGCACGGCGGTCTTGAAGCCCATCAGGGTCACGGTCTCGTCAGCACGCACACTCCCTTCTGCCCTCTCCGCGCTGGAGGCATCCAATCCGCTGGGCAGATCGATGGCCAGCACAGGAAGCCCAGCGCCGTGGGCGGCGTTCATTGCCTCGATCACTTCTGCCATGGCCGGACGCAACGGCGGCACGAATCCGGTGCCCAACAAGCCGTCCACCAGCACCCCGGCGGAAGCGGCGGCGCGGCGCAGGGCGGCCACATTGAGGGCCTGCGTTTCCCCACCCACCGCCCGCAGGCGTTGGCGGTTCAGGCGGGCCAGCGGATGCTTGGCAGGTTGCGCCAGCACGCGCACCACCCGGCCCAGCGCCAGCAGGTGCCGGGCCGCTACCAGCGCGTCCCCACCGTTGGCCCCGCCACCCGCCAACAACACAACCGGGCCCTCCGGAAACGAGGCCTGCACGGCGTCGGCCACTGCGCGCCCGGCCTCCTCCATCGTCAGGTCCAGCAGTCCGGCACGTTCCAGACGGGCGTCTACCCGCCGCGCACCCCCGGGACTCAGGATGAATTCGCTCATGCCCGCTTATAGCGCACCAGTCTGCCGTTCAGCTCACCCCTGGCCAGCAGTGAGTCGGCGGCGCAGATCAAGCCGACGCCCGCCCGGAGGACTGTTCTTTCAGGGTTCTCAGGTCACCGCGCCGCGCAGGGCCAGGAACAGGATCAGGATTACCACCGCGATCAGCACCCAGCGCATGCCCTTGAACAGCGGGTTGCCCGCGAACTGCGCCTTGACCTCGGCGTCCGCGTCCTCGCGCGAGCGTTTCATGCCCAGGCGCTGACCGCGCCGGATCGAGCGTACCGCCTCGCCCATCTTGCCCTGACGGCGCAGCGCCACGCCCAGGTTGTGGTGCCCACCGTCGTACTCGGGGTTCAGGCGGATAACTTCGCGGTAGCGGGCCTCGGCCCCGGCGTGGTCACCACTCTCGATGTCCAGATTGCCCAGGTTGGTCAGCGCGCGGTAGTGCCCCGGATCAGCTTCCAGCGCCTGCTCGAACAGCGCCCTGGCCCTTATACTCTCCTCTTGCAACGCCAGCAGGACGCCCTGAATGTTCAGCGCCTCGGCGCGCGTCAGCGGCTGGGCCAGCGCCGGGGCCAGCCCGGCCGCCAGCACTTCCGGGTCCGGCTCCTTCAGGTGGGCGACCAGAGCGTTCAGCGCAGTCTCCAGCGCGTCGGGATCGGCAGCGCGGCGCAGCACGCTCAGTTCGGCGGCTGCGGCCCCCCCGGCCAGCGCCTCGCGGTAGTCGGTCAGGGCCCGGCGGGCCGACGGGTAGCGCCGCGCCCGCACGGTCTCCTGGAAGCGGAAGACCGCCTCCAGCGCCTCCTGAATGTCGGGGCCGGCCCCGTTCAGGCGCGAGACGGCCAGCGCCCGGCGCCACTCCCCGGCGCGAATGACCTCGCCCAGATCGGGCAGGGCGGCGGGATCGGCGGCGGGCAGCCCCGCAGGCTGGGCCGTGGACTTGGCCGGAGAACGGGCAGGATCAGACATCTGGCCCGATGATAGGCCGGAACAGGCCACATGGGGGTGCGGGCTTCCCATTCTTATGGGGATGGATCGGTGGCGGCCTCTTCAACAGGCGGGGCACCGGAGAGGTCATTTCCGTGTCGCCGGACAGTTGCCACCCGCCCGCTGTGGCAGCATGGCAGGCGTGAATCCTTCCTTTCTCCCCCGCACCGCCCTGATCACGGGTCTGGTCATCGGCGCGCTGAACATCATCTTCGGCGGCGTGGAATACGGCTTTGCCAGGTTGCCCATCTGGTTCTATCTGGCGCAACTGCTGCTGATCCCGGCCATGCTGGTGCCGATGTTCTACTTCCCCCAGGCCGCCGTGGCGCGCGACTTCATGCGCCGCGCCGCGTACTTCGCAATGGGATGGGCGGTGCCTTTCGCCATCTACAAGTTCTCGTTGGACGTGCTGAGCCCCACCTTCAGCCCGGCCGCCTCGCTGATCAGCTACATCTTCGTGATCGCCGCCTTCTCGCTGATCATGGCCGCCGTCCGCAAACCCACCAGATAATCCCGCTTATCGAAGCAGCGTGGGCCAGAGATAACCTCCGGCCCACGCTTGCATTGTGTTGCTCGTTCAGCTCGGCCCCACCTCGTACACCGCCTGCCAGGGCTTGTAGACCGTGCTGGTCCTGTCGATCCGCACGCCACTGGCGTCCTTGATGGTGCGGGTGATGTAAAGATCGAAGCCGTCTGCCGCCCAGTCCACCTGCCTGCTGGAGCCGGGGCGCAGCTTGGGGTTGACCACGTACTTGGGGGCGGGATGCGGCGTGCGCTTGAGGATGACGGCGGGGCTGACGGTCACGGTGCGCGCTTGCTTGAGGCCCCAGACCTGCACCTTCAGGGTGCTGGCCGCGTCGTCGTTGATGGTCTTGATCAGCAGCGGGCCGCCCGTGTCATTGGCGAATTTGAGGTCCAGTCCCGGATCGTAGACGGCGGCCTCGAAGCCCACCTGCGGCTCGTAGTAGCCGACGCGGTAGCTGTGCTGATTGCGTTCCTCGACGGGCAGCCCCGCGCCGTACAACGCACGGAACACAGTGGTGCTGACCTGACACACCCCGCCACCCAGGCCGTCCACCGTGCGCCCGCCGCTAATGATTAGGCCGCCCACGAAACCATTGTCGGCGGTGATGCCGCCCAGAGCTTTCAGAAAACTGAAGGTACCGTCCACCGGGACCACCGCACCGTTGACTTTGGCGGCGGCGTTGGCGACGTTGGTGCGGCGCTCGGGGCTGCTGTGGTAGTAGGTGCTGACGCCGGTGTGGATCAGACTCAGCTTGCTGGCGTCGGGCAACTGCGCGGCGGTCAGCTCAGGCTGGACTGTCTTGGAGGCGAACACCATGCTCGTCTTGGCCGGGTCCAGCACCGTGGCCCGGAAGGCCGCGTAGGCCGATTTCTGGGTCACACGGCCCGCCTGCTCTGGCACCTTGACCGGTTTGTTGCCCTCGAAAGTAAAGCGGGCATTCTGCGCGGGCTGATCGATAAATTCCGTCAGCAGGGTGAAGGCCCGCTTGAGGGCAGCCTCGTCCGCGACGATGCCCTGCGGCTTGACCCAGTACAGGTTGGCGACTTGCAGCGGGGTCAGCACGCCCTTGCGCGCCGTACCCGCCAGCGTTGCGCCGAAGGACCGCATCAGCGCATTGCCCTGATCCACGTAGCCCTGCAGAACTTCGGCGGTGTGCTGCGCTTTCCATTCCTTGACCGGAATCTGGATGGTGGTGGCGGTGGGCGCGGAGGCGTAGGTCGTGGCTGCGGCAGCAGCGTCGTATTGACGGCCCGGCGTGTCCTTGGCCGTCACGGCGTACCGCAGGGTCTGCTTGTCAAAGGCCACCGTGGCGTTCTTAGGCTGCGCGTTCAGGCTGGCGGTCAGGGTGGACAGCGCCGCCTTGGCCGCGGCAGGATCGACGGCGGCGATCAAGGGAAAGCTCTGCGGCTGCGGCTGGCCGATCATGCCCTTGACGCGCTCCATCAGGGTGCGGGCAGCGCTGACCTTCTCGGCGGCGGCCACGCTGGTCTCGGCGTCGGCGTGCCAGCCCAGCTGGTCTGCCGCCAGGGTCCACGACTGGTCTCCCGCCCGGACGGTGACCTGTGGCGCCGTGGCAGCGCGCTCGCCGAGGGCGGCGACCGCCTGGGCACGGGTCAGGCCGCCCACATCTACACCCGCCACCGTCAAGCCCGGCGCGAGCTTCTCGTCGGAGCTGGCCGCCACACCCATCGCCAGTGCTCCGCCCAGCAGCACTGTCGCCGATACACCCATCAACCAGAACTTCACGGTTCCAGTGTAAGGAGCTTCACCGTGGAGGGTCTGAGGGATTTTCACACTCTGACGCGTTTCTTTCGACCGTTACCGCCCGTGTTCGCCCCAGCCGGACACGGAAAAAGGCAGGCGGCCGGTGCGTGCACCGGCCGCCTGCTTCCCGCGAAGCGGACCTACTCGCTCTGCTTCTCCTCGGCCTGCGCGGCCAGTTCGGCTTGGCGCTCGGCACGGGGGTTGACGCCGTTTAACACACGCTCGAAGGCGTCCACCACCGAGTCGATCTGTTCTTTCGTGATGGTGATGGGCGGCAGGAAACGCACCACCAGCGGGGTCGCCTGCAGGGCCAGCACACCCTCGTCGTGTTCCAAGGCGGTGATGTACGGCGCGCTCTTTTCCTTGAGTTCCACACCGATCATCAGGCCCATGCCGCGCACCTCGCGGATCTTGGGGCTCTGGATGGCACGCAGCCGGTCCATGAAGTACGCGCCCTTCTCGCGGGCCTGCTCGGCCATGCCCTCGCGCTTCATGGCGCGGAGGGCGGCGATGCCGGCGGCCATGCTCAGCGGGTTCCCGCCGAACGTGGTGCCGTGGCCGCCAGCGGGCATGCGGTCGGCCACCGCGCCAGTCATCACGAACGCGCCGATGGGAACGCCGCCGGCCATCGCCTTGGCCAGCGTCATGCCGTCGGGCGTCACGCCGAAGTGTTCGGTGGCGAACATCTTGCCGGTGCGGCAGAAACCAGTCTGGATCTCGTCCATGATCAGCAGCGCACCCTTCTCCCTGGTGATGCGGCGGGCCTCCTGGATGAATTCAAGGCTGCCGGGCCGCACCCCACCCTCGCCCTGCACGGGTTCCAGGATCACGGCGGCGGTCTGATCGGTCACGGCGGCACGCAACTCTTCGATGTTCCCGTAGGTCACGAAGTCCACGTTCTTGTTGTCCACGGCGTCGCCGAAGGGTTCGCGGTACTTGGGTTCCCAGGTCAGGGCCAGCGCGCCCAGGCTGCGCCCGGAGAAGCCGCGCTTCATGCTCACGAAACGCTTGCGGCCCGTGCCCGTGATGGCGAACTTCTTGGCCGCCTCCATCGCCTCGGTGCCGGAGTTGCACAGGAACACGCGGTCCAGACCCTGCGGAAGCACGCCCACCAGCTCCTGCAGAAACTCGGCGCGTTTGTCATTGGGCACGCTCTGGGGCATGATCATCAACCGGCCCGCCTGCTCCTGAATGGCCTTGACGACGTCCGGGTGGCTGTGGCCAATGTTGGCGACGCCGTAACCCGCCACGCAGTCGATGTACGAGCGCCCGTTCTCGTCCCACACCGTTGCGCCCAGGCCGCGCACCATCACGACTTCATGCTTGTTGTACACGCCGCTGTCGTACTTCAGCTCGGCGTCCAGCCATTTGCTGTGGGTCTTGTTGTCAGGGATTGCAGTCATACAGGCCTCCGTTTGCCCTCAGTGTAGGCGTCGTGGGGGGAAAAGTCGGTAAGGTGTCCAGCCTATTGGACAGCCGTCCGCCGGGATCAGACGGGCGCAGGCTGACGGGTCCGTCTGGGACGCAGGTTCAGCAGCGCCAGCCCGGCCAGAATGACGCCCACGCCGATCACCGAGAGAACGCCCACACGCTCTCCCGCCACCGCTCCCCAGAACAGCCCCCAGACGGGCAGCAGGTACGTGACCGCCGTGACCTGCGTGCTGGAGATACGCGACAGCAGCCCGTAATACAGCAGGTAGGCCAGGCCGCTGCCGAACACGCCCAGGAACAGCATGGACAGCGCCGCCTGGGCCGTCAGGGCAGACGGCGCGGGGCCGAGGAGCGCGCCAGGCAGCAGCAGCAACCCGGCCAGCGTCAACTGGGTGGTCGCCAGCCCCACTGGATTCAGGCCCTTCAGCGTGCGCTTGGCGATCACCGTCGCCAGCGCGTAGCCCAGGCCCGCTGCCGCCAGCACCGTCACCCCCAGCGCCGAGGCATGACCACCACTCAGGCCGCCGAACACGGTCAGGCCCACACCGCCCAGACCGATCAGCACGCCCAGGATCACGCGGACACTGGGGCTGACCTCACGCACGCCCAGGCTGATCATCAGCGTGAACAGCGGCGTGGTGGCGTTCAGGATGGCGGCAATGTTGCTGGATACGCTCTGCTCGCCCCAGGCGAAGAACGTCCATGGCACCACATTGTTGAAAAAGGCCACCAGCAGCAGCGGCTTCCACAGGCGGGCAGGCGGCAGCGTGTGACGGCCCACCCGCAGCGCCATCCACAACACCGCCGCACCGAACACGCAGCGCAGCAGCGCCATCCACAGCGGCGGAAAGACCTCGCCCCCCCACTTGATCAGCAGGAACGAGATCCCCCACACGGCAGAAAGCAGAAAAAGCTGGAAGGCGTCCTGACGGGTCACGGCCTGCTCCCGGCGGCATCGGGCACGGCGGGGCGGAGACGGGCCAGTTCTGGCGTCAGCGCAGGCCAGTCGTCGGTCTGCTCGGCCCCAGGCTGCCAGTTCTCCTTGCCGCTCCAGCGTTCCACTGCCAGCGAATAGACGCTGGTGCGCGCCAGATCGCTGTCCAGAATCGGACGGGTCTCCTGACCGATCTGCAGGGCGGGAAACACCCGTTCGGAGAGGATGCGCAGGGCCTCGCGAGCCTCCTCGCGCTCCGTCAGGAGCCGGGCCGTGCCAAACGCCACGACGCTGCGGTACTGCACCGAGAGTTCCAGCGGCGAATTGCTGGGAAGCAGACACCCGATCTCGCACGCCTCGAAGGTGGCTGGATGCCCCTGCCCGGTGTTCGCCCACAGCCGCCCGGTAATGTTGGTGTGGTACACGATGTCGTGCTCGCCTGGGCGGTAGGCGAAGGCCAGCGTGGTGATAAAAGGGAAGGGCTGCCCGTCCACCGATTGCCACACGGTGGCCACCCGCCCGATGCTCACGCGGGCCAGCAGGGCGCGAATCCATTCGTCGCCCTGGCGGTTCTGGGGGCGGCGGCTGATGGACGGGTCGCGATGCCGGGGATCGTAGAAGTCGGTCATGGCTGGGGAAAGCTCACAGGGAGACGGCGAGTCGAAGCGTTCATGCCCGTAGACTACCGGGATGGTGGCCCCCCGCGAAGATCCACTTCTGCCCAAACAGAACAGTCCACTTGCGGGCACTCTGCCGATTGCCCTGAACCTGAGTCGCGGCGCGGTGAAACCGCTTCACACACAACTGGCCGACGAATTGCGGGCGGCGGCACTGGCGGGCACGTTGCCTGCCGGCCTGCTCCTCCCCGGCTCGCGCACGCTGGCCGCTGAACTGGGCGTGACACGCGGCGTCGTGGCCGACGCTTACGCCGAACTGGTGACCGACGGCACGCTGGAAGCGGCGGTGGGGCGGGGCACACGCGTTTCAGAAGGGGCCACGCAAACGGGTGCTGCACGGATGAATGTTGCACAGCCAAACCACACGGGCGGCGCACCCGGCTGGTTCTCTCCCCCACTGCCCGCCCCGGTGGAGGGGCCGAACCGATCGGCAGGCATCCACTTCCGGGTGGGGGTGGCGACGACCGCCACGCTGAACACGCGGGCCTGGCGGCAGGCGTGGGCGGCGGCGGCGCGGACACTGGTAACAGGCGACTACGGCGATCCGGCGGGGGAACCAGAGCTGCGCGCGGCACTCTCGGCGTTCGTGGCCCGGTCACGCGGGCTGAGCGCCCCGCCGGAGCGCGTGCTGGTCACGGCGGGTTCACTGCAGGCGCTGAACCTGATCCTGCGTGCCCTGCCCCCCGGCTCGGGGGTGCTGTTCGAGTTCACCGGCTACCGCGCCGCGCGGCAGGCCATCCTGGACGCTGGACACGTCATCGTACCGCTGGAGCAGGATGTGGACGGCCCGGTCATCAGGCCCGACATACCACCGGCGCGGCTGGCCTACGTGACCCCCAGCCACGGCTTCCCGCTGGGTGGACGCATGAGCGTACCGCGCCGACTGGCCCTGCTGGAGTGGGCAGCCAGGCACGACGCCCTGATCGTGGAAGACGACTATGACGGCGAATTCCGTTACGGTGCGCCGCCGCTGCCCACGCTGGCGAGCCTGGACGCTCAGGGCCGAGTCCTGTACCTGGGCACGCTGTCCAAGGTTCTGAGCCCCGGATTGCGCACCGGCTTCCTGATCGGCCCGCCCGCGTTGATGCCCTCGCTGGTGCGCGCCCGCACGCTGCTGGACTCGGGTCATCCACTGCCCGTCCAGCACGCGGTGCTGCACCTGCTCCGCACAGGCGAGGTGGACCGGCACATTCGCCGCACACGCCGCTGGCACGCCGGGGTGCGCGATGCCCTGGCCCGCACATTGGGGCCACTCTCGCCGCAAGCCATGCTGGGCGGCATCGAGGCTGGGCTTCACGTCTGTCTCCACCTGTCGCCACCGCTGGAGGCACAGGCGGTCAGCGGCGAACTGGGTCGGCGCGGCGTCTTCGTTTCCACGCTGGACAGCTACACCTTCGCGGGGGCCGTGCCCAATGCCCTGCTGCTGGGGTACGGCGGCCTGACCATCCAGCAGGCGCAGACCGGGGCACAGGAGATTGTCCGGGTCATCTCCGGACGGTAGAGCGAACTTTCCCCTGCGTTGCTAGCGCCGCCCCTTCACCAGCCAGGCGTGTTCCTCGATGCCCGCCGCCTGATTTGCCGCGCGGGCCATCACGAACAGCAGGTCCGACAAACGGTTCAGGTAGATCTGCACTTCCCGGTTGGCCTCCTCCACCTCCAGCAGGCGGATGACCTCGCGTTCGGCGCGGCGGGCCACCGTGCGGGCGACGTGCAGGCTTGCGGCGGCGGGCGTGCCGCCAGGGTGGACAAAGCCGGTAAACGGCGGCGCGGCCTCCTGATAGCGGTCGATCATGGCCTCCAGAAAGGCGGAGTCCTCGGCGTCGATGCGGCTGATCTTCTTCTCGTAGGTGGTGCCGGGCCGGGTGGCGAGGTCCGCACCCAGATCGAACAGCGCGTTCTGCAGGTATTCCAGATCGGCGTCGAGCGCGGCGTCGGGCTTGTGGCTGCGGGTGTTGTGCGCGCGCGCCAGGCCCACGGCACTGTTCAGTTCATCCACGGTGCCGTAGGCCTCCACGCGCGGGTGCGTCTTGCTGACGCGGTCCGCGCCGTACAGTCCAGTGGTGCCGCCGTCGCCAGTCTTGGTGTAGAGCTTCATGAGGACAGGGTAGTGGGTTCTGGGCCCGGGAGGGTGGGAAGGGCTTCCCCGCCTGACGGAGCCCTCTATGCTGTGCGGCATGTCCCAACCCACCTTTCCCATGCACGTCAGCGTGGCCGAGGCCCGCGACATGCTGGCCGCGCTCCTACCCAGGCTGGAAACCGAGACCGTGCCCGTGAACAGGGCGCTGGGCCGGACCCTGGCCGCCGATCTGGAGGCTCTGGTCAGTCACCCCAGCGCCACCGAGAGTGCCCTGGACGGAATCGCCGCCCGCGAGGCCGACACGCTGGGGGCCAGTCCTGGGACGCCGGTGCGCCTGAAGCTGGTGGGGGAAAGCCGCGCCGGGGTGCCATTTGGGGGCCAGGTCAGCGCGGGCGAGTGCGTGCGGATCTACACGGGCGCGCCGCTGCCCGCAGGCGTGGACGCCATCTGCCCGGTCGAGGAACTGGAGGACAACGGTCCCGAACACGTTCTGCTCAGGCGCCCGGCCTTTCCCGGCGACGTGCGCCCCGAGGGCGGCGACTTTCGTGCGAGCGAGGTGATCATGCGCGCCGGATTGCGTCTGAGCGCCCCACGGGTGGCCCTGGCCGCCGCGTTGGGTCACGCGGAGGTGCCGGTGCGGCGCAAACTGCGCGTGGCGCTGCTGTCCACCGGCGACGAGGTGATCGAGCCGGGCGCAGTCCTGCAGCCGGGTCAGGTCTACGACAGCAACCGCGCCGGGCTGTCGGCCATGCTGCGTGAGAGTGGCTGCGAGGTCAGCGAACTGGGCCACGCCCCGGACAGCCCGGCGTCCTTGCAGGCGGCCATCGCGGGCGCGGGCGGCGCGGACGTGCTGCTCACCAGCGGCGGCGTCAGCATGGGCAAGTACGACTTCATGCGGGACCTGCTGATCGAGCGCGGTAGGGTGGCCTTCTGGAAAGTGCGGATGCGCCCTGGCGGTCCGGCGATCCTGGGCGGCTGGAACGGGCTGCCAGTGTTCGGCCTGCCTGGGAATCCGGTCAGCAGTCTGGTGGTCTTTCACGTCGTCGTGCGGCCTGCGCTGACCGGGCAACCGGTGCAGAGCCTCAAGCTGCGCGCCGCCACTCCCTTCCGAGGTCTGAAGGACAAGACCGCCTTCTGGCGCGGCGTGATTCGGGACGGCGAGGTCCACGACTACGGGCAGCAGGGCAGCGGCATCCTGCGCTCGCTGAGTGACGCCGACGCACTGGTCATCGTGCCGGAAGGGGGGGCGGTGGAGACCGGTGACACGGTGGACGTGGTGTTGCTGTAGACGCGCTGAGCCTCAACCGCCCTATCCAACCCCCAGCAGCCGCGCCAGAATGACGTGATGGTCCTCGAAAAACCGGCGGGGACGGGCCAGTGCCGTGGTCAGCGCAACGGGGCGGGAGGCAAAAGCAGGTGGCGGCGCGCCCGAGTAGATATGCGCGGCAGTCGGGGCCACCAGCGCGCGGGCCGGATGATCGAACACCGCCTGCGCTCCAGGGCGGGGGCGTTCGCCGGGCGGCAACACCTGTCCCGGCAGTTCCCACAGCCCCGCCCCAATGGGACCGGTGCGGGTGTGAAGGGCAACCCTCTGCCCGGTCCGATGGAGCCAGCGCTCCTCTATCAGCCGGGCGCCGGGCGGCAGGGCGGCGCGGGCCGCCGTCACCGCCTGCCATTCGGCCTGAAGGCGGGTAAAGGCAGGGGTGCGGGTGAACGTTTCCAGGAAATCCTGAACGGTCTCAGGAACCCCGGCGGGGAGCGGCAGGCCCTCAAACAAGGCGCGGCGCAGATCCGTGGCGTTCAGTCCCGCCGTCTGAGGCACGTTCAGCCGGGACCAGCCGGGAAACCAGCGCAGGTAGGCGCTACTCACATCCTTCTCGAAGCCCACGAGGGCCAACGCCGCTGCCGGGCCGAACACGGCGGCAGCCTGACCTCGGACCGCCGCCGCCCAGCGTTCGGCGTCGAAGTGATCGCGCAGCGGGCGGAAGGTCACGCGTCGAAGTTCGGCCCCACTGGCGTGCAGGGCGGCGCGGAGCATGCCCATGCGTTCAGGGGCGCTCCAGGGATTGTGGACGCTGCGTGCCAGATTGGCGCTGCCCATCAGGACCAGCACCTGCGGGGCGCGGTTCAATGCCTGCAGAACGCTGCCGACATGCGCGGCGTGTGGAGGCTGGAAACGGCCCACGTACACCGCGCCGTCCATCCCAGTCATCCCACAAGCCCAGTCATCCCGCCTTGCCCCGCAGGTGCGCGCTGACCGTATCGCGCAGCTCCGACACGTCCGCGCCCAGGCTGACGCGGTAGACATGAGGGTTGAGCAGACGGCGCGTCTCGGCGGGCAGGCGGGCCAGTTCCTGACGGGCGCGGGCCTGAATATTAGTCAGCGGGGCCGTAGGCTGGGTGCGCTTGCCCGCCCGCATCACAGGCTGGCGGGCGTCCTCCCATTGCAGCGTGGCGGGCAGGCGGGCCGCGCGCAGCGGATTAGTGGGGTCGGTGACGGTCTGCCCCGGCTGCGGCTCGTCCCCCAGGGTCAGCACGTCCCAGGCAAAGGTGCTGTCCCCATCCCGGGTGCCGTCCACCCCGCGCCACACCCGCTTGACCCCGGGGAGACTGGATTTGACGGGATCACCGGTCAGCTTCATGCGCGGCTGGCCGTTCAGTTGCGTCAGCTTGTACACGCCACCCAGCGCCCCGCCCCCAGGCCCGCCCGCCGTCACCAGTTGCGTCCCAACGCCGTACACGTCCACCCGTCCACCCTCCGCGATGATCCCGGCAATGACCCCTTCGGACAGATCGTTGCTGGCGACAATCTTGACGTCACCGAATCCGGCTCCGTCCAGCGCGGCACGGATAGTCCGCGACAGGTAGGCCAGATCGCCGCTGTCCAGCCGCACGCCGCGCAGTTCGTGGCCCGCCGCGCGCAGTTCGCGGGCCACCGTCAGGGCATTCGGCAGGCCGCTGCTCAGGGTGTCCACGGTGTCCAGCAGCAGCGTGGTGCTGTCCGGATAAACCCGCGCATAGGCCCGGAAGGCGCTCAGCTCGTCCTCGAAGCTCTCCACCCAGGCGTGGGCGTGCGTGCCGGTCAGGGGAAGGCCGAACCGCTGGCCGGCCTCCACGTTGCTGCTTCCCGTGGCCCCGCCCACGAAGGCCGCACGGGCCGCACTCAGCGCGCCGTCCGGGCCCTGGGCGCGGCGGGTGCCGAACTCGATGACCTCGCCCCCAAATGGGCTGGCCGCCGCCACCAGCGCGCAGCGGGCCGCCTTGGTCGCCACTAGGGTCTGAAAATTGAGGGTGTTGAGCAGCATGGTCTCGATGAGCTGCGCCTCCCACAGCGGGGCCGTGACGGTCAGCAGGGGCTCGTGCGCGAAGACGACGCGGCCCTCAGCGAAGGCGTCGATCTGACCGGAGAACCGCCAGTCACGCAGGGCGGCCAGAAAGTCAGGGCGAAACAGGCCCAGGGTGTCCAGGTACGCCAGTTCGTCCTCCGTAAAATGCAGGGTCTCCAGGGTGTCCAGCATCTCCTCCAGCCCGGCCCAGACTGCATAACCACCCTGGTAGGGCAATTTTCGGAAGAACAGATCGAACACCGCCGTCTGCGTGTGCAGTCCGCTGGCAAAGTAGCCCTGCATCATGGTGAGCTGATAGAGGTCGGTCAGCAATGCGGAGGGGCGGACGGGTGCCGGGATCATCCCACCACCTCGGGCAACTGCTGGCCACGCGTCTCGGCGCCGATGGCCCACGCACAGGCAGCGGCTACCGCAAACAGCGCGGCGAACAGGCCCAGCGCCGCCTCCAGGTTGCCCGTGAGCAGCAGCGCCCCCACTCCGGGCGACAGCACGCTGGCTACCCGGGCCATGCCGCTCACAAAGCCCATCCCGGTGGTGCGCAGCGACGTGGGAAACAGCTCGGGGGTGTAGGCGTACAGCGCTCCCCACGCCCCCAACAGGGCGGCGGAAAGTAGCGCCAGCGCCAGCAGCACGGCGGTGGGTGTGCTTGCGATCAGGAACAGCAAGGCCCCCAGAGCGCCGAACGCCAGAAAGCCGCTCAGCGTGACGCGGCGGCCTACCCGCTCCACCAGCCACGCCGCGAGCAGGTAGCCGGGCACCTGCGCCAGCGCCAGCAGCAGCGTGGTGCGGTAGACCTCACCCAGTTCCAGCCCCCCGGCCTTCAGGAAGCTGGGCAGCCACGAGAAGATGCCGTAGTAGCCCAGGCTCAAGCCGAACCAGATCAGCGCCAACAACCCCGTGCGGCGGGCCAGGACACCCGAAAACAGGGCGGCGGGCGTAACGCGATGGGTGGGCGGCGGCGCCAGGAGCGGCGAGGCCGCCAGCGCGACGCCATTGACGCGGGCCACCCGCTCCAGCGCTCGCCGCGCGCCCATCGTGTCCCCGCGCGCGAGCAGCGAGCGCGGCGAATCCGGCACGCCCAGCCGCGCCAGCAGGCCCAGCACACCGGGCAGCGCAGCCAGCCCCAGCAGCCAGCGCCAGCCCTCGGCGGTGGGCAGGGCGGCGCTCAGGAACCACGCCAGCGCCGCCACCAGCACCGTGCCCAGCGCCCAGAAACTCTCCAGGTACACCAGAAAGCGGCCACGCCACGCGGTTGGAATGAACTCGGCCATCATCGCGTAATCCACCGGTAGCGTGCCGCCGATGGCGAAACCGGTCAGGAAACGCAGCGCCGTGAGCAGCGCCACCGACGGCGCAAAGGCCCCCAGCACCCCGAACACCACGCCCAGCGCCACGGTGGTCAGGAAGACCGTGCGCCGCCCAATACGGTCCGCCAGCCAGCCCCAGAACAGCGCTCCCAGCAGCATGCCCGCGAAGGTAGCGCTCAGCAGGCCAGTGGCCTCAGCGGAGCCGCGCTCCAGCCCGAAGGCCACGCTGATCCCGGGCAGAGCGAAGCCCACCAGCAGCACCTCCATCGCGTCGGCGGCCCAGGTCAGGCCGCAAATCGCCAGCAGACGCCACTGGAAGCGGCCGAGCCCCAGGGCGTCGATTGCGCTGTCGATGGTCTGCCCGGCAGACGCAGCGCCCGAGGAAATAGAGGAGGTCACGGCGAGAGTCTACGGGGTGCGCCCCACTTGTCCGTTGCCCTGATTCACACCGCGCCCCCAGCGTGAAGATTCTCTGAAAATGACGGAAGCCTCAAGCCCGGCCATCTGGCTTGCACCCGGCCCCTCCCCGATACTCGGGCCATGACCAGGACGGATCCCGCCTCCTTACGTGAGCGCATTCGCCGCGAATTGCACGTGCAGCCCGAGATCGATCCGGCTGCGGAAATTGAGCGGCGCGTGGCCTTCCTGGCCGACTACCTGCAAAGCACGCCCGCATCCGGTTTCGTGCTGGGCATCAGCGGTGGGCAGGACAGCACGCTGGCCGGGCGACTGTGTCAGCTGGCTGCCGAGCGGCTGCGGGAGGCGGGGCAGGAGACAACGTTCACCGCGGTGCGCCTGCCCTACGGCGTGCAGGCCGATGAGGCCGACGCTCAACTCGCGCTGAAATTTATCCATCCGGACCGCTGCCTGACCGTGAACATCAAGGCGGCGGCAGACGCCAGCGCGGAAGCCGCCCGCGCCGCCACCGGGGAAACCCTGCGGGACTTCGTGCGAGGCAACATCAAGGCGCGCGAACGCATGGTGGCCCAGTACGCGCTGGCCGGACAGGAAGGGTTGCTCGTGGTAGGCACCGATCACGCCGCCGAGGCCATCACCGGCTTCTACACCAAGTACGGCGACGGCGGCGTGGACGTGACCCCGTTAACCGGCCTGAGCAAACGTCAGGGCGCGCAGCTCCTGCAGCATCTGGGTGCGCCGGAACACACCTGGCGCAAGGTGCCCACGGCCGATCTGGAAGATGACCGCCCCAGTCTGCCTGACGAGGTGGCCCTGGGCCTGACCTACCCCCAGATCGACGACTACCTGGAGGGCCACGAGGTGGCCCCGGAGGTAGCCCAGCGTCTGGAACGAATGTACCTGAACACCCGCCACAAACGGGCCATGCCGGCGGCACCGCAGGACGGATGGTGGCGCGCGGAAGACTAGACAGGCCCAGCACAGGAATGCAAATCTTCTCCTGCCCGCGATCAAGCCACCCTAGTCTGCGTCAGTGAAGAAACTTTTTCTGCCCTTGATCGGCTCTGCCCTGTTGCTCGCCGCCTGCGGCGGCAGTCCCCAGCCGGCCAGCGATCTCACTGCCCCCACCGTCACCCTGACCGCTTCGCAGAGCGGCACGACGGTTAATCTAAGCGCCACCGCCGCCGACAACGTGGGCGTGACCAAAGTGGAATTCTACCGCGGCAGCACGCTGGTGAATACCGATAGCACTTCGCCGTACACCACCGCCGATACAGTCAGTACGGCGAACAACGGCAACGTCACTTACACTGCCAAGGTTTACGACGCTGCCGGAAACGTAGGGCAGGACAGCAAGACGATCGCGGTGAATGTCACTCCATCCGGCGAGACGCTGTATCAGGGGGTCTGGGGCTGGGGGATCGGTAACGCAACCACTGGAGAACTCATCGATAACGGCGTGGTGGTCTTCGATGACGAGGTGGTCAATCAGGGGCGAACCGTGGCTACTGGCGCGTATGTCAACCTAGTTGCCGGCTCTGATCAGCCTGGCGACAGGTTGGGCTTTGCATTGCTCGGTCCCATCTCAGCGGCAGGCAAGCTCGAGACAGGCTTCACGCTGAACACCAGCGGGGACGACAAAATCTACTTTGTCGGCGCGGACGACAATGACGCGCTGGAACTGTACGAGGGAAGCCTTGCCTTTGAGGGTGTGGGGGCCATTTTCACTGCCAGCAACCAGCCTGGACAGCAGGTGGAGGTGATCCTGATTCAGGTCAGCGACACCGTTCCCTCCGGGGCGACGTGGGAAGCCTTCAAGGTCAGGGCCAAGACCCTGGCCGCCACCGCTCTGAAGGCTTCGTTTAAAGAAGGTCATGCCGCCAGCCGGACAACAAATCAGGTAACGCCCGGCCTGTTCGACGTGGCGCAGCACATCTTCCAAATCAGCCGCTAGGAAACCTGTTCTGACCAGCGCGGCCCCTGCACAGGACATCGGGCCGCGCCCTTATGATGGAGTTGAGGTTGATCGCATTTTGCACGCCCGCGTCCCCTGCCCGTGTTAGCCTCTGGCCCGTGAGACAACGATGATTTCTGCCGTGACGCTGGCTGTGATCGGCGTGGGCCTGCTGGCCGGGGTGCTGGGCGCAATTCTGGGCCTGGGCGGCGGCGTGGTGGTGGTTCCCGCACTGGAATTTGTACTGCCGCGCTTCGGGCAGGAGATCACCATCGGGCAGGCGGTGGCCATCAGTCAGATCGGGGTGCTGGCAGTGGGCCTCAGTGGGGCCGCCGCGTACTTGCAACGAGGTCTAGTACGCGCCCGCACCGGCTACCTGCTCTCGCCATACACCATCGTGGGCGGGGCAGTGGGCAGTTTCCTGGGGCTGGTGCTGCCCGCACAAGCCGTGGCTACCGTGTTCGCCGCGCTGCTGCTGTACTCAGCCTACAACCTGTTGCGCGGCCTCAAGCGGGTGGAAGTCGAACGCGAACCCAGCCGCATGGTGCCCCCTGCCATGACCTTCGCCGGAATCATGAGCGGTCTGCTGGGCATCGGCGGCGGCACGGTGCAGGTGCCCGTCCTGAATCTGATGGCGGGCCTGCCGATCCGTCAGGCGATTGCCACCAGCACCTTCATCATGGGCCTGACCGCCGTGGGCAACGCGCTGGTCTATCAGGCGGGGGGACTGCTGGATCTACGTCTGGCCGCCGGTGTCGCGCTGGGCGTGCTGATCGGCGCGCGGGCGGGGGCTGGCCTGCAAAGCCGTATTCCGGCAGACCGCCTGAAACTGGTGTTCAGTCTGCTGCTGATCTTTACCGCTGTGCAATTGCTGTGGAAATACTGGGGTAACGCATGACCGGGCCGCAATCTGAAATTGCTGGATTGCCGTCCTGGCTGTATCCCGCTGGATTCTGGGTGGGCGTGGCGCTGTTGGCTGTCGGCGTGCTGTTTCCTGATCTGGCGGCTGCCGGTGTGGCCTGGATCGGCGCGGTGCCGGTGCTGGCGGCCCTGTGGGTGGCAGTGGCAGCCTGGAACCGTGACCGTCGCCTGAGCGTGGCCGCGCTGCTGGCGCTGGCGGGACTGGTGGCCGTGTTCCTGGCCAAGGGCCTGGTTTAAGGCAAGAGGCTTGCACTTATGAGTCCTGGGATCATCAGCGCAACTTGACGAACGCCGTCTGGAACGTCAAATAAATGTAGGTCATTAAGGAGCCGCTGGGGACGAGTCGAATCCTCCGGCAGCTGTCCTGGGCCGTCATACGACCTCCTACAACAAATGCCTCGAAACGTGCTGCCCCCGGATGGGAAAAGCCGGATGATCCGTCTTGGACAGGCCCTTCCTCCGCGTCCCTCAGGAAATGCCCGGACTGCGCTTGAATATCGTTTAACGTTAATCTATTATCTGACCATGAACCCTTCCCCCTCCGGCTCCATTTCCCCGGTGCAGGGCCTGCACCACGTCACGGTGATGGCCAGCGATCCGCAACGCAATATTGACTTCTACACCCGCGTGCTGGGGCAGCGCATGGTCAAGGTGACGGTGAATTTTGATGATCCTGGCACCTATCACCTGTACTACGGCGACCGCACCGGACAGCCGGGCACGATCATGACCCATTTTCCCTGGCCTGATGCCAGGCGCGGCGTGCGCGGCAACGGCGAGGTGGTGGCAACGGCTTATAGCGCGCCCACTGCCTCCTACGACTTCTGGCTGGGCCGCCTGACCGGGCTGGGGTTGGAAGTCCGCGGGAGCCAGCGCTTCGGGCACAAGGTGCTCACCGTGGATGACCCGGACGGAACATGGGTGGAACTGGTGTTCGAGGACGGCGCGCCCGTCGAGGACTGGCCCGGTTCTCCGGTTCCCCACGAGCACGCGCTGCGCGGCTTCCACTCGGTCACCGGCTGGGTGCGCGACACCGGGGCCGTGCGCGAGTTGCTGGTGGGGCAGCTAGGCCTCACGGAGGTCGGTACGGAGGACGACGCCCAGGGACCGCGCACCCGCTTCCGGGGCAGCGGCGATGACGACGGGGGCACGGGCGTGGGCCTCTACGTGGACGTGGTGGAACGGCCCACCGGGGCACGTGGCTCATTCGGGGCAGGCAGCGTGCATCACGTCGCGCTGAGGACCCGTGATGACGAGCAACAGGCAGCGTACCTGGGGCAACTGACGGCGGCAGGCTACCGCCCCACACCCGTCCAGGACCGCCAGTACTTTCATAGCATTTACTTCCGTGAGGGCAATGGCATTCTGTTCGAGATCGCCACCGACGCCCCCGGCTTCCCCGACGACGAGCCTGTGGACGAGCTGGGCAAGCACCTGCGGCTGCCCACGTGGTACGAGGCCCGCCGCCCGACCATTGAGGCCCACCTGCCGCGCATCGTCAGCCCCGAATACGGCGTGACGCTGGGGACGCGCAACCTGGAAACGGCTCCGGCAGGAGTGGAAGAAACACCAGCCTCGGGCATTCAGGTCTTCACCGCCGGACGCCCGTTGGGACAGGCACGCGTGGCGGCCATCCTGCTGCATGGGCGGGGGGCGTCGGCGCAGGACATCCTGTCGCTGGAAACAGAATTGAACCTGAGCGCCTTTACCTACCTGGCCCCGCAAGCCGAGGGGAACAGCTGGTATCCACAGTCCTTTCTGGCGCCAGTGGAACAGAACCAGCCGCAGCTGGACGCCGCGCTGGCGACGATAGACGCCCTGCTGGCCGAATTGGAAGCTCAGGGCATCGGGGCGCAGAACGTGGTGCTGGGCGGCTTCAGCCAGGGCGCCTGCCTGGCGCTGGAATACGCCAGCCGCAACCGGGCGAGGTTAGGCGGGGTGGTGGCCCTCAGCGGCGCGCTGATCACGCTGGGCGAGACGGGCGATCTGGGTGGCCTGCCAGTCTTCATGGGCAATGCCCCGGACGACGCCCACATTCCGCTGGACCGTTTTCAGGCCAGCGCGGAGTTGCTGCGTTCACGCGGCGCGGCGGTGGACGCCCGTGTGTTCCCTGGCCTGGGACACGCCATCAATGCCGAGGAACTGGACGCCATGCGGGCGCTGATGCAAGGGGTTGCGGGGCAGGTGTAGCCGTTTTTAGTTCAGCGTCGCCGCAATGAAGATGGGGGTAGCGTCCGGCCCCTCGAAACCCGGCCCGTAGGCGCGCACGGTGACCAACACCCGGTTGCCGCGCACGTCCACGCGCTCCAGCGAGTAACGGGCGGCGCACTGGCGGTCTGCGGGCAGGGTCACGTCACGGTGAATGGTCTGGGTGTTCACGGTCAGGCTGAACCCGGCAGGCACGTCCCCCGGCCCCAGCAGATCGCCGTACGGGCAGGTGGAGGGCAGGGCATACACGCGGAGTTTGATCGGCACTGGCACGGACCACAGCGCCACCGGCGTGGTACCGACCTGCCCCGCTCCCAGACCGTCGCTCCACTGCGGGAAGGGCTGGGGGTAGACCTTGTCGTACTTCGCGGAAGAGACCGCTCCAGGCGTCAGTCCATACGCTGCTAGGGTGACCGGGGTGGGCGGCGTCACCAGCAGCTTCCAGCGCAGCGTGTTGGGTGCGGCGTCCGTCGTCTGCTGGCGGCTGTAGAGCTGCGCGCCTGTCACCGTGCTGAACACCTTCAGGCTGGCCGTCCCGAAGCCGGAGCCGTCCCGCACCCCTGAACTCAACACCATGACGCGCGCCGAGTGGGTGGAGAAACGCACCTGATCAATCCCAACCCGCTCGTTGGCCGCCGCCCAGGTGACGGCAGCAGCCAGGGTCAGCGTCAGCAATCGTCCCATGACTGAGCGTACACCCTGAGCAAAGCAGCAGGCCAGCACGCGGAAAACAACGTCTCATCCTGACTTCTCCGCTCAGGATGGGGCGTTGAGTTTGGGAGAGTCGGAGGATAGAATGGCTTATTGAGAATTATTCCTGTTAAGGATTCTCTGTCAGGAGGCTCCATGACCACCCCCCATTCAGCCACGTCCACTCGTCTTGCCACGGCCACCCGCCAGCCCCGGTTCAATCTTTCCCCTGAACTGCGCTTCGCCATCGTCATGACCGGTCTGACCTTGCTGGGCCTGCTGGTGGGCGCAGCGGACCAGTCCCTGATCAACAATTCCTTCGTGATGTGGGCCGGCTACCTCGTCGCCTACCTGGCCGGGGGCATCCCTGCCGGGCGCGAGGCCCTGCGCAGCCTGTTCGTGGAAAGAAAGCTGGACGTGGACCTGCTGATGGTGGTGGCGGCACTGGGCGCGGCGAGCATCGGGCAGGCGGCGGACGGCGCGATCCTGCTGTTCCTGTTCTCCCTGAGCAACACCCTGCAGGACTGGGCGATGGGCCGCACCAAACACGCCATCAGCGCCTTGATGGACCTGAATCCGGCAGGCGCAACGGTGCGCCGCGACGGGCGCGAGCGCTGGTGCGAGCTGGGTGAGATCCAGATCGGCGACGTGCTGGTGCTCAAGCCCGGCGAACGCATTGCCGCTGACGCGCGGGTGACCCTGGGGCAAACGGCGGTGGACGAGTCGCCCATCACCGGGGAGAGCCTGCCCATCGACAAGGCGGTGGGCGCGGAACTGGCCTCCGGCACCGTCAACCTGAACGGCAGCGTGGAGGCGGAGGTGCTTCGTCCGGCGGGAGACAGCACCCTGGCCCGCCTGGTGGCCCTGATGGAACAGGCGCAGACTGCCAAGAGCCGCACTGAGACCGTTACCGAGCGCTGGAAGAGCCCCTACGCCACCGCCGTGCTGGTGCTGGTGCCCCTGGTGTTCGTGCTGCTGCGCTACGGCTTCAAGCTGTCGGTGGACGACTCGTGGTACCGCGCCATGACCTTCATGGTGGTGGCCAGTCCCTGCGCGGTGGTCATCAGCACGCCCGCCGTGATGCTCAGCGCGATGGCGGCGGCGGCGCGTGGCGGGGTGCTGTTCAAGAGCAGCGCGGCGCTGGACGCCCTGGCCCGCGTGAAGACGGTGGCCTTCGACAAGACCGGCACGCTGACCCAGGCGAGGATGACCGTGGCCCGCGTGGTGGCCGACGACGAACTGGGGGTGCTGGCCCTGGCCGCCGGGCTGGAACGCCACAGCGAGCATCCCATCGCGCAGGCGGTGGTCACGGCGGCGCGGGCACGGAGCGCTGCCCCCATCCCCGTTCGTAACGCGCAGGCCATCCCAGGCATGGGCATCGAGGCCGAGGTGGACAGCGGCGAGCGCGGCAGTGTTGAGCGGGTCTGGGCCGGCAACCTCCGCCTGATGGAACGGGAGGGGGCCCGCCTGACGCCCGTTCAGGACACGGCACTGCGCGAGCTGAATGCCGCGGGCAGCAGCACTGTGATCGTGGGCAGGGGCCAGCGGGTGGTGGCCGTCATGGGTGTGTCCGACACCCTGCGCCCTGGCATTGCCGACGCCATCGCGGGCCTGCGGAAGGCGGGCGTGGCCCATCAGGTGATGCTGACCGGAGACCGGGCCGAGGTGGCCCGGGCCGTGGCCCACGAGACCGGCCTGAGCGAGTACCGCGCCGAACTGCTGCCGGAGGACAAGCTGCGGATCATGAGCGAGCTGCCCGGCCCGCTGGCGATGGTGGGCGACGGCGTGAACGACGCCCCGGCCCTGGCCCGCGCCGATCTGGGCATTGCCGTGGCGAGCGGCACCGACGTGGCGATTGAAAGCGCCGACGTGGTCCTGATGAAAAACGATCTGGGCAAGCTGGCCGGGGCCGTGAGGCTGGCCAGGGACGCCCGCCGCACCGTGTTCATGAACCTGGCCTTCGCCTTCGGGGTTATTTTGATCATCGCGCCGCTGGCCGTGGCCGGGCATATTCCGCTGCCGCTGGGCGTGGTGGCACACGAGGGTGGCACGGTCTTTGTGGTGTTCATGGGGCTGCGGTTGCTGGGACACCGACTGTAAGTGCCCGCCTGCGTCACTGGCCCTTTCCGTTCCGAATCGGGGAGGGCTTTTGTGATTCAGGTCCTCACGGCGCTGGGAACATCTCGCCAATTCGCCAACGCCTTCTAAACCCGCCTCGCACCACCGCCCCCTCTGCCTCCCCTAGCCTGGAGCCACTCAACTTCAGGAGGTTCCATCATGGGAGAAGGGAAACCCGAGAGTAGTCAGACCGCGCACCCCGCCCAGGAAGGCCACAGCCCGCAGGGCGGCGTCAAGGACACCAATGATCTGAGCGACATCAAAGATGTGCAGAAAACGGGCATGCAGGAAAAGGCGAAGCAGGTAGAGAATCTGCCGGAGAGCGTCATCGGCACTGACACCCTGAAAAACCCCAACCAGCGCTCGTAACTGCCGGTCTCAGCGCGCCACCAGGGAGGAATCCAGATGGGAGAAGGCAAGCCACAGTCACAGGCCGAGGCAAACGTTGCACAGACCGATGTGCAGACCAACGACAAGTGGGACACTGGAACACCCAAGACCCCCAGCAAATCGGAATCGCAGGGTGTGGTAGACGCCATGAGCGACAGGCATGCCGGGGACGGCGCCACCACCGCCACCACGCAGCAGGTGGCCAGCACTCTCGATCCCCGCGCCCAGTCGCAGGGCGGCGACGCGATCAATCCCAGCAGCTTCGGCGGCCTGAAAGACGGCCTGCCCGCCAGCGGCGCTCCAGCTGACCCGGATAAAACCGTGGATGCGGACGAGAAAATCTAGAGCACGGCAACCACGCTGAGGACCCCCGATAGCTTGAGAGTCTCGGGGGTCCTTCTTTTTACAATTCCATGAGCACATGTTCCGCACTGAAGCCTGGCCCCATTGCGCTCAGGATCACCCTGCCCTGCGCTCCGGCCTTCAGCGTTTCTTCCAGCACGAACAGAACGGTGGCGCTGCTCATGTTGCCGTGATGGCACAGCACCTTGCGGCTGCTGTTCAGGGCACCCGGCGGGAGGCTCAGGGCTTCCTCGTAAGCGGCCAGCACCTTGACGCCGCCCGGGTGGACCACGAACGTGTTCACGTCCTCCCGCATCCAGCTGTGGCTGGCGAGCGCACCAGCCACGTTTTCCCGCATCATGCCGCGTACCAGGGTGGGAATATCACGGCTGAAACGCACTTTCAGACCTTCATCCACCACGTCCCAGCCCATGATGTCCTCGCTCTTCTCAATCAGGGTGCTGTACGCGCCGTGCAGGGACAGAAGCGCCGTTGGGCCGGGCACGTCCGGAGCCGTGACGACCAGGGCTGCGCCGCCATCGGCGAACAGGGCCGTGCCCACAAAATTGCTCTTGGACTCGTCCCCCTTGACCAGCGTCAGGCTGCACAGTTCCACCGCCACATACAGCACCCTCCGGAAACCTGCGCGCACCAAATCGGCGGCCCGCGCCAGCCCCGCCGCGCCGCCCGCACACCCCAGGCCCCAGATCGGCAGCCGCACAGCCTGACGGTTCAAGCCCAGCGATTCGATCAGCCACGCGTCCAGGCTGGGCGTGCTGAGGCCGCTGGTGTTGACCACGATCACCGCGTCAACGTCTGCTGGCCGAAGCTCGGCCCGCGCCAGCGCCTCCGCTCCCAGGCGGGTGATCAGTGCGCGGGCTTCCTCGATGAACACCGCGTTCTTCTCACCGAAGCCGCGTGGCTGCAGATACCACTCCAGTGGACGGGCCAGCGCACGCGAGCTGATCTGCGCGTTGCTGAACACGTCCAGCAGATGGGGGCGCGCCGCCATGCGGGGAAACAGGGTGCGTGCGGCAGCCTGAATCTCTCTCTGGGGAACGCGGTACGGGGGTGTCCCGGTCACCAGGGAACGCAGAACGGGCAGTGAGGCGGCAGAACTCATCCGGGCATTGTGGCGCGAAAGGTCAGGGGGAAGTGTCTATGGGTGAGCAAAACGTGGAAGCTGACCCACACCACGCTCTGACCTTATGCGCCGGGCTCGCCCCTACTTCTGGTTCTTCTCCCACTCGGCCTGCCCCACCTCGTCGAGCTTCCTGAAATCCTCGTCGGTCAGGGTCAGGCTGGCCGCGGCCACGTTTTCCTCCAGGTGGCGCAGCTTGCCGGTGCCGGGAATGGGCAGCATGACGGGGCTGCGCTTCAGCACCCAGGCCAGCGCCACCTGCGAGGGCGTCGCGTTCAAGCGCCTGGCCACCTCGTCCAGCACGCTGCCTTCCTTGGCAAGATTGCCCGCCGCCAGCGGGAACCACGGCAGAAAGCCGATGTTCTCGCGCTCGCAGTAGTCCAGCACGTCCTCGGATTTGCGGTTGACAAGGTTGTAGAGGTTCTGGACGGTGGACACCGGAAAGACCTCGCGGGCGGCCTCGATTTCCTCCACACTCACTTCCGAGAGTCCAGCGTGGCGAATGACGCCCTCGTCCATCAGCTCGCGGATGGCCCCAAACTGCTCGTCACGCGGCACGTTGGGGTCAATGCGGTGCAGCTGCCACAGGTCAATCCGGTCCACGCCCAGGCGGCGGCGCGAGATGTATGCCTGCTGCTTGAGGTACTCCGGGCGGCCCACCGGCGTCCAGACGTTGGGGCCGGTGCGGGTCAGCCCGGCCTTGGTGGCGATGACCACCGTGTCATAGGGATGCAGCGCCTCGCGGATCAGTTCCTCGCTGACCGCAGGGCCGTAGCTGTCGGCGGTATCGATCAGGTTCACGCCCAGTTCGGGCAGGTGCCGCAGGGTCTCCATCGCGCCCTCGGGGTCGGCGGGATCGCCCCAGATGCCGTCGCCGGTGATCCGCATGGCGCCAAAGCCCAGGCGATTGACGCTCAGGTCACCGCCGATCTGGAAAGTGCCGCTGTTGGCCGCGCTGGGTTGTTCGGTGGTGGTTGATTTGTCGGTCATGGGTGATTCCTCCGTTCGGGAGTCTGCGCCTCTTGAGGTCAGCAGGGATAGGGCCGGGTTGAGCATGTCCAGAGAATTGGTCCGGACCGGTTTGAAGGGTTCAGGCCGTTTCCACCTCTGGCACCGCACAGCTTTCGCGGGACACGAACTGCTCCAGGCGTTTGCGGTGGCGGCTGCTCCAGTCAATGGTGGGGCGACTGTGCTCCTGGGGCAGATACCCCAGACGGTACAGGGCCATCAATTCCAGATCGTCCGGCACGGCCAGCAACTCCTTGACTGCCTGCCAGTGGCGCGGAATCTCGGCGGGTGTGCTGACGAACTGGATGCCCATGTCCAGCGAACCCACGGCGTTCCAGATGTTCTCAATGGCCGCGCCCAGCCCGAACACGCTGTAAAACCCCGAAAGCTCGCCAGGACGGTATTCGGTCTTGTCCAGCAGCGCGGCCAGTAGCAGCGGGCTGCCGGCCACCAGCTTGCGGTTGTCCTCGCCCAGTTTTCTGGGGACGCCCAGCTGGCGCATCATCTTGAGGCCCGCGTCGCTGAACACCTGACGGGTAAAGGGTTTGAGAGGCCCCGGCAGGTGATCGATGTGGATGCCGTCGCGCTTTTCCTCCATCTCCGCCTGCGAGAAGCGGAAATAGCGGCGGTAACGCTCGAAGAACAGCCCGGCCTCGATCAATTCGGTCATGCTCTGGCCCGCCAGTTCGGCCACCCGGGCGATGGTCTGGGGGTTCTCGATCAGCACGAAGCGCCACGGCTGGGAGTTGAAGTGACTGGGCGCGGCCTGCGCCACGCGCATCAGCAGATGCTGGTGTTCACGGCTGACCGGATCGGGGCGAAAGGGGCCGTTGGTGGTGCGCCGCCGCAGCATGCCCTCGATCACCGGGGGCGGCGGGGCAGAAGAGGACGAAGAGATCATGGGGGCAGGCTACCAGCCCAGGCAAAGACCTCTGCCCCACCTGACGGCGCCGACGCGACACCTCACCACGCCGCCCACGCTCCCACGGCGTAGGCAAACGCGCAGACCAGTGCCAGCCGCCAGTGGCCCGCGCGGCCCGGACGGGTGCGCGGCATCAGCAGCAGCAGCGCCAGCGCGGGCAGCAGCGCCCACCAGCGCTGGCCCACGGCAAAGGCCAGCGCCCCGCAGATCAACACGCCCGCACACACGATGAAGAACAGCGCGTGATGCGGCCAGCGTGCCGCGTCCCTGCGCCAGCCCACTTGCAGGGACAGCCCCAGCAGGCTCAGCGCGGCCAGCAGGAGGCCGGTCAGCACCAGAGCGACGTGATGAACACCCACAGCGCCTAGGATATTCGTCTGGACGTTCCGTTCACCATGGGCGTATGGTCTGGAGCGATGAGGCTCAACCCCGCTCCCACCCTGCTGGCCGCCCTGATGTTGTGTTCGCTAGGGGCTTGCCGCAGGGCCGGTCAGGTAGGGGGCGGGGCCGAGGATCTGGTGTCGAAAGTGCTATTTACCGCCACCGGTTCGTACGACGCGCAGGCCGACCTGAAAGAACGCATCCCTGGCGGGCTGCGCCGCACCACGTGGACCACGAAGCCGCCGCTGCCCGTCCAGAAGATCGTCCTGCAATACGACAGCGATGCCCGGCCCCTGGCGTGGTTCCTGAATCTGAGCGGCGCGCAGTTCACGGCGCAGGCTCTGGCAGGGGACGGGGCGGCGCAGGTGGACACCCCACAGGGCCAGGGCTGGCGGCCCGCGAAGGGGACTCGCCTGGAAGACGTCCTGATCCTGCCGACAGGCCAGGACAGCATGAACATCCTGACGCGCTCCTTTATCACCCAGAACGAACCCAGTTTGCTGGAGGCGTTCAGGGCACGCTGAGAAAACCCAGTCATGTCCGGAGTTTGAGGTCGGATCGAGGCTGGATTCCGACTGGCCCCATGCTGTAGGACAACTTACGGGTCTGAGCATGGACGGTAGAGACTCAAAGAAGGCTGCCCCACCATCCATGCTCAGACCTTAATCGCTGTGGACGGCAAGCTTTGAAGAAATCCACCAGCCACCCCCGCGCTAGCCTCTGGACCATGTCGCCCACCGCAAGCTCCTGGATTCTGAGGATGGCCTGGCATGACCTCTGCTTCATGCACTGGACTGTGGACGCGGACGCCCTTGCCCGCACCCTGCCGCGCGGTGTGACCCTCCAGACTTACGGGGGCAAGGCGTACCTCGGCGTCGTGCCCTTCCGCATGTCGGACGTGGCCCCGCGCCTGGTGCCGGGCGTGCCGGGTCTGAGCCATTTCCCCGAACTGAACCTGCGGACCTATGTGGAGGCGGGCGGCGAGAGCGGGGTGTGGTTCTACAGCCTGGACGCCGCCCAACCACTGGCCGTGAGGCTGGCGCGGCGGTTCTTCCATCTGCCGTACTTCGACGCGTGGATGTGGGTCTCGCGCCAGCAGGGCGTCACGCGTTACGCCAGCCTGCGCACCCATCGGGGCGAGCCGCCCGCCCGCTTTGCCGCCGCCTATCGGCCCATCGGCGCCCCCATTGCCGCGCCCCCTGGGGGCCTGGAGGACTGGCTGACCAACCGCCTGAATCTGTACAGCGCCGACGCGCATGGGCAAGTGTACCGGGGCCGCATTAAGCACCACGCCTGGCCCCTGCGGCGCGCCGAGGCCGTCATCCGCGAGAACACGCTGGCCGATGCGCTGGGCCTCACTCTGGACAGTCCGCCTCATCTGCTCCACGCCGAGGAGTTGCGGGTCTACGCCCACTGGCTGGAGCGGGTGACGTAACAGCCCATCATCAACCGGCGGCCCTCACCCAGCCTTTACTATCGCACCCAACGCGCCCAATTGTGTTGATTGCAGTTTGCAATCATTTGAGGTGATGGGCATCATGGCGGGGTGAGCTTGCCGCCCCCCTCTCCACGTGCCGACGATGAACTCAACAGTTCGGAACTGCAGTTCCTGACGGCGATGTGGGATATCTGGCAGGCTCTGACCACTGTGGGCGAGGCCCGTCTGAGCGCCCAACACGGGCTGGATCTGCGGGGCTTTATCGCACTGTCCTACCTGCAGGAGCGGCCGCAGCAGCCCGCCGATCTGGCCCGCGAACTGGGCGTCCCACGCTACGAAATCAGCCGGGTTCTGGCGGCGCTGGACGCGCAGGGCGCCGTGACCCGTGAGCGTCGCACAGGGTCTCCTGGGGGGGACGGACGCGGCGTGATCATTCAGATCACTCCGCTGGGCTGTGAGCGCTGGGCCGCAGCCCTGCAGACCATCCGTACCCTGACCGGCCCACCCCTGGCGCATCTGGGACCCGCACGACAGCTCAGCCTGATCCAGACCCTGCAGGGCGTGGCCCACGTCGCGCGGCAGCAGACCGCAACCTTGCCCCACCCCGACAGGAGCCAACCCCATGACTGAATACTCTGAACGCAAGATCCCGCAACCTGCCTCCGGCTGCCCCTTCGGTTACGGCGAGCCGCTGACACATGAGGCCAGGGACGTGGCGGCGCTGCCTGCCCTGACGCGCGACGAGGAGGGCCTGTACCACATTCACCGCTTCGATCTGGCCCGCGAGGTGTTGAAACAGGACGCCGTTGTCCAGGCCGGATTCATGTCCGAATCTGCTGGCAGCCGGGGAACTTCACTGACCAACCTGCCAGTGCTGTTCGCGGAGGGAGACCACCACCACGACATGCGCCGCCAGACCGCCAAGTACTTCACCCCGGCGTCGGTGGCGGGCTACCAGCCCATGATCGCCAGCCTGGCCGACAGGCTGATCGCCAGACTGGCGCGTGACGGTGAGGCCAATCTGGACGACCTGAGCCTGGTGCTGGCCGTGGAGGTGGCCGCGCAGGTGGTGGGGCTGACCAGCAGTGTGTTGCCAGGCCTGGAGAAACGGGTCATGAGCTTCGTTGAACACGGCCTGGACAGTCAGCCGGGGGCCGCGCAGAACATGAGCAAGGGCCGCCAGACCCTGCTGCAGACGAACGTGGCGTCCTTCTTCCTGCTGGATGTGAAACCCGCCATCGTCGCCCGCCGACACAAACGGCGCGACGACCTGATCAGTCACCTGCTGGACCGCGACTACAGCGACACCGAGATCGTCACCGAATGTCTGACCTACGCCACGGCCGGCATGGTCACCACCCGCGAATTCATCAGCGCCGCCGCGTGGCACCTGTTGCAGCACCCCGACCTGCGCGCCGATTACGTCCACGGCACCGAGAAGGAACGCCACGCCATCCTGCACGAGATCCTGCGGCTGGAGCCGGTGGTCCGTACGCTGTACCGCCGCGCCACGCAAGAATTGACGCTGGACGGGCAGACCGTTCCGGCGGGCAGCGTTATGGCCCTGCACATCACCGGGGCCAACACTGATCCCGAGGTGGTGGGCGCCCCGGCCAACGCCCTGTGTCCGATGCGGCCACTGCCGCGTGGGGTGCAGGCCCCGGTGCTGGCGTTCGGCGACGGCCACCACCGCTGCCCCGGCGCCTTCCTGGGGATCCGCGAGAGCGACGTTTTCCTGCGCCGTCTGCTGATCTGGAACGACGTGGAAATCGTGACACCCCCCACGGTCAGCACCAACGAGACGGTCAAGGGCTACGAGATCCGGGGGTTCAGGGTTCGGCTGGGCCAGCAGCGCAAGGACATCGCGAGGGTCTGAGCGCGAATTGATCAGGGGAGGCGCAGTCGTTACGGACTGCGCCTCCCGTTTCCGCTCACTTCAAGCGGAGCTGCCATTCGGTGATCGCCACCCAGGGCTTGAAGCCCAGCGCCACGTTGATCCCCAGCATGGCAGCGTTCTCCTCGGCATTGTTGGTCTGGATCACCCGCGCATCCGGGCAGTGCTGCGCGACGTAATCCAGCATGGCGGCCTTGAGCCATTTGCCCAGCCCCTGACCGCGTGCCGAGGGACGCACCGCCGTCGCACCCTGGTAGACGATGGAGGCGCGTTCAGGTCTCCAGAGCACGTCGGTATACCCCACCACTTCTCCACTGCGGGTGTCCTCCACGGCCATCAGCGGATGATGCTCGCCGCTCTCCACCGCGTGTGCCTCCCAGGCCCGGATCATTTCGGGGGTCACGCGCCAGTCGTCCATCTCCAACTCGCCTTTCGGGGCCGTGTTCATGACCATCATCATGTCGGCCATGCGCTCCAGATATTCACCAGGAATGGGGCCAGCCCAGGTGTGCAGGAGATAGGGATCATTCGCCGGTCTGCGCAGCCAGTCCTGAACCAGTTCCCCGTCCACCGCCGCCAGTTCAAGGCGGCTCTGACGCGTGGACAGGGCTGCCTCTGCCCCCAGCAGCCGCGCAAAGGGCTCTCCACCAGACTGACGGTCAGAGGTCATGAACAGGACCGTGCGCCGCGCTTCACGGCGGGCCACCCCTTCCAGGGAGGCGGCCAGGGCGCGGCCCAGCCCCTCACGGCGACTTTCGGGGTGAACGATCAGCCGGGCGTGGGCCAGATGGGTGTTCTGTTCGGTGTCGTAATTCAGGCTGCCCCACGCCACAGCGCGCCCGCCGTCCCACACCACGACATGCTCGGTGCGGTCATTGGGCATCCGCTGGGTCAGTTCCAACGACTCCTTCTCAGCGCTGAGCGGCGGCTCGGCTGGATACGCGAAGGCGAAAACATCGGCCCTGAGTTGCCCTATGGCCAGCCGCTGTTCAGGCAGGGCGGTCAGTGGTTCAAAGGCTGTCACGGTCACGTCGGTGAGGGTCACGCCTCAGTCTGGAGCAGTTGCGTCAGGAACGCATAGGCTGAATGGCGCAGCAGCTCCGGGCGTCCTAGCTAAAGGCCAGTGGCAGCTCAACCCTGACCCCGCCCACCTCGCGCCCGGCCCAGTTGTGCAGGGTGGCGGGGGCCAGGGCGCGCAGCTCTGGCGTCAACGGGATACCCAGCGCCTCCAGCACCGCCAGGGCCACGTGCGCCCGCGCCCGCTCGCCGCCGTCCATGATCTTGAAGGCCATGCCCAGCGGCCCGTGGGGGCTGTGGCGCAGCCCCATGCCGTAGAACGCCTCGGCTCCCATCTTGGTCACCAGACCGGGCACCAGCGGCATCAGGGTGGTGTCCAGCCGCCCCGGCCCCGCCACCAGCACCGGATGGACGGTCATGGCCGCGAAGATGCGCTCCAGCGCCTGTACATACTCGCCCGCAGGCCGCGCCAGCCCCACGAAGATGCGCGCGGCGGCGCTCAGCGGCAGCGCAAAGGCTGGGACGCTGCAGCCGTCGGTGCCGGCTTCCACCTGTTCCAGATTTACCCCCCCCAGTTCGGCGTGCAGCTCACGGATGCGAAGTTGCAAGGGGTGGCCGTGTTCGGTATAGCCTTCCTTCGGCCAGCCGTTCAGCGCGCAGGACAGCAGCATCCCGGCATGCTTGCCCGAGCAGTTGTGGTGGAGCGGCGTCGGGGCCTCACCCCTGCGAATGAGTTCCGCCGCCACCGCCGCGTCGAAGGGCGGGTGCGTGCCGCAGCGCAGATCGTCCACCGTGCTCCCTGAACGTTCCAGCAGACGCAGGACCACCGTCAGATGCTCCGGCGTTCCGGAGTGGCTGGCGCAGGAGATAGCAAGCTCATCAGACGGCAGTTCGGGGGCAGCCAGCGCCAGGGGCAGTGCCTGCACCGGCTTGCTGCTGCTGCGCGGGAAGGTGACGAGTTCGGGGTCACCGCAGCTGGCGAACGTTGTTCCGTCCCCGCCCACCACCACCAGATGAACGGCATGAACGCTCTCGTCCACGTCACCGCGCGTGAAGACCACTCTGGCCGCCTGTGTCTCGGTCTGTGTCATGCCGCCCAGACTAGCCCCAGGAGGGGCCCAACTTGAATCCTCCGGGCTTGACTTCTCCGGCCCTGGCCCTTAACCTTCTGTCCGCTGGTCCGCCAGCAAGGTCCGGTAGTGTAGCGGTTAGCATATCTGCCTGTCACGCAGAAGGTCGCGGGTTCAAATCCCGTCCGGACCGCCAGAAAAGAGAAGCACCCCCCGAACAGGTGGGGGCTTTTTTTGTGCTACACGAGAGATGCACATGTTGCGAGGTTCCTCGGGAAGAAGGCCGAGGTTTTTCACCGACGGACCCACTGACCTGCATCTCCTCCGTGCTGAGATCGAGGCCAGGATTCTAGGACACCCCGTTCGGGTTGGCGTTCGGTGAGGCTGCCAACTAAAGTTTGCCGGCGCACGTGCGCTTACCACAGTACGCACTTAGCGCGACTCTGGAGAGGTGTCGGCTGCACCTGACCAGGACTACACCCTCGCCTGAACGGCTTTTTCCGCTGAGTGGCGTGACCCGACCCCAATGTAATTGACCCTGAGTGCAGCGCTTAAGGTTCTGTCCCAGACGGCAGCCTACATAAACCGAACTTCCTGACACTCTTGGCCCGCGCTTTGCCCTATCATGCGCCCCGGTTTCGCACGGCGTCCGTGAGCAAATATCCGCCCTTCCACTGCTCCGAACCCCGCGCACGGCGAGCCTATCCCCAGCTCCGGAGGAGGACGCCCGAACGTGACTGCCACAAAATCCCCCCTGAATACGACTGCCTTTAGCACCACCGACGCCGCCGAGCTGTATCAGGTGCCCAATTGGAGCGGCGGCTGGTTCCGCGTCTCCGAGAAGGGCGAGATGGAAGTGACCCCGGGTCCTGGCCTGCATGCGCCGCTGCGTGCGATTGTCGACGAGATTGTGGAGCGCGGCGAGAGCCTGCCCGTGATTCTGCGTTTCCCCCAGGTGATCGCCGGGCGCGTCCGGCACCTGAACGAGGCTTTCCAGAACGCCATCAGCGAGTACGGCTACGGCAACCATTACCAGGGCGTGTTTCCCATCAAGGTCAACCAGCGCCGCGTGGTGGTGGAATCGGTGGCCGCTGCCGGATACGACTACGCCCATGGCCTGGAGGCGGGCAGCAAGGCCGAGTTGGCGCTGTGCCTGGCCCAGCGGATGCACCCGGACGCGCTGTTGTGTTGCAACGGCTTCAAAGATGACGGCTTTATCAAGCTGGCGCTGTGGGGCCGGACCCTCGGCAAGAATGTGGTTATCACCATCGAGAAGTTCAGCGAGCTGGACCGGATTCTCAAGCAGGCCCGCGCCCTGGGCGTCAGGCCCGCCATCGGCGTGCGCTTCAAGCTGCACGCACGCGGTTCGGGGCAGTGGGAGGAATCCGGCGGCGATCAGGCCAAATTCGGCCTGAATGCCTACGAGCTGCTGCGCGTGGTGGAACGCCTGAAAGAAGAGGACATGCTCGACAGTCTGGTGATGCTGCACACCCACATCGGCTCGCAGATCACCGACATCCGGCGGGTCAAGGTGGCGGTGCGCGAGGCCACCCAGACCTACGCGGGCATGATCGCGGCGGGCGCGCAGCTCAAGTACCTGAACGTCGGCGGTGGCCTGGGCGTGGATTACGACGGGTCCAAGACCACCTTCTACGCCTCCATGAACTACACCGTGCGCGAGTACGCCGCCGACATCGTGTACACCGTGCAAGAGGTATGCAAGGCGCGCGAGGTGCCCGAGCCCGTGATCATCAGCGAGTCGGGCCGTGCCCTGACCGCCCACCACGCCGTACTGATCATGCCTGTGGTGGACGTGACCGGACCCACCCGTGACCTCGAGGACCTGGCCCCCGCCGATGAGGGCAGCCACCAGATCGTCAAAGACATGGAAGACATCCTGGGCAACATCACGCTGCGCAACTACCGGGAGTCCTACAACGACGCGGTGGGCGACAAGCAGACGCTGCACAACCTGTTCGATCTGGGTTACGTGACCCTAGCAGACCGGGCGCGTGGCGAGGCGCTGTTCAACGCCATCCTGCGCCGCATCGCCAAGTTGATCCAGAACGAGAAATACGTGCCGGACGAGCTGGAAGACCTACAGAAGGTGCTGGCCGACAAGTTCATCTGCAACTTCAGCCTTTTCCAGAGCCTGCCGGACAACTGGGCCATCCAGGCGCTATTTCCCATCGTGCCCCTGGACCGCCTGAACGAGCAGCCGACGCGTCAGGCCACCATCGTGGACATCACCTGTGACAGCGACGGCAAGATCGACAAGTTCATCGATCTGCGCGACGTGAAATCCACGTTGCTGCTGCACGAGCCGGGGGACCGTCCGTACTACCTGGGCACTTTCCTGATGGGCGCGTATCAGGACGTGCTCGGCAGTGCCCACAACCTGTTCGGCAAGGTCAGCGAGGCGCACGTGACCGTCAAGCCAGGGGGCAAGTTCCACATTGACCTGTTTGTGCGCGGCCAGAAAGCCAGGCGCATGATTGAGTCAATGGGCTACGAAGAGCCCATGCTGCGCGACGCCATCGAGGACCAGGCTGACGCGGCCATCAAGGGCGGCATCCTCACCAACGAGCAGGAAAACGAACTGCTTGACGACTACGGCGAGGAGCTGCTGGGCTACACCTACCTGGAGTACGAGGAGGGCTGACCCCCAGCACCGTGGAATGGCAGACGGCGAACCCTGGAATTGGTTCGCCGTCATGTTCTGTCAGTTCGCTGGCTCTCGCGACGACGCCTCAGCGTGGGGGTGCACCTGGTAGATCGACGGCCCGCACAGGTACCGGTTCACCGAAGCGCGGGTACTTGCTGCCCAGGCTGGGCTTGCCGCGCCCGCACAGCACGGTGATGCTCGGCAGGCCACTGCCCCGGATCTCGGCCAGGGCCAGCCTGCCGGTCTCATAGGCCCCCATGTCGATGTACAGGTGTCGGCCCAGCCGCGCGGGCACCGGGACGGGGGTGTGCCCGTGGATGCTGTACACCACACCCTCGGGCAGGGCGAACGGCCCCTCGAAGGGACGCAGCCACAACGCCGCCGTCAGGGGATCGGGGTACTGCTGGTGGCGCACGGGAGGCGAGGCGTGGGCGATCAGCACGCTGGGCTGGGCTGGAGCCTCGTCGTGGACCGCGCCGTCCCCGGTGACGTAGACCACCCGGCCCAGGTCCTGTAGGTATTCCTCGAGCAGCGGCGGGAACTGTTCGAGCGTCAGACCGCCCAGTTCGCTGCGGACGGTCTCGCCCCCGGCCCGCATCCACGAGCGGAAGCCCTCGATGGCGCGGCGGTAATCGCCCATGTCGTGGGTGCCCAGGTACTGCCGGTACCAGCGCAGCCCAGAGGCGGCCATCAGTTCATGGTTGCCCATCAGCAGCGTGGCGCGGCCTTCCTTCTTCAGGGCCAGCAGCTTTTCGATCACCTTCATGGAGCGCGGCCCCCGGTCGATGGCGTCGCCCAGGCTCACAAAATACGCGTCCGGGTACGTCTCCAGCGTGGCGTCCAGCAGGTCCGGCCTCCCGTGCAGGTCCGGAATCACCACCACCTGACGGGTCATGGCTGTTCCCCCTCCGGCTCATCCGAAAATTCCAGCAGCGTCTGCTTGCTGCGTTCGCGCAGGAGCCGCGCGCCTTCCGGGGCAATCACGAAGGTCACAGCGCCGTCTGTCACACTGACCCGGTACGCTGCACCGTCGGCGGCATCAGGGAGCCACTCGGCAGGCAGCTGAAAGATGCGGCCCCGCGTATCCTCCACGTCGGCCAGGCCCGCGTCCTCGTCCAGCACATCGATCACCAGCAGTTCTTCGGCGTTCACGCTCATCCGGGCCAGTCTAGCGTTCCCGTTCCGACAGTTCCCTGACCTGCACCCTTCGGAGGACGATTTGCCCCCAGCAGGGGGGTAGGCTGCATGCCATGTCTGCCTCCCGCCTGCGTGGCCCCAACTTGACCCGCCGCCGGGTGCTGCGCGGGCTGACGAGCGTCGGTCTGGGCCTCGGGGCGCTGGGGGGCATGGGCGCCGCTCAGGCGTACCTCTTCGACGTGACGCGCCACACGCGCCCGCTGCCAGGGCTGACTCGGCCTGTGCGGGTGGCCTTTCTCACCGATTTGCATTTCGGGCTGTTCATCTACGGGGGCAGCGTACGAACCTGGGTGAACGCCACCAATGCACTGGACGCGGACCTGATCGTGCTGGGGGGCGACCAGATGGATTACCGTGCCGACGAGACGCCCACTGGCCTGTTGACTGAACTGAAGCGGCTGAAAGCTCCACTGGGCGTGTATGGCGTGTGGGGCAATCACGATTACGGCAGTTTCGGCAAGTATTACAGCCCGCACTACGGCCCGGCCCGGCCCGACTGGCCACAGGTCCGCGAGAACCTGCGCGCTGCCTACGGGGAGGCGGGCGTGACCATCCTGAGAAACGAGGGGCGCAGGGTGCGCGATGACCTGTATCTGGCCGGGGTGGACGACCTGTGGGAGGGACAGGTGGACCTGCCGGCGGCCCTCGCCGGAACGCCCACCCAGGGAGGGACGCTGCTGGTCAGTCACAACCCGGATCTACTGCCTGAACTGCCCGCAGGTATAGGCATAGTGCTGTGTGGACACACCCACGGCGGGCAGATTCGTCTGCCGCTGCTCGGCGCGCCAGTGGTACCCAGCAAGTACGGGCAGCGCTACGCAATGGGCTGGGTCACTGGCGCGCACGGCACGCCCGCCTACGTCAGCCGGGGCCTGGGCCTCAGTGGCGTGCCGCTGCGCAACCTGTGCCAGCCGGAAGTGGCCGTGTTCACACTGATGCCCGAGTAAAGAGGGGAACGCTCAAAAAAGCCCTCTCCGATGGGGAGAGGGGCAGTTGCCGGGAACCGTTCCTAGGTTTCGGTAAAGGCCCCCAGCGCCCGGAAGCGCGCCGCCCGGCTCCTCTTCAGTTCCTGAGGGGACTGGGCCATCAGTTCGGCCAGGTGGCGCGCCACAGCCTCACCCACGGCAGCGGCGGCCTCATCCATATTCAGGTGCGCGCCGCCCTTCGGTTCAGGTATGACCTCTTCCACGATGCCCAGTTCCAGCAGATCGGGAGCAGAGAGTTTCAACGCTTCGGCGGCCAGCGGGGCTTTGCTGGCGTCCTTCCAGATGATGCTGGCCGCGCCTTCCGGGGAGATCACGCTGTACCACGCGTTCTCCTGAATCAGCACGCGGTTGCCGACGCCCACGGCCAGCGCGCCGCCGCTGCCGCCCTCGCCGATCACGGCGCACACCACCGGCACGCGCAGGTTCAGCATCCGGCGGATGCTCTCGGCGATGGCCCAGCCCTGACCGCGTTCCTCGGCCTCCAGGCCCGGATACGCGCCCTGCGTGTCCACCAGGGCCACCACCGGCAGGCCAAATTTCTCGGCCAGATCCATCAGGCGCATGGCCTTGCGGTAGCCCTCCGGGTTGGCGCTGCCGAAACGGCGCTTGATCTTGGACTTGGTGTCGCGTCCCTTCTGCTGCAGCAACAGCATCACTGGAACACCCATCCAGCGCGCCGGGCCACCGATGAGTGCCGGATCGTCACCGAAGCGGCGGTCCCCATGCAGTTCAGTAAAGCCGGTACACAACCGGTCCACGTAATCCAGCGCGGTGGGCCTGCCAGGAGCGCGGGCCAGCCCCACCCGTTCCCAGCGGCTGGGCGGGCCACCCGCCTCACGCAGGCGCTGCACTTCCACTTTCAGCGGAGAAATAGAGGCGTCCAGGTTCTGTCCAGTGCGCTCGGCGGTGGCCTCCAGATCGCGCACCCGCTGTTCGAGTTCGCGCAGGGCCTCGGGGGGACTGCTGGTCATGCACTCGCCCCCTGGCGGGTCAGGATCCCCAGTAGGTTCGCCAGGTAGGGGCGCTGTTCGCGGCGGTCCACCACAGCGTCCACCATGCCGTGATCCAGCAGAAACTCAGCACGCTGAAAGCCCTCGGGCAGATGCTGGCGGATGGTCTGCTGGATCACGCGCGGCCCGGCAAAGCCGATCAGCGCCCCCGGCTCGGCCACGATCACGTCGGCGATGGTGGCAAAACTGGCGGTCACGCCCCCGGTGGTGGGGTCTGACAGGATGCTCACGTAAGGCTGACCGGCCTCGGCTAGGGTTTCCAGGGCCACCGTGGTTTTCGCCATCTGCATCAGCGACAGTGCACTCTCCTGCATTCTGGCCCCGCCGCTGGCGGTCACGATCACCAGCGGCGTGCCGCGCTCGGCGGCGTGCTCGGCGGCGCGGGCGATTTCCTCACCCACCACACTGCCCATGCTGCCGCCGCTGAAGGCAAAGTCCATGACTGCCAGCGTCACCGGCAGGTTCAGGATGGTCCCGCTGCCAGTCAGGATCGCGTCGGGCCGTCCGGTCTTGGCCTGCGCGCGTTTCAGGCGGTCCGTGTACGCCTCGGTGTCGTGGAAATTCAGCGCATCAACGGGCTGAACACTGCCCGACAGCTGCGAGAAGCTACCCTCATCAAGCAACACGTCCACGCGCTGCGCGGCGTTCAATCGCAGGTGGTGGCCGCACTTGGGGCAAACGTAGGAAGCGGCCATCAGATCGCGGTTGTAAATGCTCTCCTTGCACTGAGGGCATTGGGTCCAGAGCTCTGGCACGTCCGCGCCCGACTGTTGCTGTGGGCGGCGGCGGCGGAAAAATCGGTCAAGCGCCATGCGGTTCAGTCCTCCAGGGGTCCATCTTTACTGGCGCATTCTAGCGGCGCGGCCCCAGAACAAATACACCGGGTCCAGCAAACACCGTGGACGCTGGGCAGGCCTGCAGCGAGGTGTCCTGAAACCGGATGGATCAAGGCTTCTTGTCGAGCCGAATTTCGCCCGCTGTGGTGCGGCTGGCCGGGACTTCACCCAGTCTGGTCTTCAGGTAGTCGTCAAGCTGTGCCAGTTGCAGATTCAGATCACGCTGAAGCTCGTCGATCCGGCTGTGGACCGCCCGCAGTTCGGCTCCCGTCTCGCCCGTGCCCAAGGCGTTCAGGCGGGAATCGAGGTGGCTGCGCAGCTCGGCGAAACGGCTGCCCTCCTGGCTGTCCAGGCTAACGCGCAACGTCTCCATATCGCGTAGCAGTTTGGCCGTGTCGGCCTGGGCGCGCAGGTTACTGATGCCCGCCCAGAAGTAGAACAATAGGGCGGCGAAGACGGCCGTGAGCAGCATGATCAGCCCGATGGGCGCAGTGACGTACTGGATAAAGCCCAGATTCATGGGTTGCAGTGCCATCAGCGAGCCGAAGTTCAGCACGGCAAAAATCAAGAGCAGAACCAGACCGGCGACCAGGACAATTGTCCGCATGAATGGAGCTTAACACCGCGCTCCCCCTCTACACGAGTGGTCAGCTTGGCAAGACTTTTACACTCTGCCGCCGAACCTCAATTCCCGGCTCTGGCGGACATCACGGTCCTCACATTGACCCAGGCGGTATTCTGGGCCCCTATGTCCCTCGTCGTGTTGGTTACCCTCCCCCCCGAACGGGCACATGACATGGCCCGCACGCTGGTCGCCGAGCATCTGGCGGGCTGCGTCAACATTCTGCCCGGCATCCAGAGCGTTTACCGCTGGCAGGGCGACGTGGCCGAGGACCCCGAGAGCATGCTGCTGATCAAGACCAGCGGCGAGAAGTACCCGGAACTGGAAGCCCGCATCAAATCCCTGCATCCCTACGAGGTCCCCGAGATCATTGCGCTGCAATACGACCGCGCCCTGCCTGAATTCCAGAGCTGGCTGCGGGAAGCGCTCAACTCCTGATTCAGGCGGGGCCACATTCACCTTTGCGTGAATGTGGCCCCACTCTTCTTTCCTGCTGGCGGAGCGTCAGCTCCCCTGGCCCGGCGTCGTGACCTCCACCGCAGTTAAGGTTTCTGTGACGCGGTAAGTGTGCGACACCCCTCTGGGTACACAGTAGCTGTCGCCCTCGCTCAGCATCAGGGTCTGGCCGTCCAGCTTCAGTTCCACACTGCCACTGATCACGTAGCCCAAAGTCTCGTAATCGTTGGCGTGGGGCTGCTTGTCGGCGGTATCACTGGGCTGCTCGTTGTGCCACAGGCGCATACTACTGTCCTGGCCGGCTACCAGATGGTGCTGGCCGTCCTGGCCGTGTCTGGTTTCACTGCGGCTGACTTTATACTGCTGGCTGTCGCTGTTCTGGGTCATACCTCCACTTTCACCCCTGTCCGGACATGCGGCGTGATGGGGGGTTAAGTGGGCCTTCACCGGGACTTCGCCAGGGCTTTATCTGATCCGGCCCTCAGCTCACACCACCACACTGTCCAGGGCAACTCCACCGTTCCGAGCCGGCGGGTGATCCTGTTCCAGCACCGACTGCAACGGGGCGAAGAAGCGCCGTACCTCGGCGTTGGCCCCCGGATGACCCAGCGCCCGTGACAGCAGTCTACGAGCCTCGGCATGGTCACCCTGAGCGTGGGCGCAGGCGGCCAAGCCGCCCAGCAGTTCGGCGTGCAGCGAGGGCGCGTCGTGATCGTCGACGAGTTCGCCGGCTTCCAGATAGTGGGCGCGGGCCATCTCCACGCGTCCACACAGGTGTTCGGCGTGGCCCAGATTCAACAGAATATTGGCGATTTCCCAGACCTGGGCCGCATCCTGTGCCTCTCGCAGCAGCTCCCGGCCCAGCCGGACACTGTCCTCGCCCTCGCGGCGCAGCAGCCGCACCCAGGTCAGGCCCATGCGGTTGAGAATTTGGCCCTCACGGTCACCGTGCTCCTCGTGCAGGCGCAGGGCCGAGCGCAGGCCAGCCTCAGCCGCCTCCAGCCGGCGGTCTTCCATATCAATCAGGGCAGCGGTGTTCAGCAGCAGCGCGCGAGTCAGCGGCCCGTGGGTCATCCCCAGCATCGCCAGCCCACGGGTGTTCAGGCTGCGGGCCTGCGGCAGCCGGTCCAGATAGATCAGGCTGCGGGCCTGACCGCCCAGCGCCAGGGCTAGCAATTCCGGGGCGCGGCGGGCAACGCGGCTGCGCTTCAGCAGGACCTCTGCCTGACCGTAGGCCTCCAGTGCCGCCGCATACTCGCTCCGGCGGTGCAGGATGCGTCCCCGGACCAGCAGTGCTCCCGCGTGCTGCCGGGCGGCGAGGCGCAGATCGTCCTGGACCGCCGCCGTCAGTTCGCTGGCCCGTGCATACTCGCCCAGATGCTGCAGCACCCGCGCCAGGGCCAGCCGCACCTCGGCCAGCTGGCTGGGAGCCAAGCGTGCGGAACGCGGTTCTGAAGGCGCCGGGGCATGGACAGTGGACCGCAACACCAGTTCCAGATCGGCGCGGGCGTCCAGAAAATAGGTGCGCGAGATCCGGTAGGCGTTCAGGGCGACCACGGCGTTTACCAGCGCAGGCTCCGGGCCAGTCTCCGGGACGCCGCGCCGCAGCAGGCCGGTCAGCAGCGAGCGCAGCGGGACATAGACCGTGTCCAGCTGCGTCAGCCACTCGCAGTGTTGAACTGGGCCAAGCCGGGTCAGGGCGCGGTCCAGCGCCGTGAGCGCACGGCGGCGAGCCGGCCGCATCGCAGGCGATAGAGGGGCGGCGTCCGGGTGATCCGTGTCCCACACGTTCTGGTCCAGCCCTCCGGCCAGACGGTACAGCCCCTGTCCCACGGACACCAGATACCCGTGTTGAGACAGGCCCGCCAACATCAATGGCGAGGCCCCGGTGACCGACTGCGCCCACGGCAGACTGAACAGGTCGCCGAACAGCCTCAGGGCCGCAAGGGCGTTACGTTCCACCGCACCCAGTGGCAAGCCACCCGCCCACCCGGAGCGCGGCGCCGGGCGGGAGAGCAGGCCCTCAAGCAGCCCGCCGGACGGGTCGATGGTCAGGAGCCGCAATGCGTCCTGCAGGCGTGCTGGGTCTCCCCGGACCCACTCGGCTCCGCGTCCCACCAGACCCACTGCCAGTGTGGGGGCACATGCGTGCAGCGCCCCGCGCACCACTTCCGGCTCCAGCAGTGGCAGCGCCAGCACCTGCTCACCGCGCAGGCCCAGTGGATGCGGCGCAGTGACGATCACACGGGTATCGGGCGCGAAACTGAGCAGGCGCTCCAGGGCGGCGCTGCCCACGCCCGGGGGCAGATCGTCCAGCAATAGCAGGACGGGTTGCCGGGCCAGCACTCGCCCCACACTTTCCAGACCGCCCAGGTCCGCCGGTTGCCCCAGCAGGGTCTGGGCCAGCCGGCTCAGCAGTTCCTCGGTGCGGCCTATTCCAGCCAGGGAGACTGCCCACGCCCCACCTGGAACGTCTCGGCCTGCTTCCATCAGCAGCTGCTCTGCCAGCCGGGTACGGCCCCTTCCGGCTGGTCCCGTCAGCACGACGACTGCGCCACGCTGCAGGGCATACGCCGCCTTCTGGAACAGCCCGCAGTGGCCCCACAGGTAGGGGCGGTTATAAGAAGGGGGCCGGGTCAGGTGACGCGCCGCACTCCACTGCCAGTCGCCCTCTGCTGCGGCACCGTCTGATTCGGTGTCCCCCGCCCCAGCGCGTGCTAGAGAAGCGCGGTCCAATCCAGCCCGCTCCAACTCCCCCTCGACCAGCCGCAGCGGGTCCTCGTGGCGCAGCCGGGCTTCCAGCAGGAGCGCGCCCAGCCAGCGCCCGATCTCGGCGGGCACACCCCTGGAGCGGTGGGCCAGCCAGGTCTGCACTGGCCCGGCCAGCGGCGCGCCGCACAGCAGCCCACCCACCATCCCCACCGCGCCCTCCGACAGCGGCCGCAGTTCAATGGCCGGGCAGACCGGGTCATCACCGGCCGTGGCGAGCGGCCCACGGGGCGGTAAGACGCGGCCCAGCACGCAAATCCGGGCAGCCGCCCGCAGCGGCCCGATGGCCTCCAGGGTATGGGGATCAAAATCTTCGGCCCGGTCCAGCAGCAGCGCCAGCGGCCGATCCGAAGGGGGCAGCGTCTCCGGCAGCTGCCACGGCTTGTCCTCGCCGACGGCCAGGTCAGCGGGGCCCAAACTGCTCGCCGCAGGACCGTTCACCGGGTGGCCATCAAGGGTGGCCGTCGACCATGCGCCGTACTGCCTGAGCCGGCGACTGCGGTTGCCCTGTATGTGCAGCGTCCGGTAGCCCAGCAGCTGGGCAGCCCGGTCGGCCACCTGGAGAAAGGCACTGAGGCCACCGCCGGGGCCGCTGCGAACCTCCACCGCCGCCGCATCGTGCGAATCGCTCAGCGCAGCCTGCAAGTATGTGGTCAGCTGCCCCAGCGCCTCATCACGCTCCAACAGTCGGTGGTGTTGGCCCGTCTGGGCAGAGTCTTCATCATCGTCCACCAGGCGGCCCCGTCCCCGCCGTTTGGCCGCGTACAGCCGCCGGTCCGCGCCGGCCAGCAGGCACTGAGGCGTGCTCTCAGGCGTGACCCCAGCCAGACCGCCGCTGAGCCGTAAAGGGTGGCCGGGCCGGGCAGCCAGCGCAGCCATCGCCGCTGTGGCCCACCCCCCCAATCGGGCCGCGTCCACCGGGGCCAGCACCGCGAACTCGTCCCCACCCAGCCGGTAGGCCTGCCAGCCGGGGTGAAGTCGGTCCCGCAGGGAGCCGGCCACGTCCGTGAGCGCCGCGTCTCCCGCCGGGTGCCCCAGGGTGTCGTTGAGCAGCTTGAGATAGTCCAGATCGCACAACAGCAAGCTGCCCCGGCCCCGCGCGCACAATGCCTCAAGCTGCTGAAAAAAAGCCTGCCGCATCGGCAGTCCGGTCAGATCGTCAACGTTCTCCGCCGCGTCGGAGCGGAACTCAGGCAGCGCGCCCGTTGCGCCGTCCTCAGTCATGAGCAACAGACTCCTGCCCAAGGCAAACAGAAGGCCGCACGGAGAGCAGAGCGGGTCCGGGTGACAGACTTCATAATGTCTTCATTTTAAGCGACGCACCTGCACCGGAACGTGATAGGGGCTGGCGTGAAGGAAACGGAGACCGTTCAGCCGTCGCGATGGCTCTGTCTGACCAAGGTCATGAACCCTCAGCCCTCCCCCACCGGACGGGTCAACCACGCCAGATACACTGAATACATATTTAAAACGCCCGCTGCCAGATGCCATAGCGGCAGCTCGCCACCAATAGCCCAGGCCAGCGCCGAACCTGCCGCCAGGGCATTGAGGCCGACACCCACGCGATAGGTCAGATCCTCATGAGGTGTGTTGTACATGGGTGTGCGCGCGTGCGGATCCTGCATGGAAGTAACCGCCTCCGCGTAACGGATCAGGGTCAGAATGCCGTAGACCAGCAGCAAGCCCGCCAGCAGCATCACGGCAAGGCCCAGATAGCGGCTGACGTGTTCGTAGTCCAGCGCCCCCAGGGTAAAGTGCGCCAGCGAGCCAAGAATGCTGGTCAGCGCCAGCCCGAGTGTCCTGGGCGTGCTGTAGTTGGGGGGATCGCCGAGAGCGGGCATGGCCGTTTCCCAGCTTGCCGCCTGTGCGCGCCGCTGGGATGAGGAGAGGCACCATGCAACTTGTAGAGAGAGCAGACACACGGCCCAGCGTTCATGGCGAGTGGCGCCACAGGAAAAGTCCGGCTGCAGCCGTGAAAGAGGCAACACCTGTGCCGGAGGGATCAGCGACGTGCACCCACGATCCGGTGACGTACAGTAAGCGGCAGTGAATGCCAATGGACTTCCCCCTGATCCCTCCGGCCCGGCCCGGCCAGACCCCCGTCGGCCCGGAAGCGAGCCGTCGGTCCTGACGACGCGCGTATCGGTCCAGGACACGCCCCCCCCCACAGTGACCGGCGCTCCGGCCAGGCCTGTCGGCTCACCGCCCCAGGCCCCAGGTCCGAACGCTTTCCAGTTCCTGTGGCGCAACCCCTGGGTGCGGGCCGCCGTCTTCCTGCTGGTGGGCTATCTGGCGTACCGGCTGGCCGGAGAAATCCATACCGTGATCGTGGATTTTCTGGTGGCGTTCCTGATCGCCTACCTGGCCAATCCATTGCTCAACTGGCTGCAGCGCGGGCGGGTCAAGCGCGGGCTGGGCGTGTTCTTCGTGGTGCTGCTGTTTTTCGGGTTGTTCGCCCTGGTGGGTCTGCTGCTGGTCACGGTCTCGGGGCAGCTGATCATGCTGTTCAACAAGCTGCCAGAACAGATCGGCACGCTGGGAGACATTCTGGACCGCATGACAGCCTGGCTGACCGAACGGGGTGTGGGCGGCCTGACCAACGCCCGCGAGCAGATCATCACGGCGGCACAGGGCTACGTTCAGAACATCGGCGACAATCTGGTGCCCCTGCTGAGGAACGCCCTGAATTCCACCGGCACGCTGTTCAACAGTGTTGTTCAGATCGGCGGCGTGGTTGGACAGGTCGTGCTGATCTTGCTGCTCAGCATCTACCTGATGGCCGATTACAGCCGGGTCAATGCCACGCTGCTGGGCATCTTCCCGCGCCCGTGGCAGCCACGCGCCCTGGAGATCAGCGGTCTGCTTGGCACGGCGGTGGGGGGCTATGTCCGCGGACAATTATTGATCGCGCTGTTTATCGGCGTGTTCGTGTGGCTGGGGCTGACCCTGATCGGCGTGCCCAGCGCCGCCGCCATCGGCTTTATCGCCGGGGCCTTCAACATCGTGCCGTATCTGGGGCCGATCATCGGGGCCACGCCCGCCATCCTGCTGGCCCTGACCATGCCCAACGTGCTGCTGACCGTCATTCTGGTAATTGCCGTATTCATCATCGCCAACCAGATCGAGGGCAATTTTCTCAGCCCGTACATCCTGAGCCGTACCACCGATCTGCACCCAATCACGGTCCTGGTCGCCATTCTGGTGGGCGTGTCGCTGCTGGGCTTCGTGGGCGCGCTGCTGGCCGTGCCGCTGGTGGCGCTGGGCAAACTGGCCCTGCAAAAGTATTACTACCCCAGTCGGATCTATTCTGAAGGGCCGTAGGCGGGTGGGAAGGCACAGGTGACCTCACGGGCACACGCGTCCGCTACTGCCGAGCCCGCAGGCATTTGAACGGCGTGGCCGCGCTTTTCGTCCTGGGCGTGAGCTGACGAGGAGGGCCTTCCCGCCTCACGCACCGTAGTGGGGAAGCAAGAAGGCCTAGAGGAGACGGTCAGGAGTTCTGTCTCGGTCTTAGCCCTTACGGCGGCGGCGCAAGCGGTCCATGGCGGCCTCCAGACTCTGGCGCATGCGCTCCAGGGCCTGGGCCAGATCGCCGATTTCGTCGTTGTGATCAGAGTGCACCGGACGCGACAGATCGCCCATGCTGATGGCGTCTGCCGCCTTGACTAGACGGTCGATGGGATCGGTGATCTGCCGGGCTGAGCGCCGGGTGAGCAAGGAGGCCAGGAACAGGCCCAGCACGGCGGCGAGCAGCACCAGCAGTAGAGCCGTGTTCAGAACAGCTCCAGCCTGACGCCCCGGTACACCTACCGCCACCCGGCGCAGCGCTCCGGCCTCCGCGGCCGCCCCTGCTGGAACCACCTCTATTTTTCCAGCAGCGGTTTTACGGAAGACGGCCTGGGCAACCACATACTGGCTGCCACCCAGTTTCAGGGTGCCCCCGCTTGGATGGCTGCCCAGCCAGGCCAACAGTTCCTTCGTCTGCTGGCCCACGCCGGCGTCCTGGGCGCGCAATGTGGTCTGCCCGCTGGGCAACTCCGCACGCACGAATGCCACGCCCGGCGCAGCAACCACCGCGCCAAGCTGGGCGTTGACTTGCTGGACACTCAGCTGCGCTGAGCTGCCCATGCCGGCTGCCACGGCAACGGCCAGCGTCTGGGCCTGAGCTTGCGCGACCTGACGCTGCACGGCGGGCAAGGTCACAGCCAGCAGGCCCAGAGCAACGACGCTCGACAGCGCCAGCGGGGCCATGGTATTGAGCGTGAGCAGACGCGTCAGGCTGCGACGCGGCGTGCTGGGGCCAGCCTCTGCGGCCACTGCCGGAATAACCACCGGCACCACCGCCGTGGGCACCGGCTGATCTGCCCCGCTGCTGACTGTCTCAGCAGACACAGCGTCGGTCAGGGTCAGCGAACCGGTGAAGTCGGACCAGACGTCAGTCGACGGGCTGGCAAACGGATCACCAGGCGCCACGGCTGGCACGGCGGCCGTGGGGATGGCAACAACCGCCCCGCCACCTGAAAAGGCGCCAGGGGCCGCCCCGAAGGCAGTGACGGACAGGGGATCAGAAGTAAAAGGAGCGGGTATGGCGTGATCGGTGCTCGCCTCCGGCGTGCCGGGCCAGGCGGGGGCAGGCAGCAACGGGGCGAGGAACGCCTCGTCCTGCGGCTCGCTACGCCCGAAGGGAGACGCGCTGGCAGACGGGGCCACGCCCTGGAACGGTTCCTGCATCATGCGGGTTTCTTCGGGCACTTCCTCCAGGGCCACTGCCGCGCCCATCAGCTGGAACACGTCAAGCAACAGTTCGGCGCGGCTGCGGCTGGTGGGTTTCATCAGGCGCCCGGTCCGCCGGCTCGCCAGCCGCGCGGCCTGTTCGGCGCTGAGGTTGAACCGCTCGGTAAGTTGTTGTTCCAGGCCGCGCCGCCGCTCTTCCTGAACGGGCTGCTGGATGGTCACGGTGTATTTCATGGTCTTCCCCCTTCCCCTCGTTCGCTGCCCTGAACTCCAGCGTGCCGCCGCTGTTCATGGCGCTGGCACGGCCCCACGTCCCGCCCGGTATTCGTGCCAGCACCCGTACCTGTGCCAATCTCCATGCTCATGCCAGGCCCCGTGCGCGCAGGTGCTGGGCAAAGCGGCCCATCTGCTCCGGGGTCAGCTCGGCGGCCAGGCCAGCCAGCAGCGCGTTTAGGGTGGCTGCCCCGCCCAGATCTTCCAGCGTCTCGTCAACCATCAGCTCGGCCACCGGACCGACAACCTGAAGCAGACAGGCAGTAATCGTCCGGGTCGCCTCGTCCGTTACCGGGCGCTGATGGTCCTGGGCACGCTCCACCCACTGCTCGGCCTCGCGCAGCTGACGGCGCAGTTCGGGAGCGCTCAGGCCAGCCAGACGCGCCACATCTGCGGCGCCGCGCTTGCCATCGATCAGGTCTAGCGTCCGCCACAGCGCGAAGGGCAGGGCCATCTCAGCCCTCAGTCCCTCCGGCCACACCAGCCCGTTCATCGGCCCACCGGACGGCGCAGCGGCGCGGCCCCTGCCACCGGGCCGCCCAGGCCGGCGGCGGCCCATTCCGGACGGTTGGGTAGATCGCCCAGCGCCAGGTTGTCCAGGCCAACGCCCAGGCCCAGCAGGACGGTGCGCAGGGCCGTCTGCAAGGCCGGACGGAATTCACCGACCGCCACGCCAGGATCGACGTTCAGAACGCCGCCGCGCAGGGTGACGTCGCGCACGAACGGGTCTAGACAGGGATACTCGGCGCTCAGGCGCACGCAGGTCTGCTGCCAGACCTCATCCAGCGCGACGTTGTTGTGCACCGCCGCCAGCAGATCGCGCCAGAACCGCAGCAGGCGCTCGCGGTTTTCCGGTGTATTGGGCGAATAAGCTACGCACAATGCCCCGCTGTCTGGCAGGTGCCCGGCCAGCACCTGCCCCGATTCCCACACGCTGCACAGTTCCTCCGAGACCAGCAGGCCGTAGAACTGTTCGTGCTTCAGGATCAGGTGCGTCTCCGGCCAGCGCCCCGGGAGTTGGCCCGCCCGCGCCGCGCGGCTGGTCCAGATCACCGCGCTGACTGGGGGAGAACACTCGCCTAGACGCACGCGAGCGCGCGGCAGGCCGCCGTGGGCCTGGGCCCAGCCCACCGCCTGCCCGCCGCTGGTAAAGCCGCCCAGACACTGCCCGCGCGCCCACACGAAGCGTGCCCAGCGCTCGCCCTGAACAGCGTCCAGTACACCGCTAAATCCCGCAGCCTGGCGGGCCTCAAGGTCCACCATGATCTCGGTCCAGGGATAGTGGTCCGTGCAGAGGTCTGCGTAGATCATGCGGTCCAGCGGCAAAGGAGGCGGGGTGGTGGGCAGCGGCATGGCAGGGGATTCAGTCATTGGCAGGTTCCGGGGGAAGCAGCAGAGGCGGGCGATGAGAAGAGATGAAGAGACGGAAAACAAGACCATGACACCTCATCCCCTCTTACTTCCCGCTTACAGGCATTCAGAAAGTCACTGATCATTCGGCGCTTCAGGCGGCTGCCGACAGTGAGGAGAGCCATCAGACCCCAGCGGCTCTCCAATTCAGAAGAGTCAACCGAGGAACAACTACATCTCTGTGACTGTGAGCGCCATCATCGCCAGCGTGATACTTATCGCAACCCGGGTTCTGAAGGCGAAAGGGACACTGTTCCGGCGGCCAACAATTGAGGTTCAAGACACTCTGGCTGACACTGCATTCGTAGAGCGGGTTGTCCCTGCTGTCTTCCCACCGCAAGTCAGACCGGAGGCTGACCGCCTCTTCCCGTCACGTCCAGACGGGTTTTCCCTGGCCTTGCCCAGCCTGTGACATGCTGAGCCCATGAGCAACCTCTACACCGCAAAGGCCACGGCCACCGGCGGACGCGCCGGGCACACCAAGAGCGACGATGGACGCATCGACCTGAACCTGAGCGTGCCCAGGGGCATGGGCGGCGACGATGGACCCGGCACCAACCCCGAACAACTGTTCGCCGCAGGTTACGCGGCGTGCTTCCAGGGGGCGCTGGGCGTGGTGGCGCGTCGCGATAAGATCGAGCTGAGCGGCGATCAGACCATCACCGCCCTCGTCGGCCTGAGCAGGGACAGCGGGACCTTCGCCCTAGATGTGGAACTTCAGGGCCACTTTCCCGGCCTAGACGAGCAGCAGGCCATGAACCTGATGAAGGCGGCCCACGAGGTCTGCCCCTACAGCGCTGCCACGCGCGGCAACGTGGACGTGCGTCTCAGCGTCAAGTAAACGGGGAACAGAAAAGAGCGCCAAGAGTATCCCGGCGCTCTTTTTAGTGTAATGAGGCTACTTAGCCCAACTCAGTCAGGAGTTGCTGAACCCGGTCCTTCAGGTTCCCGCGCTCCTGCGGCTGGCCGAGCTGGTGCAGGCCGCCGTGGTAGGCGTCGGGATCGCCGAACAGGCGTGAGAGCAGCTCGAATTCGCGCTGGCTGCGGAGGCTGGCGTCATCGCGGAACATGGTCACGTACTGGTCCTGAAAGGCCCAGTCACTGATCTTGCCGTCCACGAAATCGCGCATCAGGCGACGGTACGGCTCGATGTTGTCGTCGGTCTGCACGCCCGCCGGGGCGCTGCGGGCAGGCACCTGTGCGAACACTGGCTCCAGCGCCTCGGGAGTGATGTCCCAGTTGTTGACCTCGAACTGCACCTGACCGTCCTTGAAGATCATCAGCTGCGGGCTGTGGTGAACGATGCCGGTCAACTGCGCGACATGGTTGCTGGCGGGGCGCCAGTCCACCACGCGGATAAAGCCCACCGGCAGCTCGTGATCCTGCAGGAAGGTTTCCAGCACGCCGAAGCCCTGCATGGTCTTGTGGCAGGTGCCGGCCTTGAACACAGCGGCCAGCGGATAGTCCGTCAGGAACTGATCGACTTCTTCGGGCGTGGTCAGGGGAACCAGCACTTGCTTCTCGGCCTGGCTTTCGGAGGGGGCAGATTGCGTCATGCCTCCAGCATACCCGCCGCTTTACAAAACGAAGTGAGGCGGCGCACAAGTGGGAGCAGGAGAGGTGGGGTTGGTGGACAGTTCAGCATGCGGCCCACAATCGCCCGGACTGCCCTATCCTTGAAGCATGTCCAGTCCGCCCGAAGCCACCGAATTCTTCAGCATGACCTACGGCGAAATCACGGTCAGCGGCTGGGTCACGCCGGACGTGCTGCGGCGCGTGGAGGCTGGCGAGGTCGTCCGTTTCACGGTCTACGGGGCGATGAGCGCCGACATCAACCTGGGCGATCTGACCTGCAGTTTCGCGGGCGGCGAGATCGCTCCCTTCGGGCTGTCCGAAGAATCCTGAATCCCTAATCCAGCCACCAGACCACGGCTTTCAGGTGCGTGGCTCCTGGAAAATCCTCGCCCGCGTCCAGCCGCACAGCGTCTTGCTTCTGCCGCCCAGCCTCCTGCAGGCCCAGCCGCACCATCCGCTCAAAGTGGGCCGCAGACACGCCGGCGTGATTCAGCAACGTAAGCACCTGACCGCCCGGTGCGGTTACCGCCGCCGCCATGGCCGTCAGCCGGGCGTAGTCCCGCTCCGCGCGCCAGATTCCGGCCTTGCCGCGCGCGAAACTGGGTGGGTCCAGAATGACCAGATCAAAGATGTCGCCTCGCCGCGACAGCCGCCGGAACCAGTCGAACACATCGCCGTACAGGAAATCGCTGTCCGGGGCAGCCAACCCGCTCAGCGCGTAGTTCTCCTGACCCCAGGCCAGCACCTTGCGCGACAGGTCCACGTTCTTGACCGTGGCCGCGCCGCCCAGCACCGCATTCAGGCCGAAGCCGCAGGTGTAGGCAAACGTGTTCAGCACCCGCGCCGGTGGGTGCTGCCTGACCCACTGCCGCGCCGGACGGGCATCCGCGAACAGCCCCAGACTCAGGTCCGACCCGGGACGGATCACGAAGGGCACCCCGTTTTCCAGCACCGTGACTTCACCGCGTGCCTCACCCCAGACGGGATCGGGCGGTGAGAGCCACTCGCGGGCCACGTTCGCCGCGTGCCGCGCCTCGGGTGGACGGCGCTTGAGGTACAGACCCACCAGCTCCGCCGCCCCGGCACATGCTCCGGCCAGTTCCATCTCCTCCTGCGGCGAGAGGTCGGCGTACAGACTCAGCACTCCGATGGCCCCGGCGAGGTCCAGCGCGAACTGCCCCTGGGTCTCGGTGGTATGAACGCCCCGGTAAAACGTGGTCCCCTGGGCAGACAGATGGGCGCGGCGCGCCAGCAGGGAGGCAAGGGGGGCAATCACGAAACAGACAGCTGAAGGGGCAGGGAACCGGCCACTATGGTCTGCCGCCCAGAATCCACCAGACCGCTGCCGTCGCCACTGCCGTGACCACCCAGAAACGCAGGGTGACGTGGGTTTCTGGCCAGCCGCTCAGCTCGAAATGGTGCTGAATGGGGCTCATTTTGAAGACGCGCTTCTTGCGGGTGCGGAACGACAGCACCTGAATAACCACGCTCAGCACGGCCACCACAGGAATGATGGCGGCGATCGGCAGCAGCCACACGTCGGCGTACAGCACGTATGCGCCCGCCGCGATGGCCCCGATGGCGTGACTACCCATGTCGCCCATGAACACACGGGCCGGGTGCGCGTTGAACCACAGGAAGCCCAGAATCACAGCCACCAGCAGCGCGGAGACGGGCGAAAGCGCCAACAGGGGCAGCAGCACGATGATCGCCACACCGCCCAGCAGACCATCGAGACCGTCGGTGAAATTAAAGGCATTCACGCTGCCGATCATGACCAGGGTCAGCAGGATGGTGTCCCCGATCTGCCCGAAGCCTGGCACCAGTTCGTGTGCGGCCAGCGGCGCAGCAAACCACCCGAACAGCAGCCCCACCAGCAATTGCAGGGGCATCTTCTCGCGGGCGATCAGTTCCTTCTTGCCGCTGCCCCGCATACGCGAACGCACCTTTAAAAAATCGTCGGCCCCGCCGATCAGGCCCATGCCCAGTGCGGTCAGCATGATTAGCAACTCACGCGGTCCGCCCGCATACCCGGTGAAGTACAGCGGGAAGAACACCAGCGCCAGCGCCAGGACGAAGGGCACGCCGCCTGCCGTGGGTGTGCCCTCTTTGATCAGGTGCGTCTGCGGCCCCTCCTTGCGGACCGGCTGCCCCCACCCCCGCGCCTTGCTGGTCCGGATGAACAGCCACACCAGCAGCAGGGACAGCAGCGCGGCGACAACCATCACAGCCGGGTCCTCGGAATGGCGCTAAAGGCGGGCGGGAAGAGCAAGCGGGGGTCACACATCAATTGGCGAGGGTAGCACGCGAACGCTGTCGGGCCGGACTTCCAGACCTGCCTTGCGGTGCCAAGACACTTGGGTCCCGAAGCGCTTTGCTGACCCCTCAGTTGGCGAGATAACGGATGAATTCCCGCATGGCATTTACACACGCGCCCTTCTCGCCCTCGGCGCTGCTGCCGGTGACGGTGCGCAGCAGACCCGCGTCGTTGAGGTACAGCTGAGAGACCTTGTACGTCGCGCCGCCCTGCTTGTAATCGTAGGCGGCCAGCACCGCCCAGAACCCAGCGCGGTCCACGGGCTGGATCACCACCGGCCCCATCGTTTTACTCAGCTGTACACGCAGCTTGGCGGCAAAGGCCAGCGCCTCGGGCTGCGAGGCCAGGGCCGGAAACGCCTGGCCCGTCCGCTCCTCGCGCATCAGGCAGGCTCCGCTGGAGTCGGTCCAGACGCTGGCGTCGCCTTCCACCGGCACCCAGCCGCTCATCGGCACGATCAGGGCGGAGGCGGAAGTCCCCAGCAGGGTCAGGGCGAGGGTAGACACGAGGACAGGGCGCGGCAGGGACATGATGTCCACGAGGCTAACAGGTTGGTCTCTGGCAATCGTTAAGGCTGCTCTCAGCCAGATGAGGACCCCAGGAGATGGGGGAACTAGCCCAGGGCAGCGAGGCGGGCTTCCAGCCCGGCCCTGACGGCGGGCCATTCGCCGCGCAGCACACTGAACATCACGCTGTCGCGGGCATAGCCGCCGGACACCACCTGATACTGCCGCAGGGTGCCTTCCTGCACCGCGCCCAGCTTGTGCATGGCGCGCAGGCTGCGGGCATTGCGGGCATCCACCTTGAAATGAACGCGGCCCGCGCCCAGCACCTCAAAAGCGCGGGCCATCAGCAGCAGTTTGGCCTCCGGATTGACAGCGGTGCCCTGCGCGGCAGGCAGCAGCATGGTTCCAATTTCCACCCAGCGGTCTGCCCACTTGATCTCGCTGTAACTGATGCGGCCCACGCATAGACCGCTGCTCCGCAGGCACACCGCGAAATTGATCCGGTTCGGCAGGGCATTGAGCCGCCCGATGTACTCGGCCCAGGCCTCAGGCGTGGCAGCCGAAGGCCCGCCCCGCGCCAGCAGCCGCACCGTCTCCGCGTTGGCCCCAGCGCACATGTCAGCGGCGTGCGACTCATTCAATCCTTCCAGAAAAATGTGTTGCCCCCGCAGGGTGGGTGTCTGGAACCACTCAGCTTCGGGGGCAGGTGCGTCGGGAATCACGCCGGAAAGTCTAGGACATGCAGAGGACTAACCGTCGAAGGCTGCAATCCGGTTGGTTCAAGAAATGTCCGTCTGAACGTTTGTTCATCACCGATGCAAGAAGGAAACCAGCGGAGTCTGGAGTTGAAGGCGACGAGCGGGTGCTTCCTAGCCCCGGTGATAGGGCTCGCCTGCACTGATGGTGGCTGCGCGGTACAGCGCCTCGGCGAGCACCACCATCGCCAGATCGTGCGGCAGGGTCAGCTCGCCCAGACTCCACAGGGCGTCTGCTCCGGCGCGCAGTTCGTCGGTGTGGCCCTCGGGACCGCCCACCGCGAGCGCCAGTTCTCCGGTGCCGCCCAGCGCGCGGGCATCAAGGTAGGCGCTTAGTCCCTCGGAGGTGAATTGCCGCCCACGCGGGTCCAGCAGGATCAGGGGCGCTTTTCCAGCCGCCTTGCGAATGGCCTCACTCTCGGCAGCCTGCGTCTTGCCGGACACGCGGCTAACTTGCAGCTTGTGGTAGCGCCGCAGCCGCGTGGCGTATTCGTCCCAGCCCGCGCGGGCGTAGGCCAGACGGGGTTCTCCGACAGTGATCAGGTGCAGCCTCACGTTGCCCAGACTAACGCTGCTGCCCTGCCACGAGGGCAGCGTGAGCCGACTGACGGCCTGCGAGCGCCGCCGACCGCTAGACTGTGGAACATGGTTCTGTCCGCCACTCCCCAGAGCGGCACGCCCTCCAACACCCCCCAGCAGGGCAGCGCATGAATTACGCGGCCACGCTGGCGGTGATGGTGGTGCTGGCCTTCTGTTTTCCACTGACCCTGCGCCTGGGCGCGGGGTTTGGGGTTTCGGAAACCATTTCGATCTCGGTGCTAGGGGCGCTGTTAACCTTTGCACTGGCGCTGTATCTGGTGCGCTGGCAGGTGGGCCGTCACCAGCACGCGCTGCTCAATCTGGAAAAGGCCCGCGCGCAGATTCTGGCAGACCCGGAAAATCCCCGCTCATACTTCGTGGGCGGCGAGCATCTGGGAGCGCTGCTGCTGCGGCTCGACCGTCGGCGCGAGGCCGCTGAAGTCATTGACCGCTACGCCCGGTTGGGCGGAGCGCGCGAATCGGAAATCGTGGCACTCCAAGAAGCATTGTCCAGGGCACAGCGGCGGCAACGCCGCGCCCAGGGGAGGGAAGCATGAGAGCCTACAAGGGCGTCGTCGAAAACGGGGTGGTGGTGGTGCTGGGCACCCGCCTGCCCGAGGGCACGCTGGTCACCGTCACCGTGGGCGAGGGCGAATTGCTCCGTGCCCGCATCACCAACGTGCTCAAGCGCCCCCAGAAGGTGAAGGTGAGGATCAAGCCCAACGTCGGGCTGGCCGCCACGGGAACGGACGGCGCGGGGCTGATGGGCCCGAACCTGACACTGAACGGGGCGCCGCCTGGAGCCGATGACTGACTTGCCCGGCACCGAGCCGCCCGACGCCGGGACAGCCGACACTGAATGGGTCAATGACGGCTCGTCCGGCACTGAACCTGCCGGACAGCCCCATGGTCCACACGTCTGGCTGGTGCCCACCCCCGTGGGCAATTTGGGCGACATCACCCTGCGCGCCGTGGAGGTGCTGAAGGGGGCGGACGCTGTGGCCTGCGAGGACACCCGCCGTAGCGGCGCGCTGCTGTCGCACCTGGGGATTCAAAAGCCCCTGGTGCGCCTGGACGCCCACACCATGCGCCGCGCCCCCGCCGTACTGGAGCGGTATCCCCGGCTGGCCTACGTCTCGGACGCGGGCACCCCCGGCGTCAGCGATCCTGGCGCGGAACTGGTGGCGGCGGCCATCGCGGCAGACATTCCGGTGGAGGTCCTGCCTGGAGCCACCGCCTTTGTGCCTGCGCTGGTGCTGTCGGGGCTGGACACAGGCAGATTTACTTTCGAGGGTTTCCTGCCCCGCAGTGGCCGCGAGCGCAAAACCCGCCTCGTGGCCCTGGCCGCCCGTCCGGAAACCAGTGTTCTGTACGAGAGCCCGCACCGTCTGGGGGCTACGCTGAGCGATCTGGCGGGCGCGTGCGGTGACTCGCGCCCCGCCAGCGTGACCCGCGAACTGTCCAAGCGGTTCGAGGAAACGGTGCGCGGGACCCTGGATGAACTGGCACAGAAGTTTACCGCGGGCGTCCGGGGGGAGATCGTAGTGGTGGTGGCAGGCCGTGCGCCCGGCGAGGCCGATTCAGACGCCGATACCCCCGATCACGAGGCGCAGGCAGGAGCGTGGGCCGCGCAGGGGAAAACGGCCAGGGATATACGTGATCTGTTGATGGCCCAGGGTTTGCGTAAGAATGACGCTTATGCCCTGGCCCTGCGGGCAACGGAACAGGCGGGACCTTCCGCCTCTGACCCGTTCTAAGCCTGATGGCCTCCACCCGCCCACAACTCCCTTCCCCAATTCCAACAAAGCGAGACTCACCATGACTGAACCCACCCCCACCCGGCACCCCAATCCCGCAGGCATCCAGCGCGTGGCGGTCCTGACCAGCGGCGGCGACGCGCCCGGCATGAACGCGGCGATCCGCGCGGTGGTCCGCACCGCCGCCTTCGAGGGGCTGGAGGTCATGGGCGTGCGCCGGGGCTTCTCGGGCCTTCACCGGGGCGAACTGAAGCTCATCGGGCCACGGGACATGGCGAACACCATCCAACGTGGGGGCACCATTCTGTTGACCGCCCGCAGCGCCACTTGGCGGACCCCTGAGGGACGGGCCAGGGGCGCACAGCACTTACGCGACAACGGCGTTGACGGCCTGATCGTGATCGGCGGTGACGGCAGCTTCCACGGCGCGGACCTGTTGCAGAAGGAACATGGGATCCCGGTGATCGGCGTGCCCGGGACCATCGACAACGATCTGTACGGTACTGACCACACCATCGGCTACTTCACGGCTGTGGAGACTGCCCTGGACGCCGTCGACAAGCTACGCGACACTGGGGCCAGCCACGAGCGCATCTTCGTGATTGAGGTGATGGGCCGTCACGCCGGACACATCGCCCTGGACGTGGCGGTGGCAGGCGGGGCTGAAGAAGTCTTTATCCCTGAAGACGACAAGCCCATTGAGGATGTGATCGAGATCGTCAAGGACAGCGTTGAGAAGGGCAAGATGGGCAGCATCGTGATCGTGGCCGAGGGCGTGCCGGGCGGCGCGCAGGGCGTGGGCGACGCCATTCAGGCCGGGACGGGCCTGGAAACCCGCGTCAGCATCCTGGGCCACATCCAGCGCGGCGGGACGCCGGTCTCCAGTGACCGCATCTTGGCCAGCCGTCTGGGCGAAGCCGCCGTCTACGCGCTCATGGACGGTGTCAGCGGCGTCATGGTGGGGCGACACGGTGGGGACATCATCCACACGCCGCTGCACGAGACCTGGGAAAAGCGAAAAGACGTCAACCGCGATCTGTACCGCTGCGCCAAGAAACTGAGCGTATAAAGCACAAAGACAGGGAAGAGGGGCGCAGGGAAATCATTCCCTGCGCCCCTCCTTGTGCTGACCCTTACTGCTTGGGCGGTTTGACCGTCGACTGCGCCGACAGGCTCTGCTTGCCCGCATCCATCTTCATGATGTACAGCGTGACCGAGTTACGGTCCCCAACGCTGTTGAAGGTCACGTCGCCCGACAGCAGACCCTTGAAGCTGCCCTTGCGGATGGCCGTTTCCACCTGCGTGCGGGTTGGCAGCTTGCCGCCATTGGCTTTGGCGGCGTCCAGAATGCCCTGGGCAATCACGTTGGCCGAATCGTAGGCAAACGCGGCGTAGCCGGCGGGCACGGTCTTGTACGCCTTGCGGTAGTTGGCGGTGAAAGTTTTGGCGGCGGGCAGCGACTCCAGCGGCGCGACGATGGTGGTGTAGTAGATGTTGTTGGCACCCTTGGCTGCGATGGTCGCCAGCTCGGTGCTGTCCAGACCGTCGCCGCCAACCACGGGAATATCAATGCCTGCGTCGCGCAACTGCCGGATGAAGATGCCAATCTGCGTGTAGATGCCGCCGAAGTACACCGCGTCCGGCTTCTGCAACTTGATCTTGGCGATGATGCTGGAGAAGTCGCTCTTTTCCTCGGTCCCCTCGTTGGCGATCACCTTGGCACCGCCGGCCTTGAGGGTCTTCTCCACTTCGGCGGCCAGCCCCTCACCGTAGGAGGTCTTGTCATTCAGGATGTAGACCGACTTCGCCCCCAGCTCGTCCATCATGAACTTCGCGCCTGCCGGTCCCTGGGCGTCGTTGCGGGCCACGATACGGTTCATGTTCGCCAGCCCACGGTCTGTGACCTCGTTGGCGGTCACCGCCGGGCTGACCATGGTGACGTGACTGGCCTTGAGCGCCTCACTGGCCGGAATGGCCACACCGCTGTTCATGGTCCCCACCACGCCCAGGATTGCGCGGCCCGAGGCGATCTTGCGCGCTGCCGCTGTCCCGGTGGCCGGGTCCGCCTGATCGTCGTAACCGACAAACTGCAGATCAAAGCCCATCTTCTTGAAGGCGGCTTTCTGCTCCTCAACGGCCAATTGCGCGCCATTCTTGACCAACGTGCCGGTAAAACTCTGGCTGCCCGACAACGGTGAGAGACTGGCGATCTTGACAATGGTCTGTGCGCCCGCTACACCAGCAGAGAGTAGGCCTAGAGTCAACACGTTTAGGATTATTCTCTTCATTGGTTTCTCCTGTAAATTTGCAAGTATTAAGAGAAGTTCAGCTCATTCTACACAGTGAACTGAATTCTCTAAATTTTGTCCGTTCCAAATCGTATTTTTTCAGGCTATCAATATCTGACTTCCGTGTCAAATATCGACCGCATTTTGGAAAGAAGTTCTCAGCTTCAAATATGCATTCTCTTAATCACGCACAGCTGCTTCTGACCGCCGCAAATGGGCTGTGATGCGTGAGCAATCTATTCTTTTGTTAGAACGTTACTGCTCTACAGTCTGCCCTGACCACATCAGTTTGATCAGCACAGTCTGAGGCAATCTCATGCTCGTCCGTCCACTGGAATATCCGCCTTCCTTTGCATCAGTAGGGGCAACCAGCCAGGAACATGACGGGCTGACGCTCAGTTTTGGCGGGCCTGTTTGATTCAGGCTTGCAGCGCAGGGCGAGGGCGTGGCGGCGCGTAAAGCTGCTGTGCAGTAGCCCGAGCAGGCTCAGCTGGGCCAGAACCGGAGCATCTAACGCCACTCTGTATCTCGCCCCCGATGAACGCTCCGGGGCTCAAATCACAGGCTGCCGCTGCTCACATCGGAATTGACGGTGTGTCAACCAGGCTCACGGTCAGCAGCGGGGTGTTGGGGCGCTGTAGGCGAACTGGACTGCAGGGTTCCAGGCGCATTTTGCCTTTACGGAAGGCTGTGCTATCTTCTACGGCGCATTGCTGGCGCAGCGCAGCGCGAACGCTCGAACCTGGTCAGGGCCGGAAGGCAGCAGCCATAAGGGATGATTCGCGGGTGCCGTTGCTCACCGGCAATGCTTTTTTGGTCGTTGGCAGATCGGACTGGCCCAATGACCTCAATCCAACAGCGAAAGCCCACAAGTGCCCCCTCCAATTGGATCGGGGCGTTTTGTCTTACCTCTCCCCCACTGACGCACGCGCCTCCCCTAGCCACTTCACACCTGCCCCCTCCCATTTCCGGCAGAGTGGACAGCGTATGAGCGCTCAAGCATCGGAACAACTGGCAACTTCCCGGCAACTAACCGTTGCCATCGTGGGCGGAAGTGGATATGCGGGTGGGGAATTTCTGCGGCTGGCGCTGGGGCACCCGCACCTTAAGGTCACTCAGGTAACCAGCGAACGCAGCGCTGGAACACCTGTCAGCATGGTGCACCCCAACCTGCGCGGGCGCACCACCCTTAAATTCCGCAGGCTGGCCGAGCTGGAAGAGGCGGACATAGTGGTGCTGGCCCTACCGCACAACTCGGCCGCCAAACGACTGGCCGAATTCGAGGGCAAGGGCCGCATTCTGATCGATCTGTCGGCCGACTTCCGGTTGAAAGATCCAGAGGTGTACGAGAAGGTTTACGGCGAACCACATCCCGCGCCCGAAAAGCTGGGCGAATGGGTTTACGGCAACCCTGAGATCCACCGTGAGGAACTTGTCGGCGCGACCCGCATCGCGTGCGCGGGCTGCTTTGCCACGTCCGTGATTCTGGCGCTGTACCCGCTACTCAAGCTGGGCGTGCTGCTGCCCAAGGACATTATCGCCACCGGTCTGGTGGGCAGCAGTGCGGCGGGGGCCAGCCCGTCGGAGTCCTCACATCACCCGGAACGGGCGGGCAGTCTGCGGGTCTACAAGCCCGTCGGCCACCGCCACACTGCCGAGGCGCAGCAGGAACTGCCCGGCCACTTTCCGCTGCACCTGACTGCCATCAGCACGCCGCGCGTGCGGGGCATCCTCACCACCGCGCAGGCCTGGATTCCCGACGGCTACAGTGACCGCGACGTCTGGAGCGCCTACCGCGAGGTCTACGGCGCGGAGCCATTCATCCGCATCGTCAAGGTGGCCAAGGGCATCCACCGCTATCCCGATCCCATGTTGCTGGACGGCACCAACTACTGCGATATCGGTTTTGAAATGGACCAGGACACTGGGCGCGTGGTTCTGATGAGCGCCATCGATAATCTGGTCAAAGGAACGGCAGGCCACGCCATTCAGTCGCTGAACATCGCGCAGGGCTGGCCCGAGACGACGGGGCTGGAGTTTGCGGGATTGCACCCGGCCTGAGCGAGCAGCACAAGGGAGAGGCTCCATTTTCAGGAGCCTCTCCTCGCGTTTTTGCCTGAATCAACAGCTTCAGTCGATCTCTGACTGAACACGCAGGGCTTCACCACACAGGTGATGCTATAGACCGTGCGCTATCGACATCACTTTTAATATGACAACTTTTAGACAGATTTTTTTGACATTTAGTAAGGATATGGGCACAATAGCTGACAGAGGCCTCCATGACCCAGCAAATTCCTTCGCCCGCCCAATCCAGTGTCCCCCCGATTCCCGCCCGTTCGTGGGCCATCATCGATTCCACCCTGCGGGAGGGCGAACAGTTTGCGCGCGGCAATTTCAAAAGTGACGACAAGATTGAGGTGGCCCGCGCCCTGGATGCCTTCGGCGCCGAGTACATCGAACTCACCACGCCGATGGTCAGCCCCCAGACGGCGTGTGATATCCGCAAACTGGCCGATCTGAACCTGAACGCCAAGTTGCTGACGCATGTGCGCTGCCACATGGAAGACGTGCAGCGGGCGGTAGACACCGGGGTGGACGGGCTGGATCTGCTGTTCGGGACTTCCAGCTTTCTGCGCGAGTTTTCACACGGCAAGAACATCGGCCAGATTATCGAGTCGGCCCAGACCGTGATCGGCTGGATCAAGGCGCATCACCCGGAGCTGGAGCTGCGCTTCTCTGCCGAGGACACCTTCCGCAGCGAGGAGGCCGATCTGATGGCGGTGTACCGGGCCGTCTCCGATCTGGGGGTCCACCGCGTCGGGCTGGCGGACACGGTGGGCGTGGCCACGCCCCGGCAGGTCTACGCTCTGGTCCGCGAGGTCCGGAACGTGATTCACGAGGAGTGCGGTATCGAGTTCCACGGCCACAACGACACCGGCTGCGCGGTGAGCAACGCCTACGAGGCCATCGAGGCGGGCGCGACACACATCGACACCACGATCCTGGGCATCGGCGAACGCAACGGCATCACGCCGCTGGGGGGCTTTCTGGCTCGGATGTTCACCTTCGATCCTCAGGGGCTGGTGGACAAGTACAACCTGGAACTGCTGCCCGAACTCGACAACATGATCGCCCGTATGGTGGGCCTGCCCATTCCCTGGAACAACTACCTGACCGGTGAATTCGCCTACAACCACAAGGCCGGGATGCACCTCAAGGCCATCTACCTGAATCCCGGCGCCTACGAGGCCATCCCCCCGGGAGCCTTCGGCGTGGGCCGCCGCATCCAGGCCGCCAGCAAGGTCACGGGCAAGCACGCCATCGCCTACAAGGCCCGCGAACTGGGACTACACTACGGCGAGGACGCCCTGCGGCGCGTGACCGACCACATCAAGATGCTGGCGGAAAACGACGATCTGGACGACGCCCATCTGGAAGCGTTGCTGCGCGAGTGGGTCAGTGCCTGACGGAGTGGGGCACAATACTGTGGTGACTGTTTCCGATAGAGCCACCCTCTACCTTGTGCTGGCCGATGCAGGCAAGGGTGGCAAGCTCGTCGCCGTCTTTCCCGATGCTCAGGGCGATTTGCAGGCCAGGGCGGCGGTGGCAGGCGCACCGCTGAGCGTCTTCACGCAGTCGCTCAGCGTCTCCGAGGTGGCGCTGCAGGTGTTTACACCGGACCGCGAGAAGGGCTCTTCCGAGAGTGCGGCGGTGGCAGCCCTCGCGCAGATGCGCCCACACCTCCTGGACGTGGCCGAGGTCCGGATGGGCGGCGAGACCGTGCCTGCCCAGCTTTGCGGCGGCGAGTGGCTGCTGCGTCAGGGCGTGCCCCAGGTCAACGAAGTGAGCGTGGACCTCTCCCCCATTGGCCTGCAGGGGGAGCGAGGCTGGATCTCCAGTCTGGGAAGGCCAAATCTGGTGGTAGAGATTGTCGATCTGGCCGCACTGGACGCCCTGACGCTGGATGGGGAGGCGATTTCAGCGCTTAACCGCGCCACTGGGACGACTGGACTGATCGTGTTCACAACTGGCGGCCCAGGCCGCGCCGACCTGAGCTTCCGGGCCTTTGGACCCCTGAGGGGCTTTCCAGAGGACGCCGCCAGCAGCAACATGCTGGCCTGCGCGGTGGGCGCGCTGGGGGCGTCGGGCCGACTGCCGGGCGACACCAATTTGCTGCGGGTCACCCAGAGGATGCCGGGGCAACCCGCGCGGCTGAGCGTGCAATTCGGGGAGGTGGCCGGGGGAATCGAGATCTGGGTGGGCGGGGCCGCCTCACCCGTGACTTGAAAGCTGCAGCCTGGCAGCGCAACGTCACGTTGCCATCTGCACCGAGCCTCTAAACTATCCGGATGCAGCTCCTCCTTGACCTTCACCCCGACGCTTACCCCCTGGGGGGATTCCGGCGCACCCAGTTGCTGGAATGGGTCTACGTGCAGGGGGTGGGAACCTTTGACGGCATGACCAACCTGCCGTCAGAGCTGCGTGAGGAATTGGCACAGCAGTACCATCTGAACCCCTTCCGCGAGATCGAGACCGTCCGCAGCCATGACGGCAGCGTCAAGTATCTCTTTACCCTGCAAGACGGACGCCAGATGGAAGCGGTGTACATGCCGTACCTGGACCGCAAGACGGTGTGCGTGTCCACGATGGTGGGCTGCCCGGCCAGATGCTCGTTCTGCGCGACGGGGGCGATGGGCTTCGGGCGTAACCTGACCCCCGGCGAGATCGTGGGGCAGGTGCTGGCGGTGGCCGGGGGCGAGGGTCTGGCCCCGCGCGACCTGCGCAATCTGGTGTTCATGGGCATGGGCGAGGCGATGCTGAACTATGACCACACCATGGCAGCGGCACGCATCCTGTTGCACCCGCAGGCGCTGGGCATGAGCAAGCGCCGCATCACGCTGTCCACGGTGGGCATTGCCAAAGGCATTACCCGCCTGGCCGCCGAGGACGACCTGGGCCTCAAACTGGCCATCAGCCTGCACGCCCCCGATGAAGAGACCCGCCAGCGCATCATTCCCACCGGGGCGGCCAACTCGATCAGCGAGATCATGGCGGCGGCCCGCGAGTATCAGGGCGTGACCGGGCGGCGCATCACCTTCGAGTACACCATGCTGCGCGGCGTCAACGACGCGGTGTGGCAGGCCGAGTTGCTGGCCGATCTGCTGCGCGGGCTGGTCAGCCACGTCAACCTGATTCCCATGAACCCCTGGGACGGCAGCGGCTTCCAGAGCACATCAGAGGCCGACATCCAGGCGTTTTACGACACGCTGGAGTCTCGTGGCGTGGACGTCAGTGTGCGCCGCTCACGTGGCAAGGATGCGGGCGCGGCCTGCGGGCAACTGGCCCTCAAACGCCCCGGCGCGGTAAGCGGCATGGGAGCGGCGCTCTAAACGGACAGTCAGGACAGGAGAGATCGGGGCTACCCCTCACTCCGGATGCCGTAAGAGTTATGGAAAAAGCCGGGTGCTACTTTGGGGGCGTTTTAACGACCTCAGGAGGCTCTCAGGTGAAGCAAACAACGCGCTCCAGCCGTTCCAGACGCGCCGCACTGACCGGACTGTTGCTGGGACTTGCCGGCGTCAGTTCGGCCCAGACCATGGTGGAGACCGTCACGTCCGTCGGCATCCAGAACACTTTGAATTCGGCGACCACTGTTCCCAAACTTCCGACGCTGCCCACAGCGGCACAGAACACGGCTGCCCCGGCCCAGAACACCCCGGCTGCCGCCCCAGCGCAGGCGTCCCCAGATCCGGTTACCCCGCCCATTCCCCCACTGACCCCAACGCAGCAGGCCAGTCTGGAAAAGGCGCAGGCGGCCTACGCAGCCGGGCAGTATGCCCAGGCCCGCAGCAGCTTCGAGGCGCTGGTGGCCCAGAACTACGGGCATCCCGAGCCGCATTTTGGGCTGGCCCTGGCGCTCCTGGCGCTGGGCAACGACAAGGGTGCAGCCTTCGAGCTGAGGCAGTTCATGGCGCTCGCTCCGGACCGCTACGAGGGCCCCTACAACCTGGGCGTAATTGCGGGCCGGGCCGGGGACCACGCCGGAGCGCTGCAACTGTACGGACAGGCGGCCACGCTGATGGCAGGCAAGGCCCCTGCCGCCACCCAGCGTCAGATCCTAGAGGCGCTGGCGGCCGAACAGACCCGTCTGGCGGACTTCAGCGCCCTGAGCGCCACCCTGAGCCAGATTACGGCCCTAGCACCGGGGGACCTGGACGCCGCGTACCGGCTGGCCCAGGCCCGCACCCTGTCCGGGAAGGGGGCCGAGGCGCTACCCGACCTGTATGCCCTGCTGCAGGCCGACGGCACCCGGATGGACGCCGCCCTGCTCCTGGCCGACATCTACGTGGCCCAGGAGTTGCCAGACCGGGCCGTGCGCGAACTGGACGCCGCCGTGAAGCGGGTCAGAAAAGCCAGCGAACGCTCGTCGCTGCTGTTGCGCAAGGCCAGCATCCTGGCGGCCGGGGGCGACACCCGCGCCGCCCTGCTGGCGGCCAGCGCAGCGTCCAAGGCCGACAAGTACAACGCGGTGGCCTTTGCACGTGAGGGCGAACTGCGTGTCCTACGCAATGACCGGCCCGGCGCACTGGCCGCTTACCAGAGCGCTGTGCGGTTGGCCCCGGACAATGCCGCCTACCGCACCGCCCTGGCCGGCGTTCGCCTGACCCTGGGCCGTTTCGACGAGGCCGCCGCCGACACCGCCCTGGCCCTGAAATTGAAGCCAGATACCGCCACCTCGGCGCGGGCGCTGTACGTGCGGGGCATCGCCGCCTACCGCCAGAACCGTCTGCTGGACGCCGTGATCGCCCTCAAGGAAAGCCACAGACGCCGCCCCGACGCCGACACCGCGCTGTGGCTGGGCCTGAGCCACTACGCCCGGCAGGATTATCCGGCGGCGGCCAGTGCGCTGGCCGACAGCGTACGCCTGAACCCCACGCCCACAGCGCGGCTGAACCTGGCCTCCGCCCTGCTCGCCAGCGCCCGCTACCCGGAAGCGGAGGCTGTGCTGCGCGGTCTGGTGACCGAAGACCCCAAGGCCGCCGAGGCGTGGTACATGCTGGGGCTCGCCCAGCGTTCACAGCGCCAGGATGATCAGGCCCAGGTTTCGCTCAAGATGGCCGCCAACCTGGGCAGCAGCAAGGCCAAAGACGCTCTGAAGTAGCCAAAATAAAAGGGCAGCTGGAATAGCGGCGGGAAGGACCAAAAGGCTCCTTCCCGCCGCTATTTGCTGACAGAGACCCCTGCCAGGGCCACCTGCGACTCCCACACAGGAGTCTATGAGGGCCGGAGGGCCTTACCCACACGCTTTTTTTGTAAGCTGAGGCACGGCATACACAACATGGCCGTCGCTGTTTAGCTCAACTCCTCACAGCGACAGCGCAGGGCCGATGCTGAAATGATCGAGAAGGGTTCAAGGGGGTTGTATGCGGGCAAACACGACAGAACACGGTCTCCCACAGGGAAAAGAGAACACCACAGCGCATCATCTTCATCTCAGGCCGTGGATGACGGCCAGGAGAGCATCATGAGTAAACCTGCAGCCACCCGCCGCTGGCCCGACATCCTGATCGGGGTCTTGGTGCTGCTGCTGCTGGCAGGGTTCACCGCGCTGCTGCTCGGCCAGCGCAAGACGGTCACCACCACCACGCCCACCACCACCGCACCGTCCACCTCCAGTATTCCCGCCGCGCCGGGCACGACCGACGACACTACCGCGCAACCCGCTGAAACCACCACCACAGCTCCCGAAACAGCGACCGCACCGAGCACCGACGCGGTCCCGGAGAGTGCGGAAACTGGCAGCGCCCCTGCCCCCACCGCCACCGCACCCGCCGAGACCACGCAGACCGCACCGTCTGCCGACGCGGCCACAGAGGCGGTCACCGAGGCCCCCATCATCCCCGCCGCGCCCACAGAGTCGGCAACCACCACGCCAGAGACGGCTCCGGCTACGGCAGACAGCGCCGCTCCCTCAGCCACCGAAACCCCGGCGGCCGAAGCCCCGACTCCCCAGACGGAAACCCCGCAAGCCCAGATCACCGAGGCGCCAGCCACCCCGGCCGAGACCCCCGCGACCACCACCGTCGCGCCGCGCAGCGGTGGAGCCGTCGCCACCAGCGAGAGCCGTACGCCGCTGCGCAGCGACTACCGCATCAGCCTGGGGACCTTCGGCAGCGTAGGCACGGCCCAGAGCCGTACCGCACCGGTCAGCAGCCTGGGCTACACGGTCTACCCCATTGATCTGGGCAGCCAGGTGGTGGCGCAGGTAGGTCCCTTCGCCGACGAGGCCAGCGCCCGTCAGGCCCTGGGCGACATTCAGCGGGCCTACCCCGGCGCCTTGCTGTATCCCCCACGTGCCAGCGCCAGCAACGCCGCCACCTCCGAGAGCAGTTCGGGCACGACTTCGAGCAGCAGTGCCAGCAGCGACTCTGACGCCAGCCCAGCCCCGGCTGCTGCTCCCGCCGCGCCCAGCGGCCCGGTCTACCTGCAGGTCGGGGCTTTTGACCGCGTGGAGAGCGCCCAGAAGCTGGTGGATCAGCTGCGCGACCTCGGCTACGTGCCCACGGTCAATGCCCCTGAGGGTCGCAAGGTCACGGTGGCGGTCGGTCCCTACACCGGCGAGGCCCTGACCCGCACCGAGAAGCGGCTGGACGACAACAATCTGGACCACTTCCGGGTGCGCTGATGGCCGAGGTTCCCACCGCCGCCATCAGCCGCCTGGTGACCTACCTGCGTATCCTGGAGCAACTGGAAACGCGGGACGTCAGCCGCACCAGCAGTACGGATCTGGCCGAACGCGCCGGAGTCAGCGCTTTTCAGGTGCGCAAGGACCTGGCCTACTTCGGGCGCTTCGGCACACGCGGCATGGGCTACACCGTGCCGATTCTGAAACGAGAGCTGGTCCGGGTACTGGGCCTGAACCAGACCTGGAATGTGGTGATCGTCGGCGTGGGGCGGCTGGGGCAGGCAATCGCCAACTATCCGGGAGCCAGCGACTATCAGTTCCAGTACGTGGGACTGTTCGATGTCAGCCCTGAGCTGGTGGGGCGACAGGTCCGGGACCTGACCGTGCAGCACATCGAAGAATTGCGGGACTTCGTGCGCGCCAACAAGGTGGACATGGGTTTTCTGGCCGTGCCGCCCGACCGTGCCCAGGACGCCGCACAGGCCCTGGTAGACGCTGGAGTGCGCGGCATTCTCAATTTTGCCCCAGTGGTTATCGGGCCACGCGCGACAGATGAACGCATGGCAGATCAGCGCTCCGTTGGCGGAAACGTTCAGCAAGAAATTGGTGATGAATGGCGTGGTGTCATCGTCGAGAACGTTGATTTCCTGGCTGGTATGAAACGGCTCGCCTTCTACACCCTCAATCCTCATCTGAAAGATTCGACCGTACCCGAGGACTCTGAGTAAGGATTAACAGGGCCCTGTTCGCCCGTCCACAACGAAGACGCCGCATTGACTCTGGTGGAAGCCAGGGGATGCGGCGTCCCTCATTCCCATCCAGTGGTCATCGAACCGCACTCGCCCAATGAACGCATCGCAGAGCAGCGCTCCATTGACGGGAACTTTCAGCAAGAAATTGGTGATGAATGGGATGGTGTAATCGTCGGGAACGTCGCTTTCCTGGCTGGCATGAAACGGCTCGCCTTTTGCACCCTCAATTCCACCTGAATGATTCATCCGTCCCGGAGGACCCTACATGAAGAAACTGGCCCTGATTTCACTTCCTCTGCTTCTGGCCGCCTGCGGTGGGCCAGGGGCACCTGGCACGTCCTCGGCCACGGTGAGCGCCAGCACGCTGAATGTCAATCTGAGCAGCGTGAGCGACACGGGATCGACGACCTATACCTTTACCAACAGGGCAGGGGCGCACGAAACAATCATTAATACGGCCACGCTGACCTGGACCGACGAGGCAACCAAAACAGAGAAGTCGGCCACCGTCAACATTCCTTCTCTTACCCTGCCGGCGGGTCTGACGTGCCCGGCTGCGACCACCCCCACCGCCGCTTGCAACTTTAACGACCCGGCCACAACGTATGCAGACCGCACCCTGACGCGCACCATTGACAATGGGGAACTCTTCCGGAAGGTATTGGCCGACAATCCCAGCGTGACCAACCTTCCTGTCGACGTGAAGTTTGGCAATACGGCCAACACCCTGGGCTTCAGCTTTACGTCCACGGCCAGCACCACCGGAGGGGGAACAGGCGGTCCCGGTACTCCTACAACGCCAGTTGCCAAACCGCCGGCACCCGTGCTGACCATCAATACCCTGGGGAGTGGCCCATTCAGTGGCACCCTCAGCGTCACAGTATCAGGCAATTTCGATGCTGTCAGCACGGTGGACAAGGTCATTCTGGAAGTCACCGATCCCTCGGGCAACATCAACAACACCAGCTATGTCAGCACCTCGGCCTCGGCGACCTTTAGCCTGGATACCAGCAAATACAAGGACGGCAACCTGAAGTTGAAGGTAATCGCCCTGAGCAAGGAGGGCCTGCGCGGTGAGACCTCTTCCCAAACAGTTCAGATCAGCAACATCTCCGCGCCAGCCTTTGAGATTCTGAGCCCGAGTGCGGGCGCCATCATCACGGGTCCGACCACAGTGCGCGTCCAGGTTCGCGAGGGCAACACGCCTTTCACTCTGCAGACCCTGTCGGGCAATGACAATGTTCGGCTGGACGTCCGTGATTTCCGGGGTCAGATCATCAAGACCGACTACGGCACAGTTCAGCAGACCAGTCCTGGCGTTCTCGAAGCGTTTATTCCACTAGATCTGATCGGCCCAAACTTTTCCAGCAACAGCTATGCACTGGAGATCTCGGCGGTCGCCCAGCTGAGCAACGGAGCAAACATTACGCTCAGCGCTGGCACCCAGATCAGCACCCAGGTGAATGACAACAAGCCGCCTGCCCTTCAGGTGCTGATGCCCGCGTACATTAATGATCCCTATACCAATCAGAATGTTCGTGGCATCCTCTCGCGTTTTTCTGCCCTGATGGTTCAGGCCAGCGATGACAACAGCGTGTCAAGCCTGCGGATCGACTTTACCTGCGATGAAGCAACCAAAACCAGCACACAGGTATGCCCGCGCGCGCCTTACAGCTTCAATTTTCCTGTAAGACTCGCAGGGATCATTCAGCGGGTCTTTGACATTGGGGCCCTGATGGACGCGCAGCCCTACGTACAAAACGGCAACTACACACTGCGCGTAACTGCCTTCGACGGACAGAACGCCAATATTCAGGAGTTCCCAGTCCGCGTGTCGCGCGACGCCGTCGACAGCACCATTCCTGGCCTGGGCACCATGGTCGAGACCACCACAGTGCCCGATCTCACGTCAGGAGCCCTCAATCCATCGTCTGCCACCTGGGCCATTCCTGGCGCCCCCACCCATCCCTATCGTCTGGCCGTCCTGGCATATGATGGCGCGGCCAATCAGGCTGTAGAAATCCCAACCCGGACCAGCCTCTCGCCGGAAGTGCCCGCTGGCACCCCCATCACCAGGACCCAGGGGTTTTCAGACGTCGGAATCTACCGCATTGACTACATCGTCGAAGACCTCACGACTGGTGTGACTCGCTATTACCAGGGCGGGGCTGTAGCAGTCAAGAAAAACCCATAAATCCGGTCCACGGCAGCAAAAAGGAGGTGGAAGCCAGTTGTGGCTTCCACCTCCTTCATTGTCCCAGGATCAGAACTTGATGGTGTACTCCGCGAAGCCGTCATCGCGTGTCTTGAGCAACGTCGCACCCGCCGGGGCGGACTTCTGGGCGTTGGGGCTGCTGACGTACAGCAATGTTGCGCCGGGAATAGGCGTCAGTTTCCAGTTGCTGTCGGCGCTGGGGTTGACCGTCTTCTGCTCGGTGAAGTAGGCGATCAGGGCTTGACGGGTCTCATCCGGCGATTCGAGGACGATGTTCTTGCCGTTCAGACCGGGGAACTTACCACCGCCGCTGGCGCGGTAGTTGTTGGTGGCAACGACGAACTTCTGGTTCGGGTCAATCGGCTTGCCCGCGTACATCAGATTCTTGATGCGGTGGGCGTCGGGGTTCACCAGCTTGGCGTCCATGTCGTAGCGGCTGGGCTGGGACACATCGATCTCGTAGGTCACGCCGTCAATGACATCGAAGTTGTAGGTGGGAAAGGCGTCGTTGACGAGCGCCTGAGGCTCGGTCTTCTTGGGGTCAATTTGATTGAACTGCCCGGCGCTGCGCTCCAGCCATTCCTGCAGTTGTGCACCCGTGACCTCCACGGCCTGCACGGTGTTGGGGTACACGTACAGGTCCGCCACGTTCTTGATCGCCAGCGTGCCGGCGGGAATGTCGGTGTAGTAGCTGGCCCCACCGCGTCCACCGGCCTTGAAGGGCGCGGCGGCGCTCAGCACCGGCAGGTCCTTGTACTCGGTGTTCGCCAGCGCGGCCTTGACATACGCGGTCTGGGCGTTGCTCACCAGTTGCACACTGGGGTCATCCTGCACCAGCGCCCAGTAAGAGTTGATGGGCGTCGCCAGGTCGGCCACCTTGCCGCGCACATACGCCAGGGTCCCCTCATGGGCGGCCTTCACGGCGTTCGCAATGGCAGGATCCGGGGTGACCAGGCTCTTCTTGGCGGCCGCGTCCCAGATCGGGCGCACGGCGGCCTGTCCGGATTTGACCATCCAGTTGTTGCCCTGGCGCTCCAGCGTCAGGTCCACGATGCCCAGGTCGTTGCCCCAGAATCCGGCCATGACCACCGGCTTGCCGTTGATGGTGCCGCCCTTGATGTCCGCGCCGGGGATGTCCTTGTAGACCGGTCCAGGGAAAACCTGGTGGCTGTGACCGCTGAGGACCACGTCAATGCCGTCCACCTTGGTCAGCTCGGTGGCGGCATTCTCCTGGCCCGGCTGGTAGTCGGCGGCGATGCCAGAGTGGGCCACGGCCACGATGATGTCCGCGCCGCGTGCCTTCATTTCGGGCACGAACTTGCGGGCGGTCTCCACGATGTCGCGGGTGGTGACCTTGCCTTCCAAGTTCGCCTTGTCCCACTGCATGATCTGGGGAGGCAGCAGGCCGATCATCCCCACGTTGATGTAGTACGGACGGCCGTAAGTGTCGTACATCAGCTTGCGCTGGATCACGTACGGTGTGAAGGCGTTTTTGTCGTTGTCGGGGTTGCCGTCGCCGTCATCGACGTAGACGTTGGCGCTCACGATGGGCATGGGCGAGGCGGCCGCCACCTGTTTCAGAAATGGCAGGCCGTAGTTGAACTCGTGGTTGCCCAGGTTGCCTGCGTCGTACTTCAGCAGCGCCATCGCCGCGTGCAACGGATGCATCTGCCCCGCCTCCAGGGGCTTGACCTTCGCCACGTAGTCGCCCAGCGGCGTGCCCTGGATCAGGTCACCGTTGTCGTAGAGCAGCGTGTTGCGCTTTTCCTCGCGGGCCTGCTTGATCAGGGTGGCCGTGTACTCCAGGCCGAACTCGCCGGTGGGCTTGTCCTGGTAGTAGTCGTAACCCAGCGCGTTGGTGTGCAGGTCGGTGGTTTCCAGAATGCGGAGGTTGACCGTCTGCGCGCCCGCTGCGCCCAGTCCGCCCAGCAGCAGCGCTGCCATCAAAGCCAGAGAATTGTGTTTGTTCATGCCCTTCAGGATACCCCTACCAGTCAGGGGAATGTCTGTAACGCCCGGCAAGTCGGGGGTGGTAGCTGGCCCAAAAGCCTGGACAGACTACCGGGTGCGGCTTCTCCCTTTACGCCAGATGTTCCGGCCTCAGGTCCCGCGCCGCGTGAACGCCCAGCAGGCCCAGTGTCAGGTCGAACTCGGCCACCACGTTGCGGACGACTTCAGCCACACCCGCCTCTCCGGCCAGCGCCAGCCCATAGGCGTAGGGGCGGCCCAGCAGCACGGCCCGCGCGCCCATGGCCAGCGCCTTCGCCACGTCCGATCCGGTGCGGACCCCACTGTCGATCAACACGGGCAGTTCGCCCGCCGCCTCCACCACGCGCGGCAGCACCGTCAGGCTGCCCACCTCACCGTCGATCTGGCGTCCGCCGTGATTGCTAACGATCAGGCCGTCCATGCCGCGCCGGACAGCTTCACGGGCGTCGTCCGGGTGGAGGATGCCCTTGAGGACAATGGGCAGGTCCGTCCACCCACGCAGGCGCGAGAGATCATCCCATTGCAGGTCAGGGCGGGTGTAGCTGGCGGTGAAGTGGGCCGCCGCCGCCCGCATCTGTGACAGCGACAGGCCGAACTTGCGTCCATGTGCGCCCAGGCTGGCCGCCGTTCTGAGCAGGGCGGGTGAGGGCCGGGGCGAGGTGGCGGGCAGCGGCGCGCCTGCGAGCCTGGAACGGAAGTACTCGTCCGTCAGGTACTGCGCCAGCCCCTGCCCGCGCAGAAACGGCAGATGGCCCAGGTCCAGATCGCGGGGCCGCCAGCCCAGCAGCGTCGTGTCGAGGGTCAGGACGATGGCCTGCGCGCCGCACTGCTCGGCCCGGCGGACAAAGGAGCGCGTGACCTCCTCGTCGGTGCCCCAGTACAGTTGAAACCAGCGGGGGGCGTCGCCCATAGCGGCGGCCACCTCTTCCATGGGTTCGGACGCCTGCGAGGAGAAGATGAACGGCACGCCCAGAGCGGCGGCGGCGCGGCCCACCGCCAGATCGGCCTCTGCGTGCGCCAGTTCCAGCACGCCCAGCGGAGCCAACAGCACGGGGGCGGGGTAGGTATGCCCGAACAGCTCCACGCTCAGGTCACGTGAGGCCGAACCGCAGAGCCGCCGGGGCACTAGTTTCACCGCCGCAAAGGCGTCCAGGTTGGCCCGCATGGTTCGCTCCGCGCCCGCACCGCCCGCCAGATACGCGAAGGCCGGAGCGTCGAGCTTGCGCCGGGCGGCCTCCTGCAAGCGCTCTGGGGCCACTGGGACCAGCGGGCGGGCGCCGCCCAAGCCATCCACGAAAATCTGCGTCTGGCGGCTGCGGCCAGGGCCGGGAGCTGGAGCCGTCGATCCGGGTTGTGACATGACCGGAGTGTAGAGGGTCAGGACTGGCAATCAGGCCGCCTGGGCACCAGACAGGATTATGGATGTGGGGATCAGACCGCTACTACAGACTTGCCGCCACCCGGGCGAACAGCTCTGGCACCGGCGGAACGGCCCCGCCGTCCACCCAGCCGAAACGGCGATCCCGGACGCCTCCACCCGCACCCACGCCCATGCCATTCGGAAATGCAGGGGTCAAATCGAGCGGTCCCTGTCCCTCCACCGCACCGGACAACACCGCCAGCGCGCGTTCCACCTGCCGTGCGTGTCCGAAGTGCATCAGGTGAAGGGTGCCGTCCACTTCCCAGGCAAAGCGGGCCGACAGTTCCGGCAGATCGTCCAGCGAGCCGGGGGCCGAGACATGGCGGGCGACAAGGCCGGGGCGCAGGCGCAGCGTGACCTCCAGCGCCTCGCCCAGCGCACCGAAACTGCCCACGAAGGGACGGGTCAGGTCATAGCCCTGCACATTCTTGACCGTTCGCCCACCCGCCCGCACCACCCGCCCGGATGGGGCGCGGAACGTCACACCCAGCACCTCCGCGCCGAAGAAGAAGGTCTGCCCGAAGCCGCCACGCGAGACCAGACCCGCCACGCCGCCGGGCAGTTCTACCGGGGGAAACGGCGGGTAGAGGCCGGGGGGCAGCGCCGCATAGACCTCCAGCAGGCGGGTATCGCCAGAGACGGTCAGGGTCTGATCGCCGGAAGACAGGTCCATTCTGGTCTCAGGCATCGGTTTGCTCCGGCAGAATTTTGCCCGGATTCAGGGCAACTGCGGGGTCAAGGGCACGTTTGACATTCCACAGGGCAGTCATGGTCTCAGGGTCCACCGCGTCGCGCATGAAGTCGCGTTTCATGGTGCCGATGCCGTGTTCGCCGCTCAGGACACCGCCGTGCCGAATCGCCACCAGGGCAATTTGATGTGCCAGCCGGTGAACGGCCTCGCTGGACTCCTGGCGCGGATCGAACAGGATGTTGGGATGCAGGTTGCCGTCCCCGATGTGCCCGAACTGCACCAATTTGAGACCAGAAGCGTCGCCCAACGCGCGAATCTGGCGCACCACCTCGGGCAGCACGCTTCGCGGCACCACGATGTCCTCGTTCATGCGCTGCGGGCGGATGCGCCCCAGCGCGGGCGAGACGCTGCGGCGGGCCTGCCACAGCGCCGCAGCCTCGGCCTCCCCCTCGGCCCGGCGGACCTGCCCCCCGGCGTCCAGGCAGGCGGCTTCCACCAGAGCGCGTTCCTCCTCCACGGTCTCCAGATCGTCGCCGTCGGTGTCCACCAGCAGCACGGCCCCCGCTTCGCGCGGCAGGCCCAGCTGCAGGTAATCCTCGACGGCGTTGGTACACGCCCCGTCCATGAACTCCAGCTTTGCTGGCACGGCCCCGGCGGCAATGGCGGCGCTGACGGCCTCGGCAGCCTGTCCGACCTCGTCGAAGTGGGCCATCAGCGTGCGTGTGAACCTGGGCGGCGGCGTCAGGCGCAACGTGGCAGACGTGATCAGGCCCAGCGTGCCCTCCGAGCCGATCAGCAGACCCGCCAGATCGTAGGCGTCACGCCCCAGGGTGTGCAGTTCCCCCTCCGCGTCCACGAAGTCCAGCGCGGTCACGTAATCGCCGGTCACGCCGTACTTGAAACACAGCGGGCCGCCTGCGTTCTCGCCCAGGTTCCCGCCGATGGTGCTGGTGCGGAAAGACGCCGGGTCAGGCGGGTAGATCAGTCCGTGGGGTCTGGCGGCCTCGGTCACCGCCAGCGTGATCACACCCGGCTGGGCCACCGCCTCGCGCCGTTCGGGGAAGATGTCCAACCGGGTCAGGCGGGTAAAGGAGATGACCACACCGGGCTGCATCGGGGCCGCGCCGCCGCTCAGGCCACTTGCCGCGCCGCGCCCCACGATGCTCACCCCCGCCCGCCGCGCCGCTTTCACGGTAACGATCACATCCTCAGTGCTTTCCGGCAACACGACCGCCAGCGGGGTCACGCCGAACTGGATCGCGTCGAAACGGTAGCTCAGGCGCTCGGAGAGGTTGGACAGCACCTTCTTTGGGCCCAGCAGGCGCGTCAGCTCGGCGGCCAGCGGGTTGCCGGCCCCGCCCTCTGAGCGGGGTTTGCGGGCAGGTGAGGTGGTGGTCAGGGCCAGCTTTTCGGTGGTCATGGGCGGCCTCCGCCGGGGTCAACCACCGGGCTGGCTTTGCTGGTCTGAGCCCTCACAAGTCTCCCCAGTACGCCCGGTCCAGCACTTCCACCGTGTGCATCACTGGTACGGCGCTGCCCGCTCGGCGCACATGGCTCTGAATCTGGGTGTGGCAGCCGATGTTGCCGCTGGCGATCAGATCTGGCGCAGTGGACAGGATGTGCCCGGCCTTGCGCGCGCCGAGTTGCCCAGCCAGCTCGGGCTGTTCAAGGTTGTAGGTGCCTGCCGAGCCACAGCACAGGTCACCCTCGGGAATCTCGACGACGCTTACGCCCGGGATCATGCGCAGCAGTTCGCGCGGCGCGGCGCGAACCCCCTGCGCGTGGGCCAGGTGGCAGGCGTCGTGGTACGCGACCTTGAGGGGCTGGGCAGTGGGCATGAACGGCTCCAGCCCGCCGTCCCGCGCCAGCCCGGAGAGATACTCGCTGATGTCCTGCACCTTGGCAGCAAAAGCCCTGGCCCGTTCCCCGTCATGAAGACCGTGCAGAATCACCGGGTATTCCTTGAGGCCCGCTCCACAGCCCGCCGCATTGGAGAGGATGGCGTCGTAGTCGTCGGGGTTGAAGGCGTCCAGATTGGCACGGACCAGCCGCAGGGCCTCGTCCCGCGCCCCGGTGTGCAGCGCGGCGGCCCCGCAGCAGCCCTGACCTTCAGGCACGACGACCTCGATGCCGTTGCGCGCCAGCACACGTAGGGTGGCGGCGTTGAAATTGGGTGCGAGGGCCTGCTGGGCGCAGCCGATCAGCAGGGCCACCCGGCCCCGGCGCTGCCCCCGCGCAGGCGTGACCCCCGGGCTGGGTTGCATGGCCGGAACATGCTCGGGCAGCAGATCCAGCGGGCCACGCAACGCGGCAGGCAGCGTGGGCGCCAGCGGCTTGGCGTACTGGCCAACGCGGGCGGCGAGGCTGAACAGTTTCGGTGCAGGCAGGGCTTTCAGGATGGCGTAGCGCTTGGTCCTGTCAAACGCCGAACGCTGGCGCTGCGGTTCGCTCCAGCCGCGAAAGCTGGTGATCAGTTCGCCGTAGGGCACCCCACTGGGACAGGCGGTCACGCAGGCCTGACAGCCCAGGCAGCGGTCTAGGTGGGGGACGGCGTCCAGCAGGTCCAGGCCACCCTCCAGCACCTCTTTCATCAGCACGATGCGTCCGCGCGGGCTGTCCATCTCGTCGCCCAGCAACGCGTAGGTGGGGCAAGCGGGCAGGCAAAAGCCGCAGTGCACGCAGGCGTCCACGGCGTGCGCCATTACCTCGCCCTGCGGTCCCAGCTCGCGCACGGGGATATCGTTGTTCACCGGATGTGCCTCACCCCGACAGGATACGGGGGTGGGCGAGGGGCGAAGGTCACGCGGGAATGGATTGGGCTAGAGGGGAAGCGGGGCCGGGGTCAGCGGTCCACCAGGCCACCAGCCGAGCTTCAATTCCCTGTGAAGACCGCTTCGTGACGCAGTTCAGCGTCACTCCTCCGCTACAGGCGCACACTCGGCCCATGACCTCGTCTCCCCTGCCCCTGTCTGTGCTGGATCTGGTACCGATTCCCTCCGGCTCGGACGCCACCGAAGCGCTGCGTGAATCCCTGCGGCTGGCGCAACACGCCGAGGACCTTGATTATCAAAGGTACTGGGTGGCCGAACACCACAACATGGGCGCGGTGGCGTCCAGTGTGCCGCTGGCGGTGCTGGCGGCGGCCTCGCAGGTCACCCAGCGGATCCGCCTGGGTTCCGGCGGCGTGATGTTGCCCAACCACGCGCCGCTGGCTGTGGCCGAGGGCTACCGTCTGCTCTCGGCGCTGGCCCCGGACCGCGTGGACCTGGGCCTGGGCCGTGCGCCGGGTACGGACGGGCGCACCGCCAGAGCGCTCCGGGGCGCGTCCGGCCTGCTGGAAGAGCCGTTCGAGCGGCAGCTGGCCGAGCTGATCGCCTTTGGCACCGGCCAGTTCCCAGCGGGCCATGCCTTTGCCGGAACGGTGGCTGCCCCGGCAGGCGACGGGCTGTTTCCGCCGCTGTGGCTGCTGTCCAGCAGCGGTTACGGCGCGCATGTCGCCGCCCGCATCGGCGCAGGGCTGGCCTTCGCGTGGCACATCAACCCCGATACGGCGCAGGCGGCGGCGGCGGCCCAGGCATACCGGGCAGCGTTCCAGCCGTCGGCGGCATTCCAGCAACCACACGTGATTGTCGCCGCCAACGTGATCTGCGCCCCCACCCGGGCGGAGGCCGAGGAACTGGGGCTGTCCGCAGGGCTGATGTTCCTGCGCCTGACCCGCGGCGAGGTGGCCTCCTTCCCCAGCGTGCAGGAGGCCCGCGACTACCCCTACACGCCACAGGAACGTGCAGTGGCCGAGGCGTCCCGTGCCCGCATTGTCGCGGGCGATCCAGCCGAGGTAGCCGCCCGCCTGCAGCGGCTGGCCCGCGAAGTCGGGGCCGACGAGCTGATCCTGACCACCATGACTCACGATCCGGCGGCCCGGCGGCGCTCCTACGCGCTGGTCATGGAGGCGATGCGCGAGGGGGTGGCGGTGGCGGCAGACTGAGAGACACCTGGCCCCTCGCCTTCCATGGACGAGGGGTGCGTTGCGTCAGCAGGGTGTGACCGGGTCAGCTGGTCGAACATTCTGCCGCTCCACCTGACTGGCCGGATCAACGAATGTATTCAGCGTAGCCCTTGCCCTCAGTGCCGTCACGGCGCCGGTTTCCGCTTCCAATCGGGCGCTGAAAGCAGAGATGCGGCTCAGGGAGGCCTATTCGCCGGGTTGCTCACCCGTGATTGCAGCGAGCCATTTACGCTGCTCCAGCCCCTCGGGCAGATGTGGGACTCTTGCGACGTCGTAAGTCGCGCCATACGCCCCCGAGCGCCGCTCGAACGTTCATTTCCTCAGGGACAGGAGCCGGCGCGTGGCGCAAGCTGGCCATAACATTCCTCCATGTTCTTGCCTGTCAGACCCTCGCAAGAGCGGGACTGACAACCTGCATCCATGACCATGATCGGCGCGCCCTCCGCCCCCGACGAGCCCGCCCGTCTCCTGAACCTGGAACAGTACGAGATCCTCGATACACCCTCCGAGGAAGGCTTTGACCGGATCGCCCGCCTGGCAGCCCACCTGCTCCGTACCCCTTTGGCCTGTATCAACTTCATTGACGGGTCCCGCCAGTGGACCAAGGCGGCCTACGGCCCAGGCCTGACTAGCGGCCCGCGCCGCGACTCGCTCTGCGCCTGGACCATTCTCGGGACCGTACCGATGGTGATCGAGAACACCCACGCCGATCCGCGCTTCGCCCACCACCCGGCGGTCGTGGGCGAGCCGTACATCCACACGTACGCCGGGGTCCCCCTGATCACCCCGGAAGGTCACTGCATCGGGACGCTGTGTGTCGCGGACCACCAGCCCCACCCCTTCATTCCGCGTGAGCTGCAGGACTTGCAGGATCTAGCCGGCCTGGTGGTGAACGAACTGGAGCTGCGGGCTCACAGTCTGGCATCAGACCGCAGACAGCCCTCCCCACAGCGCCGCGACGATGAGCTGCGGCGTGGGCTGGACCAGGCGTGGGTGCTCGACGGCCTGACGGGTCTGATAGGCCAGGAGCTGAGCCCCGAGGACATGACCCTGAAGGCCGCTGACGTGCTGGGCGGGGCACTGAACGCCGACTACATTGGCCTGCTGCAGTTCAAGGGAGAGGAGCTGAGGGAGACGGTGGCGTACCACACACCACAGGTGGCCCTGGCCCTGGACGCTCTGTCCGCCCCGCTGCCCGAGTGGGCCAACTCGGTCACGATGACCTTGAAAGATCTGAACCAGCCCATGTATCTCGACGACTATCCACTCGTCTCCGGCGCGCTAGGCGCGATGGTGGCCGCCGGGGTCCAGCAGATCGCCTGGCTACCACTGGGAACGCGCAACGGGGTCACCTCCTTGCTGCTGATCATGCGGCTCCAGAGCAATCCAGTGATGCGCTGGCGGGGCGGTGACCAGGGCCTGCTGACGGCGGCGGGACGCTGTGTGCGCGCCGCCCTCGACCGGCAACAGGAACTTGAGCGGGCACACCAGGAATCCCGGCGCGACGCGTTGACCGGGATTCTCAACCGCCGGGCGATGTACCAGGACCTGATCCAGCGGCATCTGAACAAGGGTCCTTTTCTGCTGGCGGAACTGGATCTGGACGGCTTCAAGTTGCTCAATGATCAGGAAGGCCATATCCAGGGCGACAAGCTGTTGCAGGTATTCGCCCGCACGTTGAAAGTGGAACTGGGCGCGACGGGGGAGGTCTACCGCATGGGCGGTGACGAATTCGTGGTGCTGGGGGACACCGACGAGGAGACACTCCACGACGCGGTAGACGTCGCGGTGCTGGCCGCACGGCAGGTGGGCGCGCTGCGCGGGGCCAGCGTGGGGATCGCGTACAGCAGCGAGGGTGCAGGAGAGACCCTCCTGGTTCTGGCGGAAGAACGTCTGTACGCAGTGAAATGCCGGCGACTGGCGGTGCGCCAGCAGGGTGTCGCGTCAGGGCTGCACTGAGAGGCCAGGGAAAGTGCCGACAGCGGTCCACGGTTCTGTCTTGAACGCAGGGCCGTAGATCGACAGGGCGAACGGTCATTGTTCCTCTCCTGCTGCACAGCCCAGACGGCTCTACCTTGATCCAACTCCGAAGCAGTGACTCTCTGGTTCGAACCAGAGCACTACGTCCGGTCCATCTGGGCGTCGCTCGAAAGGCCAGACGAAGGTTTTTTCGATGATCCAGCCGAAAATTCGGACGTGGGCCGGGAACCAGTCATTTGAGCGGCCACCCATACAGGCGTTCGTTTCGCGCGGCCCCTGCATGGGTGGCATCAATTGCGGCGCAATCTCCAACCGTGGGACTACTGCGGCGCAGCGGCGCCTTTCCCCTGGACAGGCCACCACCGAATGGCCAGACCGCGAAGCAAGAACAGGCCGTAGAGGGCCATCACCGAGGCGATGCCAAGTTTCGCGATCAACAACACCGGCGAGGCCTGCTGCACCGCCAGTCCCTGCGCCGCGCTGAACTGGACAAAGTCGTTCAGTGTATGGAGGGCGATGAGCGGCCAGATTGATCCCAGACGGAGACGCAGCGCGGCAGAGCCGATTCCACCCAGCACCGACGCAATCACCTGAACGGCGACAAATGCCGGGTCCCGCCCTACCAGCAGCGAGTTGGCGTGAATCATACCGAACAGCAGTGCAGATCCCATGACGGCCTGCAGGGTCCCGAGTGGGGCCAGGCCATGCAAGATGACGCCGCGAAACATCGCTTCCTCCTGAAATGCAATCAACAGGATCAGAACGAGCAGAATCAAGGCCTTGCCAGGCGGTGGGCCATCGACCCCGACGAGCAGCGCAGGAACAATGAGAAGAGCCACGGGCAGCACCATCAGGGCCCAGTTGCGGGGACGGTTGATCCTCTGGAAGCCAGCGGCGCGCCACCAGCCAAGGCGAGTGAGGAGAACCGCAGCGAAGACGGCATTCAGTAGCAGGATCGGCAGGTCGAGCGCAAGGAGGGGCACGTTCGGCAGGAAGAACCGGGCGGCGCCAAGGCACAGCAGCAGCAACACCTCAAGGGCGAGCATCACAAGCAGGACAAAACGCCAGGAATGCCAGGTCGTGGACAGGGTGCGGCGGGTAGGTTCTTCTGGACGGGTCGTCATAAAGACTCCTGATGAACGCGAAAGGGGCAGAAGCGATGTGCTGGTTCCAGCACGGGGTCACATGCCCGCACAACCCGAGTGCGGTGACGTTCTGGAGAGCTAGGAGTTCAGCGCAGCGTCTGTTGCAAGAACTGCACGATCGCCGTCACCAGCCCGCGCTCGAGGGGAAGCTCAGCGTTCGCGTACGTGGCGAAATTTGCTGCTGGGTCCAGCAGTGCCGGAACCAGCACATGATTGACGCTACTTGCAAGGTGAAGGCGCGCGCCCAGCTGAGCAGCGGCCAGCAACCGGGCATCCTCCGGGCGCACCTGAAGATCGCGGTCGCCCTGCACGATCAGGGTGGGGACGTTCACGGCGCCAATCATCCGGACCGGGTCGTACTTCAGGCTGCTGATCAGGTAGGGCTGGACACTGGGCCGGAACAGCGGTGCCAGGGCGGGCAGCACCTCGGTGACCCGCTCACCCCGGCTCAGGGCATCCAGAATCCGGTTTGTTTCCTGCACCAGTGCAGGCGGATTGGCCGGATTCTGGGCGATCTGGCGACGGATGGTCGTGCCGATGTCCTCACCGGGTGCCGCCAGCAGCACCAGGGCCTGCGCGGGCGCGGGCGCAGCTCCGGCCCTCTTCTGGAGGACGGCCAGCGCGACAGTCCCGCCCTCACTGTGGCCGATCACCACGACGGGGCCCAGATCGGGCTGCGCCGCGAGCCACGCCAGCCAGGCGCGGGCGTCGGCGATCAGGTCGTCAAACGTCAGGGCCTCCTCGCGAGGATCAGCCGCGGTGCTCGCTCCGATTCCCCGCTTGTCGGGCCGCAGGGACGCAATGCCATGTGCGGCGAGGTCGGATGCCAGTTTGCGGTAGGTCCCAGCGGGGCCGGCCGCACTGTCTCCATCACGGTTGGTGGGACCGCTTCCGGCAAGTATCAGCGCGACGGGAGGGCGTGGGTGTCCGGGACCGTCAGGCGTCTGGAGGGTGGCGGCCAGTCGGGCCCCCGGTACGTCCAGCGTCACGTCACGGCTGGCGGCGAGCGCCGGGGTCATCAAAAGGGCAGCGGTCAGGGGAAGCAGCAGTCGAGTACGCATGGGGTCTCCTCATGAGGCGGGTGACCTGTCGGGCGACACAGCGGAAATTCGCTGTGTCAGCCGCGCAGGGCCTGTCAACTCCGAAGGGTTACTTCGGTTGCACTCATGCTCCGAAGGTAGGGGAGGCACCTGGCCCCCAACGTCAACCGTTCGGTGGACATGACGGCCTGCCAAACGGTGGATAGACCCCTTCCAGGCCGGTCCAGCGGGGTGAGGCTGCCAGACGACGGGGCCAGTTTCCTCAGGTGGAGGGCACGCGGACACAGACCAGTGTGCCCCGGCCCCGCTCGCTGGTGACCGTGCACGTCGCCCCCACGGCCTGGGCGCGTTCACGCATGGTCTTCTGGCCCAGGCTGCCTTCGCGCGGCTGAGACGGATCGAAGCCTTCGCCGTCATCCTGGATAACGAGTTCCACCCGGTCCGCATGGCAGTTGAGGTGAAGATCAATGCTCGACGCAGACGCATGTTTGACGGTGTTGTGTGTTGCCTCCTGGGCGATCCTCAGCAGCGCCACCTTGGTGTCGATGGTCAGGGCCGGCTCCTCACACAGGTCCAGCGAGACCACCAGACCGTGCCGCGCCTGTAACGCCGAGGCCAGTTTCGCCAGGGCCATGCTGAGGCCCTCCTGCTCCAGGGATTCCGGTCTCAGCTCGAAAATCAGTGCCCGCATTTCCGCGAGGGCCGCTTCGGCCAGCGAAAGCATGTAGCGCACCGACTCCGGCGCCCGGTCGGGCGTTCGTTCCAGCTGCCGCAGGGTTGTCCGGCCACCCAGGGCAATGCCGTACAGCGCCTGACTGACGCTGTCGTGCAGATCGCGTGCCAGCTTCTGACGCTCCTCCACGGCTGCGTGGTCCCGGGCGCTGGCGAACAGGCGGGCATTCTCCACCACCACTGCCGCCTGACCCGCAATGCCCTGCAGCAGTTGCCGTTCGGTGTCGTCCAGCACATGCTCTACCGGGTAGGTGGCGTGGAGCGTCCCCAGATGCCGGCCCCCGTAGACCAAAGGCACGCTGATGACCGAGTCCTGCGTCGGCGTGGCTGGCAAGTTGGCTCCCTGGCTGGCTTCCCAGTTCTGGAGCGCCGCAGCTTCGGACGCCTCACCAGGCTCCTGCACCGTCACCGCGTGGTCCGGCAAGGCCCCCCGTCCACCGACACTGGGCCGTCCCGTGGAGTCCGCCAGCAGGACCGTGGCCGTGACGGCCCCAGTGGCCTGCACCACTCCCTGCGCGAGGCGGTCGAGGTTGTCCTGAAGACTCGCGGAGTACGTCAGATCCCGGGTCACCGCCAGAAGCGCTTCGAGGTCACGGGTGCGGGCCACGACGCGCTGTTCGAGCAATTGCAAGGCCTCCACCCGCTCAGTGATGTCGGTGTGTGATCCGGCCAGCCGCACGGCCCGACCTTCCGCATCGCGCTGGGTGGCGGCCCGCGAATGAATCCACCGATACGTGCCGTCCCTGTGCCGCAGACGCCCCTCAAATTCCAGCAGGTCCCCGGGGCCCTCCACATGCTGGGCGATATGACGCAGAACGCGCTCGCGGTCATCGGGGTGCAGCAGCCCTTCCCAGGTGCCGAGGTGGTCCTCCAGGTCCTGCGACCCGTAGCCCAGCATGCCTTTCCAGCGCGGAGAGTAGTACACGTCTCCACCGGCAACGTTCCATTCCCACAGGCCATCGTTGGAGCCCCGAACGGCGAGTTCGTACTGATCCTGGCTGCGACGCAAGGCGCGTCCGTGCTGTTGCAGGGTGGCCAGCATGGTGTTGAAGGTCCGCGAGAGGATGCCGAACTCGTCGTGTGCCTGCTCTGGCAAGCGCACGTCCAGGTTGCCGGAAGTGACCTGCCTCGAGGCGCGGGTCAGCCCGGAAATGGGCCGGATGATCCCGGCATGCGCGAGGCGCTCGGCAACGACTAAGCCCAGCAGAAAGCAGATCAGCAGCGCGCTCACCGTCCAGCCCAGGGTCTGGTCCGCATCCCGGGTAATCGCCCGGACCACGCTGGCATGCTGCGCCACGATCTCGTCGCGCGGCGACAGCATGATCAGGGTCCAGCCCAGGGCCTGAAGCGGCGCGTGGGACAGCAGGTAAGGCGTGCCGTGGGCGTCAAGCGGCCGCACGCCACTCTGGCGCTGCGTCAGCTCGACGCGCAGCGATCTCAGCGCCGAGGCGGGGTGCTGGAACAGCGACAGACCCAGCCGGGCTTTGACACTCTGCGGCGCCGCCTGACCCAGCAACACCCGCAGCGCACGTGGGGGTGCGGCAATCACCCGTCCCTGAACGTCGAGCAGCACCACGAACCCGCCGGGAGTCGGTTTCAGGCTGCTCAGGTGTGCCGATAGAGAGGTCAGGGAAACGTCGGCGCCGATGATGCCGCGGAATTCTCCTTTCAGGTACGCTGGAGTACTGGCCGTGACCAGCAGGCCATGTCCGGCGTCATCGAGATAGGGCGGAGACCACACAGTTCGGCGCTCTCCCGGCGTGGTGGGCAGCGCCCGGGTGTAGATGGGCTGCCGGGTAAACTCCAGGGTGGCGGACACCAGCCCTTGAAGACCGATGGGCGGGGCGTAGCGCACCACGTTGTGTCGGCTGAGAAAATACAGGGCCGCCGTGTCCGGAGTCTCCTGGACCAGCGGAAGCAGGACGGCGTCCAGCAGCTGAGAGTCCCGGACATCGCGCATCGCTCCGGAGTCCTGCGCCATCCCGCGCCGGATCCAGACATCGGCCTGCCGCGAAGGCGTGCCGTCATAGCTCGCTCCCGAAGCGGTGCGCAGGAGACCGGGCCCCTGCGGCGCAGCAGTGCGCTGCAGCAGGCTGTCCCAGGATCGGGCCACCACCCGGGTTGCAGCCGCCGCCTGCAACAGCCGGGTTTCGCTGAGATCGGCTTCCTTTACGGTCAGGGCGGCCAGGCGCTGCTCGATCTGATGCTCGACGCCACTGCTGGCGAGGCTGGCTGCATGGCGCTGGGTCTCCTGGAACCCGCGCATGACCGCGACGGTCACCGCGATGCCCAGCAGCACAATCAGCAGGGCTACCGCCAGCACGATTCGTGTGGCGAGCGAGAAGCGCAGGCGGCCAGTCAGCAGGGATTGACGCGGCTCCAGCGAGGACGGTGGGCGGGAGGCGGCCTCACTCAAGTCCCACCAAACCTTCCTTGTACGCGAAGATGGCGGCCTGCGTGCGGGACGCCAGACCGAGTTTCGACAGAACCCGGGTGACATGGGTCTTCACGGTCGGTTCCTCGACGTTCAGTTCACGGGCGATTTCCTTGTTGGCGCGGCCCCGGGCCACCAGTTTCAGGATTTCCGTCTCACGCGGCGTGAGGTGCTCGCGCATGTCCGGGGTGCGAACTTCGCGGGCGAGCCGCTTTGCCGCTTCGGGATGCAGCCGGACCTCGCCCCTGGCCGCAGCGTGAATGGCCTCCTCCAGCGCGTCCGCATCGGTGTCCTTGAGCAGATACCCTGTGGCTCCGGCCTGGACGGCGTCGATGACCTTGCGGTCTTCAAGGACGCTGGTCAGCGCAATGACCTCCACCTCCGGAGAGCGCTGTCGCAGTTCACGGATGGCGGTGATGCCGTCCATAACCGGCATGTTCAGGTCCATCAAGATCACATGCGGCTCAAGCTCGCGCGTCAGGTCAAGGGCTTCCTGGCCATTCCTGGCTTCACCAATGATGTCGATGTTCTCGGCGGTCCCGAGAAACATGTGGATGCCCTGCCGGACGACGGCATGATCGTCGACCAGCAGGACGCGAACCGGTCCGGATGAGCGCATGGCCATATCTTAATCGTCCCTTAAAGCAGACAAGGGCTCTTCGGCCAGGATCAGCACGTTGCCGTCTGGACCGCGCAGCGTGGCCTGTCGTCGCTCCCCGGCGTCATGCGGCGGTTGCAGCCACATCACGGTGGGCTGACGGCTGAGGAGGTGGTAGGCCTGATCGAGCTGACTCACAGTGACCTGCACATCGGTGAACTGCTGCCGGGCGTCCGTGTGCAGTTCCAGGTAAGCCTCTCCTTCCGGGAAGAACAGGCGAGCACGGTGCGCTTCATTGGTGTCCGGCAATGTCACCAACTCGGCCCGTAAGCCTGCCTCCTGGTAGTACGCCACGGCGGCCTGGAGGTCGGGCACGTACAGCTTGACGTGACTGAGACGGCAATATTTGAAGTCATCCTGCGGCACATCTCCAGCCTGAACGACGGATGCGTGTTTGCCGTTAGACCAAAGTTGAACACCACGCCCGAACCACTGCCACTCTGGAGGGGCTGGGGGCCGCATCGTCCGAAGGGTTGACGTCCAGGCTGGGCCGGGCAGCTTAGCGTCAGGGTGTGCTCAGGCTCAGCGCTGCGCCACACAGGATGATCCTTCCCAGAGTTCTCTGCCCCGGCAGGCCTCTCCACCCATGACGCCCTGTCAGACCAAACACAGGCCAGCATCCGGGCATTTGCCGTCCCATAGGCCCGCAACAGGAACAGTTAGATCGTGTCGCCCTCATCTCTTCACAGAGCTTCCTCGTCCCCTTCCACTGTTCTGGCCCAGGCGGCCCGTACCGGAGGTTCCATGCATGTTTTCATCGTCCACACCCATCCTGAGCCTCAGTCCTTCAATGCCGCCATGACCCGAAGGGCTGTCGAAACCCTCGAAGCCATGGGTCACACCGCCGAAGTCTCAGATCTGTACGCCATGCAGTTCAATCCGGTGGCGGGATGGCACGATTTCCCAGCGGTCACTCAACCGCGTTTTCTCCAGTATCAGCGGGAGCAGAAAGAGGCCTTCGAGCACCGGAGCCACACGCCGGAAATCATCCTCGAGCAAGAGAAACTGGCCCGCGCGGACCTGGTGATCTTCCAGTTTCCTATCTGGTGGCGTTCGTCTCCAGCCATGCTGAAAGGCTGGTTTGACCGTGTGCTCAGCGTGGGGTTCGCCTATGGATCTGGCCGGGTCTATGGCACGGGAGGATTGCAGGGCAAGCGGGCCCTGCTCTCCGTGACCTTTGGCGGGCCTACCAGTGCCCCGGAAGCTTCAGAGGTCCTTCATCAGCTTCAAGATGGCGTCCTGGCCTTCGTGGGCTTTGAGGTTCTGCCGCCATTTGTGGTGGGCGGCCCGCGGCAGCTCACGGAGAACGCCAGGCGAGCCGAGCTTCAGCGGTATGGCCAGTTCCTCGCGGGCCTCACCTGCGAACCCATGCGCATGCAGACATCATGCGACGTATGGAGACCGTCATGACAGCTGTGATGCGTTCGACAGGGCACGGCCTCGGCCCTACGCGGGAGAACAGTCTCGTGTATCGCGCACGGTTAGCGAAGGCCTGCTGCGATTTGCCAGACCCCCTTGGTCCCGTTCAGGTTCCGCTGGGCGGTCCGGCCACCGGGTTCCTCATCAGACCATCTCGCCAGCATGGACCGTGCGTGGGGCGGCCATGAGCGACCTCGTGATCTCCACTTCACAGCTCACCCGCCGCTTCGGCGCCACCACCGCCGTGGATCACCTGGACCTGAATGTGCACCGTGGCGAGATCTACGGCCTGCTGGGGCACAACGGCGCCGGGAAAACCACCACCGTGCGGCTGCTCAACGGCGTCCTCCGCCCAGATGAGGGCACTATCCGTGTGCTGGGCCTCGACCCGGTGCATCAGGCCGACGCAATCCGGCAACGCACTGGAGTGCTGACCGAAACTCCCAGCCTGGAAGACCGCTTGACAGCCACCGAGAACCTCGAACTGTACGCCGATCTGTACAGCGTCCCCATCCCTGCCGTTCAAGCCAGAATCCATTCGATGCTGACGACGTTTGATCTGCTCGACGCCCGTCATGGGCGCGTTGGAAATTTCAGCAAGGGGATGAAACAGCGTCTCGCGCTGGCTCGGGCACTGCTGCATGACCCGGAATTGCTGTTTCTGGACGAGCCCACCAGCGGGCTGGATCCGGTCAGTGCACGGAGTGTCAACGCGACGATCACCCGCCTCGTCCGTGAGGAAGGCCGCACAGTGGTCCTGTGCACCCATGATCTGGCGGATGCTCAGCAGTTATGTGACCGGGTCAGCATCCTGCGCCACGGGCAGGTCGTGGCGAGCGGCTCCCAGGAACAGTTGATCGCGCACCTCGGGTTGAGGCGGCGGTTGACCCTGGAGGTGGCGAGGGGTGAGGCCCGGCGGGCGAACACCCTGATTCAGACTCACTTTGGGACCGCTAGAGCCGTTCAGGGAGACCGGATTGAGCTTGAGCAGGTCCGTCGCGAGGACATTCCCCGCCTGCTGGCCCTTCTGCACGAGGAGAGCATCGACGTGTTCGCCGTCATTCCACATCTACCCACGCTGGAGGACGTGTACTTCCGCCTTCATGATGGCCGGACCCCGGCGGTGACCGCATGAATGGCCGTGCGGTCCGGGCCGTGATCCGCAAGGACCTGAAGATGCTGCGGCGCAGCAAGCCCGTGCTGCTGCCGCTGATCCTGGTGCCGCTCATGTTCTATGTGCTGATACCGCTGGCGGTGGGCCTGGGCGGCCCGGCCCTGATTCAGGGAGGCAGCGCGGTGACCGGGGTCACGGACCTGCTCGCCCAGGTCTCCCCCGCCCTACGCGCTGAACTCTCGGCGCTCACTCCGGCGCAGCAGCCGGTGGTGCTGCTCGGGCTGTACCTGCTGGCCCCCATCTACCTGATCGTGCCGATCATGGTGTCCAGCGTGATCGGGGCAGACAGTTTTGCTGGAGAGAAGGAACGCCGGACCTTCGAGGCGCTTGCCTACAGTCCCATCACGGACCGGGAACTCTTCCTGGCAAAGGTGGCCGTCGCGTGGGTCCCGGCGGTGCTGATCGCCCTGCTGGGCTTCGTGGTCTACGGCGTCACCCTCAATGCTGCGGCCTGGCCGATCATGGGGCAGGTGTTTTTCCCCAATGCCACCTGGGTGGTGCTGGCGCTGTGGGTTGCCCCTGGCGTGGCCGCGCTGGCGCTGGGGGCAACCGTGCTGGTGTCGGCCCGGGTGCAGACCTTCCAGGAAGCCTTCCAACTGGGGGGCGTCGTGGTCCTGCCGCTGATCTTGCTGGTGGTGGGGCAGGTGGCCGGCGTGGTGTACCTGGGGGTCACGCTCGCCGCTGTCCTGGGTCTGGTGGTGTGGCTGCTGGCGCTGGCACTCTTGTGGTTCGGTGCCCGCAGCTTCCAGCGCACGGGGATGCTGGCCTCTCCCTGACGGCCCTCCCACCGCCCGGCCCCGTTTGATGCCTGTCTGTTCAACAGGCAGAACACAGGGCAGTCGCCGACGCAGATCGGTTCCACCATGACCCCTTTGCTGCCGGCTCATCCTGCGGCCAACTTCAATCGGACCGGCATCTCACAGTCAAACCGTCACCTCGCCTCTTCGCTCTTTCGCTATGCTGGAAGCACATGGCACACGGGGAGACTTGGCAGCTACGCGTGCTTGGCCCACCGGCTCTCGTTCATCCGAGCGGCTCGGTGGTGCGGCTCGAGGGGAAGGCGCTGGCCCTGGTCACCTATCTCGCACTCGAAGGTTCGGCCTCCCGGTTACGCGTGGCCAGCCTGCTGTGGCCCGACACCCTGGAGGGGGCCGCCCGCAACAACCTTGTGCATCTGATCCGCCGCATCCACAAGCTGACCGGAGAGAAGCTGGTCCTCGCGGACGACAGGGTGTCGCTCTCACCACAGGTTACGGTGGACGCCACAGTGTTTCTGGAGAGCAGTCCAGGTAGAGGCGATCTCAGTGCGGTGGGGCCACTTCTTCAGGATGTGGACTTCGACGATTGTCCCGACCTCGCCGACTGGCTGCTCACCTGGCGTGAGCGCCTCGATCACCGGCAGACGGTGGCGCTGACGGACCGCGCCACGCAGCAGGAGGACACCGGCAACCTGACAGGTGCCCTCACAACCACCCTGCGTCTGCTGGACCTCAACCCCGTCTCCGAGGACGCCTACCGCCGGCTGATCCGGCTGCACTACCTCGCCGGGGACCGCGCCGCCGCCCTGCGCGCCTTTGAGCGCTGTCAGGAGGTTTTGCGCCGCGAAATCGGTGTAGACCCTCTGCCGGAAACTGTGCAACTGGCGCGGGAAGTGGAGCGGGGCGAGGTCAGATCCCCGGCGCCCCTGCGGCGGCGCCTGCCCGTGTCGGTGCTGCGCCCACCCCATCTGGTGGGGCGGGAGGACGCATGGGCCCGCATGGAAGAGGCGTGGGAGGCAGGGCAGTTCATCATTCTGGCGGGCGAGGCAGGCGTGGGCAAGTCGCGTCTGGCCAGGGACTTCGCCGCCAGCAAGGGGGAGGTGCTGCACCTCGAGGGCCGTCCGGGCGACGCGGTCGTTCCATACGCCACGACTGCGCGCAACCTGCGGCGGATCTTCGCGCGCACCCCTGACCTCGTGCTCGAGCCGTGGATGCGCGCGAGCCTCGCATGGCTGCTGCCCGAACTGCGGACCGACACCGAGATGCCCGCAGCGCCTGCCCCATCCCTACACGCCGCCATCCGGCACGTCTTCCAGGTCGGGCTCGCGGGCGTAAGCTCATTCATCTACGACGACCTGCACCTGGCCGACCCGGCGTCCATGGAAGCGGGCTTCGTGCTGATCTCCTCCTCCTTCCCGCTGGGACAGCCGGGAGGCGTGCCGCACCTGATCTGCACGGTCCGGCCCGCCGAGCTTTCCAGCGCGACCACCGACATTTTCCGGCGGGGCAATGCCGCCGGGCACAACCAGCGCATTGACCTGAAACCGCTGCCGGAGGCGGCGGTGGCCGAGTTGCTGAGTGACCTTGGCGTGCCGGAGGTCCTGGGGCGGGCCGGGCAACTCACCCGCTTCACCGGCGGCAATCCTTTCTTTGTGCTGGAGACGGTCAAGCATCTCCTCGACCAACCAGACGCGGGCGGTCCACTGCCTGTGGCCGAACGAGCCACGCAGCTGATCGCCGAGCGCCTCTCCCACCTCCCGGCCCTCGCGCTGAGTGCGGCGCGGGCCGCCGCCATCTTGCAAAGCGACCTGCGCGTCGAACTGGTCGCCGACGTTCTGGGGGCGCCGCTGCTCGACCTGGCCTCGGCGTGGGAGGAGCTGGAGGCCGCAGGGGTCATGAACGGTGAGCGGTTCAGCCACGACCTGGTGCAGGAGACCGTGATGGCGGGCATTCCGCCGTCCGTGGGCCGTCTGCTTCACCGGAGCGCCGCCCGGGTCCTGGGCCGGGAAGCGGCCAGCCCGGCACGGCTGGCCCGGCACTGGCAGGAGGGCGGTGACCTCAGGGCAGCAGCGCCGCTGTTCGTGCGGGCAGCCGAGGAGGCGCTGGGGGCCTTGCGGCCCGTGGAGGCGGTGGGCTTCTTCGGGCAGGCGGCCGACCTCCACGACGCTCTGGGCGAGCATGACGCGGCCTTTGAGGTGCGTCTGCGCGCCGTTGAGAGTCCGTGGCGCACCGAGCAAGTTGCGTCTCTGCATGCCCTGATCGAGCAGCTCGCGGCAGGCGCACGCACGAACGAGCAACGCGCGTGGGTGAGCGCCCTGCGTGCCGGACGGCTGCTCGGCCAGGGACAGGCTGCGGCTTCGGAGGCAACGGCGCTCGAAGGCCTCGCCCTGTTGGGCAATCTGCGGCAATCGCGCGTGCGGGCCGCCCTGCTGCGTGAACTGGTGCAGGCGATGGCGCGACAGGGCAAGGTGGACGCCGTGCGGAGCATCCTGGAAGAGGTGCAGACCCTCCACGAGGCACTGGCAGACGAGCGGGAGCGTGCCCTGGGCGAAATTGCGCTGGGTGGGGCCTACCTGCGGCTGGGGCTGAACGAGGAGGCTGAGCCGCATCTGAGGCTGGCCACCGAGCTGTTCGGGATGCTGGGCGACACCTACCGCTCCGCCTGGGCCACACACAATCTTGCCGTCACGCTCCACGCCCGCGAGCACTTCCAGGAGGTCATCCGGCTGCGAGAAGACCTCGACGTGCAGCTTGGCCGTGCAAACGCGCCTTCCCTCTACCGGGCCAACCTAACCGAACTCGGCATAGCCCACACCCGGTTGCGCCAGTACGATCAGGCCCTGTCATGGCTGCGCCGTGCCGAGGCCCACGGAGACGAGGTCGGCGAGCCGCGTGGGTCCCTCGACCGCGCTTTCACCGACCTGTTCTGGGCGCTGGGGGCCCACGAAGAGTGTCTGGCCGCTGCCGAGCGGGCGCTGGCGCATCCCGACCCGCGCGACGCTGGCGCGTTCCTGCCGTGGCTGGCCGTGGGCCGCGTCCGGGCGGCGCAGGGGGACATGGGCGGCGCACTGGCAGCGTACAGGCACGTTGAGTCGGGTCTGGGCACGCACGACTTTCCGTACTCACGTGGCCTGCTGCTCCTCGCTCAGGGGGCCCACGGCGCGCCGCAGGCGGCGACCGAACTGGCCTCCCGCGCCCTTGAACTCGCCCGGACCCACCGCTTCCCCGATCTGGAAACGGCGGCGCTCGCCGCCCGCGCCGAGGCTCTGCTGGCACATGGGGACACGGAGGCAGCGCGGCGGGACAGCGAAGCCGCCATCCTGCGCCTGCCCACCCACGCTCCACGTGACGACTTTGCCCGGCCGCTGCTGGTGCATCACCGCGTTCTCGTGGCAGCGGGGGACGCGGCGGCCAGAGTGCCCCTGCAGCAGGCGCTCGCGTGGCTTGCGGAGACGGTGCAGCGCGTCCCCGACGAGTACCGTCACGCTTTCCTGAACACCCACGTCACGCATCGCGCCCTTCAGGTGCTCGGGGGCCGGGCGCCACAGTGAACAGAGGGGAGCGGGAACCCTGGGGCCCCGCTCCGACTGTCCCACTCCTCGCTAAAGGTTCAGAAGTTCAGGAACCTGCCGAGCAGGGCGTTGGCGTCCGCCTGCGCGACATCATTGATCTCGAAGCCTGCCACAATCACTTTCGACGAGCCGCCCGCACCGGTGGTGGCCTTCCCCGTTGCGATGACCTGATCATTTTCCTTGAAGAGCGTCTGCGTGCCCGCTGCGGGCGTCATGTAGCTGCGGAACGACCGAGCGGCGACAGGCACGTTGAGCCCTTGCGTCACGGTGTTGGCCTGACCCGTCAGCGTGTACGCGGGCATCGTGATCGTTTCCCCCGATGCCGTTTGCGCGAGCCCCGCGCGCGCCACGAGCAGCGGCCTGAAACGCTCGTCCGGCACCTGCAGCTGGTTGCGCCCGCCCACAGAGTTCCTCAACACTGCTGAGGACAGCAGGATCAGCTTGCGGCCCGGCGCATCCACGAAAGTGCTCATGCTCGCGAGGTCATCATTCGTCATCGCTGTCGCGAAGCTGCTGCCCGAGTAATACACGACGCCGCTGTACTTGCTGAGCTGCGTGGCACTTGGACCATCGGGAATATCGGGTTCATAGCCCCCCGTGCCGTGCGGTACGACAAACACATCGAAGGGACGGTCCGCAGCGTTCATGGCGGCGCGGATGGCCTTGTCGGCCACCGAGTCGGGCACGTAAGCGGGGTTGGTGGCGTTGCTGTTGTTGCTGCTGTCGTCATCGTCCACGATCGCCCAGCGCTCGACGTTCACAGTGATTTGCACGGTCTTCTCGATGCTCCCGTTCTTGCCGCGCACGGTCAGCGTATGGGGTCCAACCGGCACCTCCGCGCCGACATTCAACATCAGCAGGGTGCCCGCCTCTCCGCCAAAGGCCCCCTGAATCTTGCTCGGGCCGCTGCCCGCACTTGCTCCTTCCAGCGACAGGGTGACGCTGCCCTCGGAGTTGGCGGGACGGGTCACAGCGATCTGCGCTGAGCCGCTCCTCCCGGCTGTCACGGTGAGCGCGGTCGGCTGGGCACTCAGGGTGAACTCGGGGTTGCCGGGCGCGGGGGTCGTCACGTCGCGCTCGACACCCGAACTGGTTCCGGCGCTGTTCACGGCTTTGAGGCGATAGGTGTACGCCGTGCTCGGCGTGAGGGCGGTGTCCGAGTACGAGAGGGTATTGCCGGGCACGCTCGCGGCGACCATCGCGTACTCTCCGCTGTTCGTCTTGCGCTCCAGCGTGAAGTTTGAGGCGTCCGGGACGGCGCTCCAATTCAGCAGGACCGCCGTGCTGTTGGTGGCGGTGGCCGTAAAGGTTGTGGGATTGCCCGGGGCAGTGACCGGTACCGGGTTGCCTGGCCCACAACTGGCGAGCGAGAGGGTGAGGGCCAGCAGGCCCAGGGTCAGTTTTTTCGTGTGCATACTTTTGACCTCCTTGTGCTGAGGAGGACACTACCCAGCACAGGATGACAAATGGATGGCATCGCCGCCGCAGGGAAAACACGTCCCTGGACCTGCCCCGCACGTCCAACGCTGACGTTTCCGTCAGCATCCGGCGATGTCACCAGCGCCGGCATCATCCGCCCGCCATCCTGTGCTGGCTACGGTGGGGCACACACGATTGAGTGTGCTCAGGAGGCTCCCATGCAAACCCAGGAACTCGTCCGTACCCCGGCCATCCCCTCCATCTCCTCCCTGCGTGTCCTCGGTCTGGCCGCGCTGCTCGGCTCGCCCGCCATGCTCATTGAGGTCTACCGTCACGGTCTGGAAAAGGTTTCCAACGAAAACACTGACCCGCTGGGCGCCGTTCTTTACGCTGCCTTTTCGATTGGCTGGCTGTGCGCTTTGGTGGGCCTGCGTGAGTTGCGTGCCGCTGGGCGCAGCAAGGCCGCAAGCATCCTGATGAATGTCATCCTCGTGACCGTGACGCTCGCCATCCTGCAGTCGGTCATGGACCTGCTTAAGGTGCCGACCACGCACCCGCTGTATCTGATCACCGATATCGCCTGGCCCCTGAGTATGGTGCTGACATTCGTGGTGAGCGTCGCCGCGCTTTTCGCACGGGTTCTGCCGATGTGGGGACGGCTCGTCCTCGTGTTCTGCGGCATTTCCCTGCCGATCAATATCCTGGCCATGGTGCTTTCCGGCGAGATGCTCGGAGGGGCCGCCTTCGCGTGGCACACCTTCCTCGGCTGGGCAGGGCTTGGCCTCGTGCTGCTCTTGGTGCGGCCCGACCCGGCACAACCCTCCAGGCAGGTCTGACGGGTTGCAGGGATCAACCTCCGGAAGGCGCACCCACGATTGGAGCGCCTTCCGGAGGACTTTTTGATTCGCCCCTGGCCTCAATGGTCTGCGCTTAAAATCCCGGCGTGCCGATCAGAATCAAGCTGCTGGCCTCTCGGCGTAGGGTGAATCTACAAAGGGGTGGGCAGAAAGAGCGAGCCAGAACAGTGGGATGCAGACTCCCCACGCCCTGACAGAGGTCAAGCGCACACCGGAACCGCAGAGTTTCCTCCGCGACTCCGGTGTGTGTTGGGCTGCTTCAGTGGCCGGGTGTGTTCAGCGATTGCCCTGGCGGCGCGTCATGGTGATCGTGCCGCCAGCCAGGGTCTCACCGCTGGCGTTCGTCGTCGTGAAGCGTCCGCTGTACGAATCGCCGTCGAACTTTCCAGTGACATTCAGTTCGACCTCACGTCCCCCCTCGACTTCAAGGCCGATCTTCAGCGCTCCGGTCTGACTGTTGCCCTGGATCCAGCCCACCGCGTCGTCCCCCGAGAACCCGCTGCCGAGGATGCGCGGATCGTCGTCATCCATGCTGAAGCGCGTGCGGATGGTCCCCGCCGGAGTGGTCATGACGGCGTCCCATTCTCCCCGCGCGTTCCATTTCGTGGGCAACGAGGCATTTGGGGTGCTGCGGTCCGGCGTGGTGGGCCCTCCCGCTCCCGGCGGAGGCGGAGTCACGGTTCCCGGCCTGCCTGGCTGGCTCTGGGGTGCGGAGCCGAGGGGACGGTTGAACAGCGTCTCGCCGCTGCCGGACATCAGGCTGAGTGTGTGCTGGCCGCGTGTGTCCACCTTCACGAGCGCCCGCTCGCTGTATGGTTTGATGTGGTTTTTCTGGGTGGAGACCTTGTCCGGCGTACAGGTGTACCCGGTGGCCGAGCTTGTGGTGGGCGTGAAGGTCAGGGTGGCGCCGTTCGCCTTGACCGTTCCCTTCTCCTGGACCAGCAACTTGGAGGTGCAGTTGTAGGTGGTGACGACCATCAGACCGGTGCGCTCATAGGTTGAGTTGGCGTTCATTTTGAGAATGACACTTGTGCCGCTCGCCTCGGCCCATTTGCCTGTGGCAGTGTTGTAGTACTCGATGGGCGACACAGCGCCGTTGTGCCACTCGCCGCGCAGCTCCGTGGGGAGACCCGTGGGAGCTGGGGTCTTCGCTACCGGGGTGCGCCGCACATACTTCGCCGAGCCGTCCCCGGTCTTAAATGTAAGTTCCCCGGACGCCACGCTCCACGTCATTGTGTCTGAACCCGACTCTGCCTTCGACGACCGGATGCCCGAATTGCGCTTGCAGCCGTTGTTCAGGCGATCGGGCGAGTAGGCGCCGACCCGATCTACCTTGGCGGTCTTGAAGGTAATCTTGCTCCCCGAGACGGTGAAGGTCCCGCGCTCGACGGTCACGTCCATCATCTGGCAGGTGATCGGATAACCCGTCGTGCCGAATGAGCTTGGATAGTAGGTGGACTCGAACTCGGTGAAGACGTAACTGCCGTCCGTGTTCAGCAGCAGGCGGCGTGCGTCCGAGTTGGCGCCGCCAAATTCCGTGGTGTAGACGCTTGCGGGCAGTTGCGGGCCGCTGAGCCACTCGCCCGCCAGAGTGGCGGGCACCGCCGCAGCGGACGCAATGGAGGTGGGCAGCGCCAGGAGCAGGGCCGACAGGAAAAAGTGCGTGGGCAGGGTCATGGTGGGTGTCCTTTCGGGGAGCGTGGAATGTGGTTGGGGGCTTTGCACCCTCAGAAGGTACGAAAGGGCAGATGGCTCACGGATGTCAGGCATGCCGCACCGAAGTTCAGCTGTCTCGCCACCTTGCCCGAGGTCGTCAGGAATGCGGCGAATCGGTCAGAGTGCGGTGGGGGGACGAAACGGGCTGACGCGGCTCATTGCTCCCGCCAGTACGCGGCGGCGGCGGCAATGCCGAACTCCTGCTCGAACTTGCCCTCCCACAGGGCCGCCGTCCTGTCCGGCCCGGCACCCACCGCCGCCTTCGCCTCGACCCGCATGCCTGCGTCGGCAATCCCGTCCTTGTCAAACTTGAGGTAGACGCCTTCCTTGACGCTCAATCCAGACTTGTTGTACTGGGCGAGGGGGGTGTCCTTGGGCTGTTTAAGTTCGGCCTTGACGCCAGCGAATACCGTGGTGGTGCCGTTCCAGCCCAGGCTGAGCTGCGCGAAGGGCCCCACGTTGAAGGCGGTCTTGAAGCTCGGTGCAAGTTCGATGTCCAGGCCCTTGCAGCTCACGCCGAAACTCAGGCCGTAGTTCTCGAATGGCAGCGATTCCTTAGGCACTTTCGACTTCAGCTTGCCACCTGTCGTCAGGCCGCCGCAGGGGTCAGCCGAGAGTTCAGGCAGGGAAGCGAGGTCGAGTGACCCCTGCGCGGCTTGCCCCTGACACACCTCGTCGGGCACCTCCGACATGATGAGGGCCGCGTCTACCACTGGACCGTAGAACAGCGCCTTCGCCCTCGACTCGGTGCCCAGCCTCAGTGCAAGGCGTTCGGTGGGGTCAGCAATGTTGGCAGCAAGCGCCGTTTCGTGCTTCGTTCTGAGGGACACCCAGCGCGCCATGGCCTGCTCCTGCCCCCGCACGAAGGGCCGCAGGCCCTCCATGTAGGCCCGCGCTGCCTCGTCGTACACGGCGGCCCGCTGCTCACACGTCGGCAAACCACGCGCGCGTTCGCTGATCTCATTGCGGATCTTCGCAAAACGCGGCACAGCGTCCAGAAAGGCGTAGTGCGTGTCCCACGCAGCCTTGTACGTGCTCCACAGCTCGGGCTCGAAGTGTGAATAGACGATTGCCTCACGCACCAGCCGCATCCACCGTTGCTCGCCAGCGTCGAACCTGTTCCAGTTCGATAGGTTTGTCGCCTTGTCGTTGAGCGCCATCGCTTCTGCACCCCCGGTGCGCTCGAGGGCTTCGTACTGATCGCTCAGGGCAATCGCCTCCAAGCGGGTTCTCGGCAACTTCAGCTGCGGAAACTCGAAGGCCGCCCCGCGCGAGAGGTCGAACAGGTCCCGCGCGGGGCGGCGACGAGGGGTCGCCTCGACCGGCTTCACTCCGGCACCGTGCCGTCCTGGCGTCGTTTCCTCCAGGGCGTAGTCCTTGCTCGCCTGAGGATCGGGCGTGCGGCGCAGTCCAAGACGCAGTTCGCGCGTTGCCGCATCGAGCTGTCCCTGGCACAGCAGGGCCTGAGACAGGTTGGTGTGCGCCTCCGCGAGGTCCGGGGCAAGTTTCAGCGCGGCGCGAAGCGGCGTTTCGGCCTCCTTCCAGCGCCCCAGCCCCAGAAACGCGTGCCCCCGGTTGGACAGCGCGATGGCCTGTCCCGGTACGCCCGCAGGTGCAGGCAACGCGCCGCCCAGCCGAGCGGCCTCATCGAGAAAGGCGAGCGCCTCATGCGGGAAACCGGTCATGGACAGGAGCCCGGCAGCGTTTACAAGCGTCCAGCCACTCCTGGGCTGCGCGCGGTGCGAGGCGAGCAGCAACGCGAGGGCCAGCTTTGGCTCTCTGCCTGCGAGCGACGCAATGACGTCGTCGCTGCTGGCCAGACCCTTCACCTTGCTTGCCTGGGCGCCGAGAACCTTCTCAACATTGGCCAGAGCTTTCTGGAAAGTGAGGGCACCAGGAGCGCTGCCCACCGGTAACGGCGGGGAACCCTTCTTCTTCTGTTCCTTGAGGCTCTCGATGCTCTGCTTGACCCCCTCATAGCCCTGAACACCCGGCTTCATGGTGGCGAGGAGGGCTTCAAGGCGCTTGATCATCTCATCGAGATCCTGTCCGCCGCCGACGGCCAGACCCGGAGTGGCGTAGTCCCGCACCTGGGGTTTGCACGCCTGGTCCCGGGTTTGACCCACCTGCTTCTTGTGCTCGTCAAAGGTGGGCAACTTCGTCTGGTCGCTCCACGCGCGCCAGGAACCGCCCGCCAGGGCGGACGAGAGGAACAGCGAGGCACTGAACGACAGGACAGACACAGCAGTTCTATTCATGCGCCGACCTTGCCGGGGAGCGGGTGGCAGACGGATGGCAGAGGGTCTGAAGTCTCACCAGCGAGAGCGGTGGCAACCGCTCAGAGGGACAAGCCCAAGAGCGTAGAGGTCAACGCGGTGCCCATGCTCGCCAGAAAAAGAGGAGCAGGCGCATTGCGGAATGCATGAGGCCATTTGGAGGCAGCCAACCTCAGAGGATGTGGCGGATACTGCTAAGTAACGACAAATCTCTCGGAACTCGTGGGGGCAAATTCAGCCGTGACGCATGCGTTACGCACGTAGCACTCCGGACCCTTGTGGCTAAAATGAAAAAGACCCGCGCTGGGCGGATCTTTAATTGGTGGGCGGTATAGGACTTGAACCTACGACCTCTCGCGTGTGCAGAATCAGAAATGCTCTCTAAGTCGTGGAAACTGCCCTTGAACTCGCGTTTCCAAGTGGCGGGTTGTTCCTGAGTCGCTACAGGTCACCTCCGTATTCACGCGCTTAATCGAGATCGCTGGCTGTCAACGCGCCATCAAGAGAGAACACTGCTTTGCGACCCGGGGGCAGCTTTACGGTCTGGAGCGACGCCCCCTCGGCTATCCTGGACCGAGACAAGGTCACCTTCAGCCTCACGGGGGATTTATCGATCGGCCCTGTCCCAGGGCAGCAGGCCCGGGCAGGCTGGTCCGGTGACATCGCTCAAGGTGGCGCTGTTCAGCACGGCCGTTCTGATCAATTCCGCCCAGTCTGTGGGGTTATTTTCCGGACCCAGCCGGCCGGGGTTCCAGCGGCACAGATCCCAGAGGTGCCAGCTGTCCTTGGCGCGCCGCGTGTGGTTTCGGTGGTCCCAGGGCTGGGGCTGGGTGCGAGGAGTGCCGCTGGGCCAACCGTGGGCTGGTCCGTGGGCATCCACCCACGACGCGCTCAGCTCCAAGACACTGCGCAAGCCGGTCTCAGGGCTTCGGAGGCGCGCCCGCACCTCGCTATGCTCAACAGTGCATAGTTTGCGGCGGCGCATCTTGGACAAGCCCTGACTTTGGGCTTGGTCTGTCTTAATCTATGCGAGGGTACCCCCCTGACAAGTCGAAAATATTGCTTGCAGAGGTCGTCTGACACATTAGAATTCTGAAATTCTATGAAGACATTTCTCTTGCTCTCTACCGTTCTTAGTCTGGAAATGCTGCTCACCGTCTGCGAAAGTGCTGGAACGTGGACCTCGCAGGCCGCGTATTCATGACATGAACGACTTCCTGATCACAGCACTGAGCTTCCCCACACTGCTGTGGAGCGTGATGCTGAGCCTGTGTGCCGCGTACTGGCTGATGGCCGCCAGCGGACTGGTGGACGCCACACACGTTCATTTGGACACCGGACATGTGGATGGTGGGCACGGACATCTGCATCCCGGACACCTGGATGCGGACCACCAGAGCTTCGCAGGCATGGTAGCCGGACTGGCCGATCGGCTCGGCCTCGGCGGCGTGCCCGTGATGCTGAGCGTCACGCTGCTGAGTCTTTATAGCTGGATCATCTGTTACATGGCCGCGCTGCTGCTCTTGCCCATGCTGGACGGACGCTGGCAGGTGGTCGGCGGCATGATCACGCTGGTGGCGGCCACTATGCCCGCCGTCCTCGCCTCGGCGCTGAGTCTGATCTGGCTGCGCCCGGCGCTGGGATGGCTGAGTCCGCCTGAAGCGCCGTCGCTGATCGGCCGCGCCGCCCGCGTGATCACCCCCGGCGTGGACGCCCGCTCCGGGATGGCCGAGCTGGCCGACGGCGGGGCCGGACTGCGGCTCCAGGTGCGCTCACCCCTAAAGGAACACTTCGTGCGCGGCGACGCTGTGGTGCTGCTGGAGTATGACCCGGCAGACAACAGCTACGTGGTCATTCCCGCCCCAGACGTTTGAGAACCGAACCTGTGAAAAGCAGCGTTGAGATCCCTCAGCAACAGACACCCTGCATGCCCCGCACCAGCCACACCACACAGAGCGCTGCCCTCGGCGGAACATCCCCCGCGCCGGCAAGCAAGGAGACTGCATGACCCTCCCGATCCTCATCCCTTTCCTGATCGCCCTCGGGATGGTTCTGCTGATCATCTTCGGCCTGATCGGCCTGGTCAAAGCCTTCTACATTAAAGTCGACCAGGGCACCGCGCTGATCGTCAACGATCTGAGCTCCTCGCCCAAGGTGCGCTTCACCGGAGCGCTAGTGATCCCAGTCCTATACAAGGCCGAGATCATGCAGATCAGCCTGATCACCCTTCAGGTGGACCGGCGCGGCCGGGAAGGACTGATCTGCAAGGACAACATGCGTGCGGACATCGCGGTGGCGTACTACCTGCGGGTCAACGAAACCAGCGAGGACGTACTCAAGGTGGCAAAGTCCATCGGGGCGAGGCGCGCTTCTGACCGTGAAGCGGTCGACGAGCTGTTCAACGCCAAGTTTTCCGAGGCTCTCAAGACCGTGGGCAAGAAGTTCGACTTCATCGAACTGTTCGAGAAGCGTGATGAGTTCCGCGACGAGGTGGTCAAGGTCATCGGGCGTGACCTCAACGGGTATGTCCTCGAGGACGTGGCGATCGACTACCTCGAGCAGACCCCTAAGACCCTGCTGGACCAGAACAACATCATGGATGCCGAGGGCATCCGCAAAATCACCCAGCTGACCGCCGCCCAGAACATCGTGACCAACGAGCTGGAGCAAAACGAGCGGCTGGCGGTTACCAAGAAGAATGTTGAGACCCGCGAAGCCACCCTGTCCCTTGAACGCCAGCAGGCCGAGGCCGAGGCGCGCCAGCGCCGTGAGATCGACACCATCGTCGCCCGCGAGCAAGCCGAGACCCAGAAGGTCAGAGAGGAGCAGCGTCTGCTCTCCGAACAGGCGCGCATCGACACCGACGAGAAAGTCGAGATCCGCGAACAGGAGCGTAGCCGGCAGGTTGAGGTCGCTGAACAGAACAGGCTGCGTGCCGTGGCCATCGAGATCGAGCGCGTCACCCGTGCAGGGAAGATGGAGGCAGTGACCACCGACCGCGAGGTCAAGTTGCAGGAAGTCGACCGCGATAAGATCGTCGAGCAGGGCGTGATGGAGGTGGCCAACATCACCCGCGAGCGCATCGCCATCCAGAAGACCGTGGCCCTCGAGGAGGAACGCATCAACGAGGTACGCCAGGTCTCTGCCGCTGACCGCGACAAGCAGGTCCGCGTCCTCGGCGCCGAGGCGGCCGCCCAGGAGACGCTGGTCAAGCAGATCAAGGCCGCCGAGGCTGCCGAGACCGCCTCGCGTCACCGCGCCGCCGAGATGACCAACCTAGCCCAGGCCGAATCAGATTCGGCAACCCGCAAGGCCGATGCCGTCAGGGTCATGGCCGCCGCCAAACAGGTGGAGATTGCCGCGCCCGGCCTCGCCGAGACCCAGGTCCTCGAAGCGAAGGCAGAAGCCAGCTACAAGCAGGGCAACGCCGATGCCCGCGTGCTCGCTGAGCGCATGGCTGCAGAAGCGCAGGGACAGGCCGCTGTCGGACAGGCGCTTGCCAGCATCACCAGCGCCCAGGGCAGCGCGGAAGCTGGGGCCGTGAGTGACCGCATGATGGCCGAAGCCAGAGGCCTGACCGCCAAGTTTGGGGCCATGGACTCGATGAGTGACCGCGCTCGCGACCACGAGGAATTCCGCATGACTCTGGAAACCAACCTCAAGGAAGTCACGGCCTCCCTGGAAGCCGGGAAGGAAGTGTCGAGGGAAACCGCAGGCGTGCTTTCCAGCGCACTGAAGAACGCTCACATCGACCTGGTTGGCGGTGAGGGCGGGATGTTCGATGCCCTGAGCCGCTCAGTGTCCATGAGCAAGGCCGTCGAGGGCTTCGCCGCACGCAGCCCGATGGTCCAGGCGTTGCTAGACCGTTTTGCAGGCGTGCGTCTCGGACGCGAGGAAACGGGGTACGGAACCACTACAACAGGAGCCATCGACAAGAACTGAGCGCGGCACACAGCTGGTCGGCGGGCGCGTGAGGCAGTGACGCGCCCGCCGGTTGCCGTTCAGAAATGCAGCGCCGTCCACACAGGGAGATTCCGATGACCGAACCCACACCCTCCAGCATGCCCAAAGACCAGACCACAGCAGAAGTGATCCCTGCCCCTGACCAAATCACGGGCACGTACCCAACACGCAACCCAGAACAGAACACAGCCGAACAGACCCCAGCCGAAGAAACCAGCGGGGCCTACGCAGTGCTCAGCGCCCGACTCGCTGCACAGGGCGCAGCGCTGCAGAGCATGGTCGCAGACCTGAATGCCCAGCGCATCGCTGAATTTGGCGAGGGGGAGATGACCCTGCTGGGACGCGTGCGCATCCACACTCCCTTTATCGCCCTGGGCCGTGATCTGGTCGAGGCTGGGCCGTGGCTGCTGTTCGGCTTCAACGCCGCGTCAGCGCGCAAAGGGGAAACCGCCGTCGGCGACGTCCTCAGCCTGTACCAGCTCATCGAGACTGGCGGAACCTACGACGTGCAGCCCGTTCCCACCCTGGGCACCTTTCTCGCAGACCCAACTTTCGTGCGCGACTTCGCCGAGCTGTACGCCTACTACAAAGACGCCCGACTGCTCCAGCTGCTCACGCGCGGCACCAAACTGCTGGCCGTTTTTCAGATGGGGCAGACCATCGCCGATGTGCGGGTGTTCCGCTGGGAGGTCAGCCCGACAGGCGAGATCAGCTATACCGACGCGCGCGGTGAACGCGACGCTGCGCCGCCGCCCAGATTCGACTTCGAATGGATCCGCGCCGGACGCGAGCTGGAAGTCAGCGGACGTCACCCACACCTGAACATCCTTGATACCCTGTACGTCGAGACGCGCGGCGGCACGCTGACGGTCAAGACCGAGAACGACACTGAGACCGGCGAGGGCGTGTATAGCGAGCCGGTAGACGACGCCACCCAGTCCCTGGACGACGCTAGATTCGAGTACGCGCGCGTGGGAACGCTGATCCTGCTGCGGGTGCTGCCCTACCGCGAACAAGCGTGGCGCGGGTTGATCTACAACACCCTGACGCGTCGGGTGATACGGAGCGACGCCATGCTGCTGTCGTGCATCAGCCTGCCTGAAGACCACGGCATCATCTTTCCCGGTGGCTTCTACACCCAGAGCGGCGAGTACCGTGAATTTGACGCGCAGGTCCAGGGCATGACCCTCAGCGGCGTGCAGCGTTCCCCCAATGGTGAGGACGTGCTGTACACCTTCTACGAGCCAGTCAGCGGGGAGAGCGCGCTGTTCGTCTATAACCTGATCCGCCGCGAACTGGCCGCGCCGCTGTTCGCCCACGGTGAGGCCCTCCAGGAGGGTGGCATCCTGACGCTGTTCCAGGCCGAGAGTTCTGTGCCCACACGGGTGCATCCGATGCAGGTGTGGAAGACGCCTTTTTATAGCGACGAATTTGCCTCAAGAGCACCGCAGAGCAAGAGCGCACTTGGGCGGCTGGGCAACGCCGAACTGGTGCGCGGAGTCTCCAATCTCACCCAGGTGGCGCGCACCACTGGCCAGCGGGCACAGGACTCCCGACACTACACCCGGCTGACGGCCAGCGCCCGGCGGCTGTTCGAGGTGCACCACTGGCTCGCCGATCCCGCCAACGCCGCGCTGGCTGGCCTGCTTCACGAGATCATCGCCAGCAGCGAGGCGGTGCTCGACGAATTCGAGAAGGTGCAGAGCATGCGCTTGGCGGCCCGCGAAGCCCTGGATCAGGCCCGCAAGGAACACCGCGCCCTGCTCACCGACCTTGCCAGCCGCGCCCATACCGAGGTGCAGTCCTTTGTCGACGCCCTGGAGCTGCTGGTGGCAGAACGCGGCAAACTGCTGAGCCTGCGGGATATGCGCGGCATCGACGTGGCCGCTGTAGATGCGATGGTGGGCGAGACCACAGCGGCGCACACCCAGACCGGAGAGGCCACCGGCGCTTTCCTGACTGGTCCGGAGGCGCTGACCCCGCTGGCTGATGAGATTATGGCCCTGGAAACCGGGCTGTCCTCGGCAGACGCGGCGTCCAGCCGGGAGCTCAACGCGCAGCTCACGAAGATCGCCGGAGTGGCTGGATCACTCGACACCTTGTCCGAACTGCTCTCCGGACTCCCGGTAGAAGACGCGCAGGCCCGCACGGCGGTGATCGAGAGCATCTCAGGGTTGTATGCCAAGCTCAACGCGCTGCGGGCCAGAACAGAGCGCCGCGCACGGGACGTGGGCGAAGGAGAGATGGCCGCCCAGTTCGCCGCCCAGATGAACCTGTACCGCCAGTCGGTGGTCGGAGCGCTGGGACGGGCGGACTCCCCGGAGCGGGCCACCGAGGAACTGGCCCGCCTGACCCTGGCCGCCGGGGAGATCGAAAGCCGGTTCGGCGAGTCCGACACCTTTGTGAGTGCCTTACTGACCCTGCGCCAGGAAACCCAGCTGGCCTTCGAGGAACGCCGCCAGGTGCTGTTGACCGCGCGTGAGCGCCGCAACCAGACCCTGGGCGACACTGGCGCCCGTATCGTGGACGGCCTGGGAACCCGCCTGGGGCGCCTCTCAAGCCCCGAGGAGTTGCAGGCCTTCTTCGCGGGTGATCCGCTGATCCTGCGCCTGCGGCAGGTCGCTGGACAACTCAGCGCCCACGGTGACGTGGTTCGCGCCGGAGACCTGCTCTCTCGCCTCGCCGCCGCCAGGGACGGGGCCGTGCGGCAGTTGCGAGACCGCTCAGACCTGTTCGAAGACGGCGGAAAGGTGATCCGCCTGGGGCCACGACACCGTTTCAGTGTCAACACCCAGCCGCTGGAACTGACCCTGCTGCCCAGGGACGGCACACTCAACGTGCATCTGACCGGCACGGGATTCATGCAGCCGCTGCACGACCCGGTGTTAGACAGCCTTGAGGAATTCTGGGACGCGACCCTGGAATCCGAGTCACCGCAGGTCTACCGGGGCGAATACCTCGCACACCTAGTCATGCAGGCGGCCCGGACAGATGCGGCAGCACAGACTGCGGCAACACTGGACGCTGCTGAAACCCACGGAGCGCAAGTCACGGAAAATGAGAGACAGGCGGGCCTGACCATGGACACCCTGCGCTCGCTGTTGGATGATCCGCGAGCCTTAGAGGCGCGAGTACGCGCCTTCGCCGCTCCACACTACCGTGGCGGCTACGAGAAGGGCGTCCACGATCACGACGCGGCCCTGATCATCACCGCGTTGCTGCCCCTTGAGGATGCCGCCGGAGCACTGATCTACCCAGCAGAGTCGCGTGCGCTGGGAGTGCTGTTCTGGGCCAGCTGGAGTGAGCTGCGCGCAGAATGGGCCGAGCGGGTGCAGAGTGCGGTCACCATCGCCAGCATGTTCGGAACACGTGGTGCGATGGACACTGCGCGCGATGAACTCGCCGGCGAGATCAGCCTCCACCTGGGGAACGCCGGCATCCCTGTGACCACCAGCCAGGCCCATCAGGCCGCCGAATACCTGTGTGCCGCCATCGAGGCCACCTCCCAGGAGCCCAGCACGCCAGCTGAGAGCGTCAAACTCAGTTTCACCCGGCGGGCTGTCGACCTCGCAGACGCGCTGCGTGCGGACGCGGAGCTGATCGGCAAGGCCGATCAGCTGAGGGCATCGCTGGATGCGGGTAGAGGAAGGTCACTCGCCCAGCGCTGGAAGATGGCGCTGGCCTGGACAGCGGCGCTGACACAGACTGAGGCGTGGACAGGTCACGTCGGTGAAGTGCCGGAAGCGGCGGCGTGGCTGCTGTTCGGTGAGGAGCTCAACACGGAGACCCAGGAAACCGCGCTGATCACCCATGTGAGCGGTCTGATCGGCACGCACCCCAGGATCACGGGCGGCGCGCTGACCCTGGACGTGGGCGAAACCGCAGCCCGGCTCGAACAGCACCGCACGGTGTACGTGCCGGGGATGCGCCGCTATCAGGAAGCGCGGACCGCCGTGATGGAACGCGAGGCCGCAGCGCTGCATCTCTCCGAGTACCAGGCGCGGCCGCTCACCTCGTTCGTGCGCAACGGCCTGATTGACGGCGTGTACCTGCCGGTGATTGGCGACAACCTCGCCAAGCAGATCGGCACCTTGGGCGAAGGGCGCCGCAGCGATCTGATGGGCCTGCTGATGCTGATCTCCCCGCCCGGCTATGGCAAGACCACCCTGATGGAGTATGTCGCCAGCCAGCTGGGACTGGTCTTCATGCGGATCAACGGACCGTCGTTGGGGCACCACATCACCTCGCTTGATCCCGCACTGACCGGAGACTCCGGATCCAGGGCGGAACTGGAGAAGCTCGGCTTGGCGCTAGAAATGGGCAACAACGTAATGCTTTACCTCGACGACATCCAACACCTCAGCCCCTCGTTTTTGCAGAAGTTCATCTCGCTGACCGACGGCACGCGCCGCATCGACGGGGTCTGGCAGGGGAAACCGCGCACCTACGACCTGCGCGGACGGAGATTTGCGGTGGTCATGGCAGGCAACCCCTACACTGAGTCCGGCGAGGTCTTCCGGGTGCCAGATATGCTGGCCAACCGTGCCGACGTGTACAACCTCGGCGACGTGCTAAGCGGGATGCAAGGTGCTTTCCTGATGAGCTACATCGAAAACAGTCTCACCTCCAACCCGGTACTGGCCGCACTCTCGGGTCGTGACCCGGCAGACTTGGCGCTGCTGGTGGAGCGCGCACAGGGACGCGAAGTGAGTCTGTCGGGGCTGAAGTCCGGTCTGGGCGAGGCTGAGGCCGGGGAGATGGTCGAGACCTTGCGGCGCCTGCTGCGGGTGCGTGACGTGCTCTCGGCGGTCAACGCGCAGTACATCGCCAGCGCCGCGCAGGATGACCGCTACCGCACCGAGCCGCCGTTCCGGCTGCAGGGCAGCTACCGCAACATGAACCGTCTGGCCGAAAAAATTCAGCCGGTGATGAACGACACCGAAATTGCAGGTCTAATCGCGGACCATTACCTCGGCGAGGCCCAGCTGCTGACCAGCGGCGCCGAGGAAAACCTGCTCAAGCTCGCCGAGATCCAGGGCACGTTGACCCCAGACCAGGACGCGCGCTGGCAGCAGATCCGCACCGGCTTCCTGCGGGACCGGGCGATCGGCGGGGCCGGGACCGACGTGGGTGGACGGGTGGTGGCGCAGCTGGCCGACATCGCTGCCGGGATGAACGCTCAAACGGCGGCCCTCAGGGAAGGGGTCAGGGAAGCGGAGGTGCGCGGTCACTCCGCCGGATGGAATGCGGCCACGCAGGCCAGCATTCTGGCCGCGCTGCAGTCCGTAGAACAGGAACTCTCAACAGTGCGTCAGAGGGAGGCCGCACCAAGCACAGCCACAACCGCACACCCAGAACCTGCACTGGTGACACTCGAAACCCTCATGGGCGCGCTGGAGGGGGCCCTCGCGCCGCTGCTGTCCATTGTCGCGTCATCCAGCGTGCGTGACAGGGAATTGAGCGACTCGCTCGGTGACATCGCCGACGCGCTGAAAGGAGCGCAGGCACACGGCCGGACGCTGAGCCTTGGACGGCACCCCCGAAAGCAGGACGTGGCCTGGGGGGAGACGGATGTGAAAGAACCCGGTCAGGAAGATGAGAAGCTGTAAAGAGATGAAGTCGGGCAGCCGGGAGGAGTGATGACCAGTCTGCCAGTCACAGTCCTGGGAACGTTCATGCCCTGCCCACGCCAGTATCTAGTCCCGCAGCCTGTGTCTCACGGTCCAGATCCAGACCGCTAACCCCAGCCAGCATCTAGTCCATTACGGCGAGGTCGTGGGCTGGTTGCCCAGGGCGAGGTTACGGGGTTGAAGGCGCTTCACGGCCTTTACAGCGCGGAAGAGGGCTTGTATCTCGGTGAGAGTTAGGCTGCGCTTAGGCTGAAACACCTGCTTGATCCGCTTTCTTCCTTTGAACGGATCGCGGGACAGTTCCTCCACCCCACGAGCCAGCTACAGAAGGCCCGAAGTGATCTCTCGTAATTAAAGAGAGTGTTGGGCTTAAGGTCTTTAGCGAGGGCTTGAGAGACAGTGAACACAGAAAGGGATGAGGCGTCGGCGTCGGCCTCTAATAACGGCTTGAGAAGATAGTTGAGGGTGTAACGATGCCATTCCAAAGTTCTAGGACGGCTACCTCTTGCCCGGTGGTCCAACAGAAATACTTCTAGTGCTTCACTGAGTTTCATACCTACCTCCTGAATCTATGACCGTCAGACTAGGTATGTCGATAAGAAAGCGCCCCAGACAGCTAAATGCCATCTGGGACGTTCTTTTTCCTCTTGGTGGGCGGTATAGGACTTGAACCTACGACCTCTCGCGTGTGAAGCGAATGCTCTACCACTGAGCTAACCGCCCGAACATCAAGCTTTCCTGCTGGCCGAGGATGGTGGGCCTTGCCGGATTTGAACCGGCAACCAATCGGTTATGAGCCGACTGCTCTGACCGTTGAGCTAAAGGCCCGGGGCCTTTGCACGCGCCCCCAGATCGCCACGGGGACGGCTGGTCATCAGGCGAGGGGAAGTGTAGCAACGGTCCCTGTGCTTGTCAAATGCCTGTCCCCGACTTCTGGAGAGCTGCCCGCTGTTCAGGACTGAGGGTCATTCTCTTCCACGAGTTCCCGCAGGCGCCCGATCAGGGGGCGCAGCCGCTCACGCCGCAGCTTCAGGGCTGCGCGGTTGACGATCAGCCGGGCACTGGACTCGAACAGCACGTCCAGCTCTTCCAGATTGTTGGCCTGAAGGGTGCTGCCAGTCTGCACCAGGTCAATGACGGCCTCGGCCAATCCGGTCAGGGCGGCCAGCTCGATGTTGCCGCTGAGTTTGACCACCTCCGCAGGGATGCCCCGTGCGTTCAGGTAAGCGCGGGCGGCACGAGGATATTTGGTGCCCACACGCACGATGGGCGCGGTGGCCCCTCTCTCGCGGATTAACGACAGACGACAGGCGGCGAACCTTAAATCGACAGGTTCGTAGACCTCGCGCCCGGACTCGATCAGCACGTCCTTGCCCACGATGCCAGCGTCGGCCACGCCCAGATCGACGTACACCGGTACGTCCTGATTTCGCAGCTCCAGCACGGTCACGCCAGGAAATTCGTGGCGCAGGGCGCGGGACTTCTCAGGCAGCGTCAGCGGGAGGCCCGCCTGTGAAAGCAGCGCGATGGCCTGCTCCAGAATGCGGCCCTTGGGCAGCGCCAGCGTCAGGTGATCCGGGCCATGCAGGGGAACGGGAGTCACGCTTCCCCCCCTGCCTCGAACAGCCCGGAACCCCGCGCCCAGCGCCGGATACCCCTTGCCGCGCTGTAGCGCCTGAGTTCGGTCAGATCGTCCGTCCAGGCCAGTTCGGCACACAGACCCTGTCCACGCGCGGTCTCGGCCCCTGCCGCGTCCAGCGCCAGCACCACCTCGGGCTGGGGGGGCAACTGGGGCGCGGCAGCCCGCAGCAGACGCTCCAGACCCATCGCGAACCCCGCGCCGGGCAGCCCGCCCTCCAGTGTGTAGCGGCCCCCGCCCAGGACCGGCTGATTCAGGCCCGCCGCGTAGGCGCGGAAGGTCAGGCCGGTGTAATAGTCGTAGCGGCGACTGGCCCCCAGGTCATACAGCAGGCCGCCGTCGTACAGCTCCGAGACCTCGCGCAGGTGGGCCACCGCCGCCTGTGCCCGCGCGCCCTGTGCCAGTTTCGAAGCAGCGTCCAGGACCTCCGGGCCGCCGTACAGATCGGTCAGGGCGTGCAGGGTGTGGGTGACCTCGTGTGATAGCCCATGCTGGCGCGACAGCAGATCGATGTCCGCGCCGCTCTTGCGGTCCACCGCGCCGTGCAGTGCCTCCCGGGCGGGGCCGTGCAACACTGCGTCCTCCAGCACGGCGTCCACGAAGCCGGGAAAGCCGACTTCCAGCTGGGCCTCCACCGAAACTGCGGCCAGCGCCGCCGACGCCAGATGCAGCAATTCGGCGTCGGCGCGTGCGCCCAGGGTGCCGATCAGCTCCACGCCCGTCTGCCCGAATTCACGCAGGCGCCCCAGTTCACTGGTCAGAGCACGCAGCCACAGCCGCCCGCTGTAATGCAGGCGCAGCGGAAACGGCCCTTCCGGAAACTGGGTGCGCACCAGCCGCCCAATCGCAGTGGTGAACTCGCTGCGAAGAGCCAGTACCTGTCCACCCGAATCGATCAGCTTGAAGGCCCGCGCGTCCTGCGGATGGCGGGCGTCAGCGTATTCCAGAGCCGGGACCTCCACCCCACGGTAACCCCAGCTTCCAAAAAGGTGGGACAGCCGGGCCCGGAGGGCCTCGCGCTGTTCCCACTCGGGCGGCAGCACATCACGCGTCCCCTCGGGGACAGGGGCAGACGGCAGGACAGGCAGGGTGCGGGCGGGCGAACTCACGGGAGGCATTGTAGGGGCTGGACGTGTGGTGCAGCGGCAGAAGAACTGAGCTGGCCCGTGTGCGTCCCCTTGACGCTGGGCTTCAACACTGCGCTTAACCGTTTTCTGCACGGCCCGGCCCATTTGACGCGGCTCAGCCCAAGCGTCCTGCCCGCTATACTTGGGGTCATGCGCCGCCCGTCCTTCCCACCCGCCGCAGCGCCGCTGCCCGTCCTGGGATTGACGCTGGGGCTGCTCCTCAGCGGCTGTGCCCGCACCACCGATACGTTCAAACCGCGCATCACCATCAGCAGCACCACGGGGGGCGAGGTCACCCGCGAGAAGTCGTTCCTGGTGCAGGGATACGTTCTGGACGACATCGGGGTCACACAGGTCACCGTGGACGGCAAACCCATCCCGATCCTGCCCGGCAGCCGCAAGCTGGCGCGTTTTCAGTTCAAGACCCTGATCGAGGGTTCACAGGGCAAATACACCATCGCAGCGCGCGACGCGGCGGGCAACGAATCCACGCTGGTGCTGCCGATCAGCGTGGACACCGTCAAACCCACCATTCAGGTCACGCGTTTCGAGAAGAGCGGCAACAACATCCGGGTCTCCGGCGTGGCCGGCGACAACACCGGGGTGGCACAGGTTCTGGTGGACGGCAACCGCCTGAATATCACGCCCGGCCCGCGCGTGGAATTCTTCGCCGAGACCACCGGTATCTGGGCAGACATCACCGTAATTGACGCCGCGGGGAATCAAGCCACCCAGCGCGCCCGCTGATCGCGGTGACCGCCTCTGCCCCACTGGCCACGCTGGTGCGTCCCTCATGGACAGCGCGCCTTGTCCTGTTGCTCTCGGGGCTGTTCCTGTACGGCCTGAGCCTGCGGCTGATGCTGGACGCCCATGTGGGCACCGCCCCCTGGGAAGTCCTGCATGTGGGCGTGACCCGTCACCTGCCGCTGACGGTGGGCGTGGTCAGCATCCTGACCGGGGCAGCCATCGTGGCCTTCACGGCCCTGCGCCTGCGCGAGCGCATCGGCGTGGGCACGCTGCTGAACGTGGTGCTGATCGGCGTGTTTCTGGACGTGCTGGCCCCGCTGATTCCCGATCCCACCATGCTGGGCTGGCGCTGGGTGCAGTTTCTGCTGGGCGTGGGACTGCTGGGCTTTGCCACCGGAGCCTACGTGGCGGCGGGCCTGGGCGCCGGCCCACGCGACGGCCTGACGCTGGCGCTGAACCGGCTGACCGGCTGGCCCGTGCCGCGCATCCGCAGCGGCGTGGAATTACTGGTCCTCCTTCTCGGCTGGGCCCTGGGTGGACCGCTGGGCTGGGGCACGCTGGTCTTCGCACTGACGGTGGGGCCGGCGATGGGCTGGGGTCTGGGGTTGTTCGGGGTGGGCAAGAAGGCTTGAACAGAAGCGCTCTGACGTTCGAGGCCTTCCGGCCCGGTGCCCCGGATTTGCGCCGCGCAGGAGCGATTGGTTACCTGGCCTGACATGCCCCCCACCCCGCTGACCTCTGCCCATCTGCGCGGCGCGGCAGCGTCCGTGCTGATCAGTGCAGTTTTCGCCGTCATCTGGGGCCTGAACGGCAGTCTGGCCCTGGCAGGCACGTGGCGCCTCCTCGCGTTGCTACTGGTGGCCGGGATCACAGCAGCACTGGCCGGAGTGGCGCTGAAGCTTCGTTGTGAAGCGGCCCATGCCCCAGCTCCTCCAGGGAAAGGGCCGCCCAATCCCTTTCTGACGACGGCCTACCGGGTATCCGTGATCGCCATGGTTCTCGCCTTTCCTGTCGCGGCCAGACTCCTGACCGCCAACGGTCTGGAAGACGCCATCATGGCCGCAATTGCCATCATCGTGGGCCTGCACTTCTTCGGCCTCGTCCCGGCTTTTCGCAACGGCGCCTTCGCGGGGGTGGGCGGGGCACTCTGCGTGCTCGGCGTGGCGGCACTGTTCCTGCCGGTTGGCATCAGAACCGCCGTGCTGGGCCTGGGCTGCGCCGCGATCCTGTGGCTCGGCGTCACGTCGCCGGCGCTGCGGAGTCTGGGGCAGCTTCGGCGGGGCCACACTTCTGCCTGACGTCACAGAGCTGTCCAGGGGCCTACTTCGCTGGAATGGTGAATCGGCCGCCTTCCTCGCGGGTCAGCACGCCGCCCACGAATTCACCCATGCCTGACGCGGTGACGGCCTGACCGTTCAGCGTGCCTGTGCCGCGCACCGGCCCCTCCCAGTACGCCACCGAGGTCGTCTTGCTCAGCAACTCCTGATTGTCACGCAGGGGGGCCAGTTCCAGCGCCAGGTTCTCGCCACTTACCGTCCAGCCCAGGGTGTAATTGCGCCCGCTGGGACTCGTCCAGACCCGTCCCGGCGTCATGGTCACGTCTCTGACCTCGCGGGCCACGCCCTCCGAACTCACGTGCGAGGCCGCCACCTGCACGACTTCATTTCTGGCATTCTTGACCCGGTACAGCATCAGGTCCGAGCCGTCTGAGAGGTGCAGGCCGAACCAGTCCCATTTTGCCGCCGCGCCGGGCTGCTGATCGCCCCACTGATGGTCCAGCCACGCCTGCCCGCTGGCCTGCCGTGTTTCATCCCCCACCCTTATGGTCCCGCTCACATCCAGCCGCGTGACGCTCTGGTAGTACAGGCGCCCAGTTTCGGCAGTGCCGGAGTAGCCGGGGGGATGGACCACCGCATTGCGTGCGGGCCTGAGGGTCAGGTTCAGCGGGCCAGCCGTCAGCTTGAATGGGGCCTTGTTTCCTGCCTCCTGCACCAATTTCCAGTCGCCCTGCGAAACGCTCAGGGGGGGAAAGCCAAACGCGGCTTTCTGATCGCCGTTCTCTACAAAATACAGGTTGTTGTTCTTCAGATCGGTGACGGCAATGTGCGAGGCATGGTAGGGCAGGCCCCTGTAATTCACCTTGAACTGCGCCCAGTGAAAGGCCAGCCCAGCGTCCGGGAGCACGCCCGACACGTACCACCACTCGGTCCCAGCATTCCTGGCACCCAGATCGTCCGCAACTGGAATGATGGACGGATCGAAAGCCAGGGGTGCGGGCGCACAGGCGGTCAGCAGGGCACTGCCCACAACCAGCGCGGCAGCAAGACGCATTTTGTCCATACTCCAAGTTAAGCACCTCGGGCCATCCAGACTTCAGGAATTGATCCAAAAAAGCGGGCCGGAGCATTCACCCCGGCCCGCTGCTGTCTGTCGTCCCTTAATCGTCGCCCAGATACGCCTTGCGCACACTCTCGTCCTTGGCGATCTCGCTGGCCTTGCCGCTCAACTTCATTTCGCCAGTTTGCAGCACGTAGGCGCGGTGGGCAATCGCCAGCGCCATGTTGGCGTTCTGCTCCACCAGCAGCACGGTGGTGTTGTGCTCCCTGTTCAGCTTGACGATGATGTCGAAGATCGCTTCCACGAACAGCGGCGACAGGCCCATGCTTGGCTCATCCAGCAGCAGCAGTCGGGGGTTGACCATCAGCGCGCGGGCGATGGCGAGCATCTGCTGTTCGCCACCCGACATGGTGCCGCCCAGCTGGTTCTCGCGTTCCCTCAGCCGAGGAAAGTACGCAAAGCCCTCCTGCACGCGCTCCTCGATCAGCTTCCTGTCGGTGATGGTGTACGCACCGACTTCCAGGTTCTCGCGCACGGTCAGTTGCGGGAAAATCCGGCGGCCCTCCGGCACGTGGCTCATGCCCATCTGCATGGTCTGGTGCGCGGGTTTCCCGGCGATGTCCTCGCCCAGGTAGGTCAGGGTGCCGCCTCTGGGCTTCATCATGCCGCTGACCGTGCGCAGGGTGGTGGTCTTGCCGGCCCCGTTGCCGCCGATCAGCGCGACGATCTCGCCCTCGTAAGCCGTGAGGGTGATGCCCTTGAGCGCGTGAATGTGATCGTAGTACGAGTGGACGTCGTTAAGTTCCAGCATTGCCGCCCCGGTGGTGCTGGGCGCAACAGGCTGGTGTACCGCTGCTGAACTGGACGCGGCGCTGTTAACCATTGGCCCTTTCCTCCTTGCCGTATTCCCCGGCGGCGGCCCCACGTCCCAGGTACGCCTCCATCACGGCGGGGTCGTTGCGGACCTGATGCGGCAGGCCCTCGCTGATCTTGGTGCCGTAGTCCAGCACGGTGATGTACTCGCTGAGGGTCATGACCAGCCGCATGTCGTGCTCGATCAGACACACAGTAACCCCCAATTCGTCGCGAATGCGGCGGATCAGCGCCTTGAGGTCCTCGGTCTCGCGGGGGTTCATCCCGGCGGCGGGTTCGTCTAGCAGGATCAGCTGGGGCGTGGTCGCCAGCGCGCGGGCGATTTCCAGCTTGCGCTGATCGCCGTAGGGCAGATTGGTGGCGATCTCGTTGCGCCAGCGCGACAGACCCACGAAGTCCAGCATGATGCGGGCGGCCTCGCGCGCCTCGTGCTCGGACTCGTGAAAGCGTCGGGTCCGCAGCACGGCGTCCACGAAGGTGCTCTTCAGGCGGGCGTTGCGCCCCACCATAATGTTTTCCTCGCTGGTCATGCTGGAGAACAGACGGATGTTCTGAAAGGTCCGCGCGATCCCGGCTTCGGTCACCTGATCGGGACGCAGGCCCACGAGTTCGCGTCCGTCCAGCCGAATGCTGCCGTGCGTGGGCGCGTAGATGCCGGTGATCATGTTGAAGAAGGTGGTCTTGCCGGCGCCGTTGGGGCCGATCACACTGACGATAGACCGTTTGGGAACGTGCATGGTCACCGCGTTCACGGCAGTCAGTCCACCGAATTCCTTGGTCAGCCCGTCCACTTCGAGAATGCTGCTGGTGCTGCCCGGAACCGCCGGGCCAGGATGGACCGTGGTCTTGATCATCGGTTGCCTCCGGGCTTGTCGTCTTCCTTGATGGTGGCCAGTCCGGCGCTGTACACGTCGCCGCCCTGGTTCAGGCCGCTGGCGTTGCCGTCCTTGCTCTCATCTTCCTGATCGTCCTCGTGGTGCAGTTCGCGGGCCACGCGTTTGTTGGGCAGCAGGCCCTCGGGGCGCAGCAGCATCATGGCCACCAGAATCGCGCCGAAGATAAAGCGGTTGAAGTTTGCAGGGTTGACCTCTTGTGGAATCCAAGGCACGTTGGCACTTGCCTCGCCCAGACCCGGCAGAATCCGCAGGTTGAGCAGCGTGACCACTGCGGCCCCCAGGATCACGCCGCTGAATGAGCCCATGCCGCCCAGTACCACCATGCTCAGCACGGTGATGCTCTGCAGCAGGTTGAAGCTCTCGGGGCTGATAAAGGTCTGCTTGGCCGCGAAGAGCATGCCCATCACGCCGGCAAAGCTGGCGCCCGTGGCGAACGCGATCAGCTTGGTCTGCATCAGAGGCACACCCATGGCCTGCGCCGCGATTTCGTCGTCGCGGATGGCGATCCATGCGCGCCCGATCCGGCTCTTGTCCAACCTGACGTTGACCAGCAGGATCACAGCGATCACGATCAGCACCAGCACGTAGAGGAACAGCAGGTAGTACTGATCTTGACCGAACCCCAGCGCCCCGACCAGGCTGTTGAACCACGGCACTGAGGCCGACTCAATCGGGGTGATGCCCTGCGAACCTGCCGTGTACAGGCCCAGGTTGTTGGCCAGCACCCGGATGACCTCGCCCAGGCCGAGCGTGATGATCGCTAGATAGTCACCCTTGAGCTTCAGCACCGGCAGGCCGATCAGCACGCCCACGATAGCGGCGGCCATGATGCTCAGAGCCAGGAACAGCCAAAAGAAACCGGGGTTGATCCCGTTGGCGAGTGCCGCCGCCGAGCCAGAGGCCAGCACCAGGATCGAGCGCCCCACCAGCAGGATGCCCGCAAGCAGACCAAAACCGGCCAGAAGGAAGCTCAGGTTGCTCAGCCGGGTGGGGGCAACCCGTCCGTGCAGTCCCCGGATATAGATCATGCTGCCTGCCGTAATCGCCGTCAGCACCAGGCCGAGGGCCAGGGTGCCGCTGCCGGTCGTGCCCGGATTGCTGCCGTAGTACTTAAGGACCTCCCCGAAGCGGGGGCTGGCGAAGATGCTCCAGGTGTACGCTCCCACTGCGAAGAAGGCCACGTAACCCAGGTCGAGCAGCCCGGCCAACCCCACCACGATGTTCAGGCCCAACGCCAGCGCGGCGAAGATCATGACCTGGATGCTCAGGTCCAGCAGACTCGTATCGGCCTGCCCCGCCAGCGGCAGCACGAACAGCAGGCTGCCAACGCCCACGATCAGCTTGGCCCAGTTGGCAGCCTTCCACAGATAGGCGAACAGGACGTTCGCCAGGAACAGCGAGACGACCAGCGCCTCCACCACCTTGTTGCGAAGGACGCTGCCGAGTGGCCCCAGGTTCCTCAACACGTCGGGTTCGTGAGAAACCAGCAGCAGGACGGAGGTGACGATGAAGAACAGCATCAGCCAGACGGTGCGGTCTGGCTTGACCACGGGACGGCGAACGGTGGGGTTCGCCTGCGGAGGAGTGGCAACCGTCATACCTTCTCCACGTTGCTCTTGCCGAGCAGGCCGGTGGGCTTAAAGATCAGGATCAGCACCAGCACGATGAACGGGCCAATCTTCGAGTAACTGGCGTCGATGGTACTCAGGTTGGCAAAACCCAGCAGGTTCCCGAAGATGTTCATGACGCCGATCAGGTTCTGGATCACGCCCAGCAGCAGGCCGCCCAGCACTGCGCCGGGAATGCTGCCGATACCGCCCAGCACCGCCGCCGTGAAGGCGATGATGCCCGGATCGAAACCGCTGTAGGCATTGACCGTGCCGAACTTCAGCCCGAACAGCACACCGCTGACGCCGCCCAGCGCCCCGCCGATCAGAAAGGTGGCGCTGATCATCAGGTTGGAGTCGATGCCCATCAGTCCGGCGGTCACCCGGTCCTGGGACACGGCGCGGATGGCCTTGCCCAGCCGGGTGCGGTTGACCACGTAATTCAGCACCGCGAGGCTGACCAGCGACACGACCACGAGAATCACGTCTTTCAGCTGCACGTCCACGCCAATCGTGCGCAGGAAATCGCCCACCGGGGCGCAGGTGCTGTTGGTGGAGCAGAACTTGTCGCCGAAACCAGCGGGCAGCGTGTAGGTCAGGTCAAATCGGCCCTGCAGACCCTCCAGGAAGCGCAAGGTGTCTTGCAAGATCAGCGAAACACCGATGGCCGTGATCAGCGGGACCAGCCGGGGCGATCCGCGCAGGGGCCGGTAGGCCAGCCGCTCAATCAGCACGTTGAGCAGACCCGAAACCAGCATCGCGGCGATCAGCGCGATCAGCAGCTTCAGATAGCCGTTCATGGTCGAGTCCTGCAAGATGCGGAAGACCTCGAATCCCACCACCGCCCCGGTGATAAAGACCTCCGAGTGGGCGAAATTGATCAGCTGCAGCACGCCGTACACCATGGTGTAGCCCAGCGCGATGATGGCGTAGACGAATCCCAGAATCAGGCCGCCCACGATCACGTTGACGATAAAGGGCAGCAGGACAGAAAGTTCCAAAGAAATCAGCTCCTTTCAGTAGATGAAGGGGGAACGGCAGGGCGTCAAAAACAATGGTGACAGTGAAATCGACGGCATTCTACTCTTGAGGGGCGGGTTTTCCGTGGAATCATTTCCAGCTTCTCCCCACGGTCCCTGATGTCTTAAAAAAGGGGCCAGGCACGCAGCCCGGCCCCATGGTCAAACGGGTCGCTTACTCAGTTCTTGGGGGGCTTGACGGGCAGGCTGGTTTCCAGGTCTGCCTTGCCGTCCTTGACCTTGATCACGTACAGGGTGGCAGCCTTGCGGTCCCCGACGCTGTTGAAGCTCACTTCACCCGACAGCAGGCCCTTATAGGTGCCCTTGCGAATGGTGTCCTGAACCTGCTTGCGGCTGGGGACCTTGCCACCGTTGGCGCGCGCGGCGTCCAGAATGCCCTGCAGCGTCACCTTGGCGGCGTCGTAGCCGAAGGCGCCGAAGCCCTGGGCGGGGGTGTTGAAGGTCTTCTGGAAGCTGGTGGCGAAGGTCTTGGCCGCGGGCAGCGCCTCGAGCGGGGCAGCCACGGTGGTGTAGTAGATGTTGTTGGCGCCGGCCTTGCCGACGATCACCGGCAGCTCGCTGCTGTCCAGGCCGTCGCCACCGACCACGGGGGTGTCGATGCCCGCGCCGCGCAGCTGCTTGATGAACACGCCGATCTGGTTGTAGATGCCGCCGAAGTAGATGGCGTCAGGCCGGGTCAGCTTGATCTTGGCGACGATGCTGGAAAAGTCGCTCTTCTCTTCAGTGCCTTCACTGCCAGAGATGGTCACGCCCTTGGCTTTGAGAGCCTTCTCGACCTCGGCGGCCAGCCCTTCACCGTAGGCAGTCTTGTCGTTCAGGACGTAGACCTTCTTGGCCTTCAGGTTGTTCATGATGAAGTTCGCGCCGGCCGGACCCTGCGAGTCGTCACGGGCCACGATACGGTTCATGTTCGCCAGGCCGCGGTCCGTGACCTGGTTGGCGGTGTTGGCCGGGCTGATCATCACCAGGTTGCTGGGGGCGAGAGCCGCGCTGGCAGGAATCGCCACGCCGCTGTTCAGGGTGCCCACCACGGCCAGGATGGCGCGGTCCGAGGCGATCTTGCGGGCAGCGGCGGTGCCGGTGGCGGGATCGGCCTGGTCGTCGTAAGGCACGAGCTGCAGGTTGAAGCCTGCCTTCTTGAACAGCGGGGCGTACTCGTTGACCGCCAGCTGCACGCCGTTGCGAATCTGGGTGCCCAGGTTGCTCTGGCCGCCGGACAGCGGGCTGATGGAAGCAATCTTGATGGTGGTCTGCGCGCTGGCGGTGCCGAGCGCCATCGCGGCGAGTACAGAAAGGCTCAAAGCGGTCTTCTTCATAATTCCTCCGGATATAGATGCGCCGCAGATCCTGGGTTCTGGGTGCGCTGTGGTTGCGATAGCGAGATTCTAGGGACGAGTTAAGGTGAAGTCAATGCGCCCCTCATGTGACCTTTGGAACTCAAATGTGAAAAATGCAGCTATGCAAGAAGATTTATTGCTGAAATGAGGTGATTTTGGCAATAAACAAGCGTTCTCGAGGGGCCGTGCGGTCTTCCGAGGTACCACCTTAATAAAGAGAGGGGGCCAATCCCCTCCCAATTGGCTGGCTCCATTGTTAAACCGCGTGTTCTTCTCTGGAGTTATCAGGTTGTCCATTGACGGTTCCTAAGAGCCAGACAGCTATTGATTTGCGGCACTGTTGCAGACCGTGATCAGAGGAACATAACTCTGCAAGAGTCAAAAGGTAGCCTACAGACAGGGCTCGACTTTCTGGCTGAAACCTGATTGGCTTAGACCAGATCGAGGTAGCGTTCCAGTTCCCAGGCGTGGACGGCAGAGCTGTACTCTCGCCACTCGGCCCGCTTGGCGGCCATGAAGTGATCCAGGACGTGTTCGCCCAGCGCCTGCCGAAGGATCTCGTCCTTGCCCAATTCCTCCAGGGCCTCACGGAGGTCGGTGGGCAGTTCCTTGACGCGGTGGTGGCGTTTCTCGCGCACGGTCATCTTGAAGATGTTGCGTGCAATCGCGGGCGGTGGCTCCAACCCCCGCTCGATGCCGTCCAGTCCGGCGGCCAGCATGACCGCCAGCGCCAGGTACGGGTTGCAGCTGGGGTCCGGCATCCGCAGCTCGGCACGGGTGGAGTTGCCTCGCTTGGCCGGAATGCGCACCAGCGCGCTGCGATTACTGGTGCTCCAGGCAATGTTGACCGGGGCCTCAAAGCCCGGCACCAGCCGCTTGTAACTGTTGACCAGCGGGTTGGTGATGGCCGTCATCCCTTCGGCATGATCCAGCAGGCCGGCGATAAAGCCCTCAGCGGTCTTCGAGAGACCGTACTGGCCCTTCTCGTCGGCGAACGCATTCTTGCCGTCCCTGAACAGGCTCAGGTGACAGTGCATCCCGCTGCCACTGACGCCCGCCAGTGGCTTGGGCAGAAAGCTGGCCAGCAGTCCGTACTCCAGTGCCACCCGCTTGACCACGAATTTAAAGGTGGCAATACGGTCCGCCGTTTCCAGGGCTGGGGCGTACCGAAAGTCAATTTCGTGCTGACCGGGGGCAACCTCATGGTGGGCGGCCTCGATCTCGAAACCCATTTCGACAAGTTTGTTGGCGATCTCGCGCCGGATGCGCTCGCCCTTGTCGATGGGCGCCAGATCGAAATAGCCGGCCCGGTCATGCGTGACCGTGCTGCCCAGCCCAGCAGGGGTGCGCTCGAACAGGAAGAATTCAGGCTCGGTGCCGACAAACATCTCGTAACCCTTGTCCCGCGCCCGCTCGATCTGACGCTGCAGAACCCGGCGGGGGTCACCCGTGAACGGCGTGCCGTCGGGCAGGGTCACGTCGCAGATCAGCCGGGCCACTGCCCCGCGCTCTCCTTCCTCGCGCGAGAACGGCGGGTAGATCAGGAAGGTGCCGAGATCGGGGCGCAGCAGCATGTCGGACTCCTCGACGCGAGTAAAGCCCTCCACAGCGCTGCCGTCGAAGGTCACGTCACCGCTCAGCGCCTTCTCGAACTGCGAGCGCGGGACCTCCACGTTCTTGGTGGTGCCCAGAATGTCGGTGAATTGCAGCCGTAGAAACTTGATCTGGGCGTCTTGCAATTGGGCCAGTATCTCGGCCCGCTGGGGTGCTGTGGTCATGAGTGATTTGCCTCCGGAAATGGTCTGTACTCAGGGTAACGGCCTGGCAGCGTGTGCGAGGAAACACATGATGGGTCATACAAAATTAAGACGAAATTAAGGTCTCCCGTGGGGTGTTTTCACATAAAGCTCAGGGAATCTGAAGTGGTCAGGAGGTTCAGAGATGACCCAGCAGCAGTCCATTGAGGTGTACGGCGCACGCGAGAACAATCTGCAGGACGTTTCGCTCCATATTCCTAAGGGGAGGATCACAGTCTTCACTGGCGTTTCTGGTTCTGGCAAGTCCTCGCTGGTCTTCGATACCATCGCCGCCGAGGCGCAGCGTCAGCTCAACGAGACGTTCACGGCCTTCGTACAGGGGTTCCTGCCGCATTATGGTCAGCCGGACGTGGACCGGATCGAACACCTGAACGCGCCGATCATCATCGATCAGAAGCGGGTGGGCGGCGGCGCACGGTCCACGGCGGGCACCTACACCGACATCGCCGCGCCGCTGCGCCTGCTGTTCTCGCGCTTCGGCCAGCCCTCTGCGGGACCGGCCTTCGCCTACTCGTTCAACACACCGCAGGGGATGTGCCCGGAGTGCGAGGGGATCGGCAAAACCACGCAACTGGATCTGGATCGCCTGCTGGACCGCCGCCTGTCGCTGAACGGCGGGGCCATCCTGCATCCCGAATTCAGGGTGGGCAAGTGGATGTGGAAGATGTATCCGCTCTCGGGGTTGTTCGACAACGACAAACCGATTGAGGACTACACCCCGGAGGAACTACACGCCCTGCTGTACGGCGCGGACGTAAAGGTCTCGTTTGGGGAGTTCGGCTCCAAATACGAGGGCCTGGTGGAGCGCATGACGAGGATGTACCTCAAAAAGGACGCCGCCGCCATGACCGAGCGGGGCCGCAAGGTCTTTGAAGACTTCACCACCTCCCAGACCTGTCCGGTCTGCCACGGCGCACGGCTGAACGCGGCAGCACTGAACTGCCGCATTGACGGGCAGAACATCGCCGACGTGTCGGAACTGGAAATCACCGGACTGATCGCCTTTCTGGAGCGCCTCAGCGACCCGGCGGCGGCGCGGGTGGCCGGCCACCTCAAGGAGCGCCTGCAGCATCTGGTGGACATCGGGCTGGGCTACTTAAGCCTGAACCGCGAAACGGCCACGCTGTCCGGGGGCGAATCGCAGCGCCTCAAGATGATCCGGCACCTGGGCAACAGCCTGACCGAGATGCTGTACATCCTCGACGAGCCCAGTGTGGGCCTGCACGCCCGCGACGTGGCGCGGCTGACCGGGCTGCTGCGGAAGTTGCGGGACAAGGGCAATACCGTGCTGGTGGTGGAACACGACCCGGACGTGATTGCGGTGGCCGATCACGTGGTGGACATCGGGCCAGGGGCCGGAACGCACGGTGGGCAGGTGGTGTTCGAGGGAAGTTACTCCGCGCTGCAGCAGGCCGACACCCTGACCGGGCGGTTTCTGGGTCAGCACCTGCCGATCAAGCAGGAGGTCCGCCAGCCGACCGGCCACCTGACGGTCCGCAATGCCAGCCTGCACAACCTCAAGAACGTGACCGTGGACATTCCCACAGGGGTGTTGACGGTGGTGACCGGCGTCGCAGGGTCGGGCAAGAGTTCCCTGATCAACGACGTTTTTCTGGCACAGCACCCCGAGGCCATCGTGATCGACCAGTCCCGTGTAGGCGCCAACAGCCGCTCGGCCCCGGCCACCTACACGGGAATCATGGACGACATCCGCAAGGCCTTCGCCAGAACCAACGACGTGAGCCCCTCATTGTTCAGCTTCAATTCAGAGGGCAGTTGCCCCGAGTGCAATGGTCTGGGCGTGATCTACACCGACCTGGCTTTTATGGAGGGCATGACCTCCGTGTGCGAGGTCTGTGAGGGCAAGCGCTTCAAAGAAGAGGTGCTGACCTACCACTTGCGCGGTCACTCGATTGCCGACGTGCTGGAAATGACGGCGGAGCAGGCGCTGGCCTTTTTCACCGAGAAGAAGATCGCCGCCGTCCTGAAGGCCATGAATGACGTGGGCCTGGGTTACCTGAAACTGGGACAGCCGCTGAGCACCGTGTCGGGCGGCGAGGGCCAGCGCCTCAAACTCGCCACGGAACTGCACAAGAAGGGCAGCGTCTACGTGATGGACGAACCCACCACGGGTTTGCATCTCTCGGACATCGGCATGCTGATGCGCCTGATCGACCGGCTGGTGGAGGGCGGCAACACCGCCGTGCTAATCGAGCATCATCTCGACGTGATCCGGCAGGCCGACTGGGTAATCGACCTGGGACCCGAGGGCGGCAGCGCAGGCGGAGAGGTGCTGTACGAGGGACCGCCGCAGGGCTTGAAATCCTGTGCGCGGAGCCTGACCGGGCAGTTTCTGTAAAACAGGGGCGCATGACGAGGGACGACAAGTTGTAAAATGCCGTCAGCAATCTGGACAGAAAACCAGATTACGGAGAACAGATTGCACAAACGGGGAGCAGAAAAATAAATCAGGATGCTTTTCCAGTCCACCTGTTCAGAGAAGTGCGTTGACCCAAATTTGGCGCGGCGGCTATACTCCATGCCGATGACAGGGCCAGGTGGGACGGCGAGAGGGAATGGCACGCGACCAGCGCCCTCTCGCGCCGTTTCGGTTGCGGTCTGCCAGCCCAAGAGGAGCGATTATGACTCAGGCCAGTAACACCCAGGATTTCGATGTCAACTCGGCGGCCCGCAACTGGCGGGTAGAGGCCACCGCGCAGCCCACCCCCAGCGAACTGGTGACCGAGAAATTCGCCAGCGACGTGCTGACAGCCGACCAGCTCAAGACCCGCATGAGCAAGAGCGCCTTCAAGAGCCTGCAGGCCACGGCCGAGCGCGGCGAGAAGCTGGACCCCAGCATTGCCGACACCGTGGCGCTAGCGATGAAAACCTGGGCGATGGAGAAGGGCGCGACGCACTACACCCACTGGTTCCAGCCCCTGACCGGCGGCACGGCCGAGAAACACGATTCCTTCCTGAATCCCGCCGGGGACGGCGTGGCGATCATGTCCTTTTCCGGCAAGGAGCTGATCCAGGCCGAGCCGGACGCCTCCAGCTTCCCCTCGGGCGGCCTGCGGGCCACCTTTGAGGCGCGCGGCTACACCGCCTGGGACCCCAGTAGCCCCGCCTTCATCGTCAGGCATGCCAACGGCGCGACCCTGTGCATCCCCAGCGTCTTCGCGTCGTGGAAGGGCGAGGCACTCGACCTCAAGACGCCGCTGCTGCGCTCCATCGAGGCGCTGAACAAGGCGGTGACACCGGCCCTCAAGCTGTTCGGTGCGTCCGAAGGCACCCGCGTCACCAGTAGCCTGGGCGCCGAGCAGGAATACTTCCTGATTGCCGAGGAGTACTACTACCGCCGTCCCGATCTGGTCATGAGCGGGCGTACACTGTTCGGCGCGAAGCCCCCGCGCGGGCAGGAGTTGGAAGACCACTATTTCGGCGCAATTCCCGACCGCATTCTCAGCTTCATGACCGATGCCGAGATGCAGCTGTACGCGCTGGGCATCCCGGTCAAAACCCGCCACAACGAGGTGGCACCCGGGCAGTTCGAAGTGGCCCCGATCTTCGAGCACTCCAACATCGCCGCCGACCACCAGCAGCTGATGATGCAGGTGCTGCGGACCACCGCCCGCAAGTACGGCCTGGTCTGCCTGATGCACGAGAAGCCTTTCGCAGGCATCAACGGCAGCGGCAAGCACTGCAACTGGAGCATGGCGACCGATGCGGGCGAGAATCTGCTCGATCCCGGAGACACCCCTGACGAGAACATGCAGTTCCTGTTCTTCACCTCCGCGGTCCTCAAGGCTGTGGACGAGCATCAGGACCTGCTGCGCGCCTGCGTGGCGAGCGCCAGCAATGATCATCGTCTGGGAGCCGCCGAGGCCCCGCCCGCGATCATCAGCATCTTTCTGGGCAGCGAGCTGAGCGACATCTTCGAGCGTCTTGCCAGCGGTCAGGGCGGGCGCGGCAAATCGGCCGGCCTGATGGGGCTGGGCAGCCGCGTGCTGCCCGAAATACCGGTGCACGCCGGGGACCGCAACCGCACCAGCCCGTTTGCCTTTACCGGCAACAAGTTTGAATTCCGCGCGGTGGGCAGCTCCCAGAGCATTTCCTTTCCCATCACGGTCATGAACGCCATCGTGGCGGACTCGGTGGGCGATCTGATGACCGATCTTCAAACCAGGCTGGACGGCGGCATGGAGCTGAGCACGGCCCTGGCCGAGCTGGTGCGCGAGACGTACAAGACCCATAAACGCATCGTGTTCGATGGCGACGGCTACAGCGACGAGTGGCACCACGAGGCCGAGCACGAGCGTGGCCTGCTGAACCTGCGCACCGCCCTGGACGCCCTGGAACACCTGCACAGCCCCAAGAACATCGAGCTGTTCGGCAAGCTGAAAATCCTGAATGACCGCGAACTGGCGGCCCGGCAGGAAATCATGTACGACATTTACTTCAAGACCGTGAACATCGAGGGCGAAACCACCGAATACATGGCCCAGCGTCAGATCCTGCCTGCGGCCCTGGCGTATCTGGCGGCCCTGAAGAACGTGCCGGAAAGCAGCCGCGCCGCTGCTGGCGTGAGCCGTGAAGTCAGCGACATGACCGACAAACTGTACGACGCCCTGCAGGTTCTACGTGAACAGAACGCGGCCCAGGGCGGCGAGGAAGTGCATGAAAAGGCCTACCACATGCGTGATCATGTGCTGCCGGCCATGCGCGAGGTGCGCACCGTGGCCGACCGGCTGGAGAACATGATCGACTTCAAGCTGTGGCCGCTGCCGACGTACCGTCAGATGCTGTTCGTGAAGTAAAACGGCCCACACTGCTGCCCCCGCCCGAAGACGGCGGGGGTTTTGTGGTGTTCTCTGCGTCAGGCTCCGGGAGACTTACAGCACCCGGAAGGCCAGAACGCCCGCGCCAACTCCCAGCAGAATGCCTATCAGGACCTCCAGGTAAGTGTGGCCCAGCAGCACGCGCACCGGCAGGGGCGCGAAGCCTGCGCGCACCACGTCGCGCAGCTCGCTGATCAGTTCGTTGAGTAGGGCACCCTGTTGACCACTGGCATGCCGGACCCCGGTGGCGTCGTACATGACGATCAGGGCGAAGACGGAACTGATGGCAAACGGCGCGCTGCCGACGCCCTCAGAGAGTCCGACGCCCGTGGTCAGGGCCGCCACCATGGCGCTGTGACTGCTGGGCATGCCGCCCGTTTCCATGAAGGCGGCAGGGCGCCAGCGCCGCTCGATCAGCAGGATCAGAAAGACCTTGAAGAGCTGCGCGCTCGTGGAGGCCAGGATGGCGGTCCACAACCAGCGGTTGCTCAGTAGCTCAGCGAACGAATTCACCGGCAGCCTCAAGGTCAGCGCGGGCGGCGTGTTGCAACTCAGCGGCCCGGACGGTATTCGCCAGCAGTTGCGCGACGGTCATGGGGCCGACGCCGCCGGGCACCGGGGTCAGCGCCCCAGCCACACCCGCCACGTCCGGATGAACGTCGCCCACCAGATGGCCCTTGCCGTCCGGCTTCAGCACACGGTTGATGCCCACGTCGATGACCGTGGCCCCAGGTTTGACCATGTCCGGCGTGATCAGCCCGGGGGTTCCGGCAGCGGCAACGAGGATATCGGCCTCGCGCGTGACACTTCCCAGATCGCGGGTCCGGCTGTGGGCCACTGTGACGGTGGCGTCGGCGTTCAGCAGCAGTGCGGCCAGCGGGCGGCCCACCAGATGGCTGCGGCCCACGATCACCGCCCGCGCGCCCGCCACCGGAACCCCGTGGTGCTCCAGTAGGAACATGATCCCGGCAGGGGTACAGGGCGTCAGCGCCGGGCGCCCCGCCCACAGCTCGCCCACGTTAAGGGGATGAAAGCCGTCCACATCCTTGCGCGGATCGATGGCGTGCAGCACGGCGGCCTCGGCGATCTGCGCGGGCAGCGGCAGCTGGACCAGAATGCCGTTCACGTCATCGTCACGGTTGAGGGTATCGATCAGTGTCAGCAACTCGGCCTGGGTGGTGGTTTCCGCAAGCGCGTGGACCGTGTTTCGCAGGCCCACCTCGCCGGCCTTGCGCGACTTGCCGCGCACGTAACTGAGGCTGGCGGGATCGTCACCCACACTCACGATCACCAGATTGGGCTGGGCGGGCAGGCGCGAAGCCCGCGCCGCGGCGTCCGCCAGCAGCGCCGCAGCGACGGGTGGCCCGGCCAGCACCCGTGCGCTCACCCGCGCTCCTCTGGCCCGCTCTCCCCCGCCTCCTGTGCGGACGCCTCCTGTCCAGGCAGTCCCTGCTCCTCGGACTCCTGTTCGTCCAGCTGCGGCGCGACAGGGGCTGTTTTCATGCTGCGGCTGAGGCCCGCCAGCACGCCGTTGACGAACCGTCCCGAATCGTCGCCGCCAAATTTGCGCGCGATACGGACGGCGCTCTCGATCACCGGGGGGTGAGGCTCGCCGGTGTACCCCATCTCGAAGGTCGCCAGCCGCAGCACGTTGAGGTCCGTCTGGGCCATCTGCCCGAAGCTCCAGCCACGAATGGTCCGCTGCAGGGTCTCGTCGATGTCGGCGCGATGTGCCCCGATGCCGTCCACCAGTTCGCGGGCGAAAGTCAGCGCTTCCTCGTTCAGGCGGGGGAAGGTGTCGTCGCCGTCGCGCATCTGGCCCTCGGCGCGGGTGAACACCGTGTCCAGTGGCAGATCGCCCCGGTCGGCCTCGAACAACACACGGAAGGCGAATTCGCGGGCAGCGCGGCGGGTGCCGACGGGCTGGGCAGCCTTCTCACGGCGGCGGGTCAAGGCTGGCTCCTAGTGGCAGGCGCGGCGGGCACGCACACCCCCTGCACGGTCACGTTGACGGCGCTGACCTTGAGGCCGGTCATCAGCTCGATGTTCTCGCACACAGCGCGCTGCACCTGCCGCGAGACGTTCACCAGATTCTGCCCGAAATTGATGTTCAGGCCCACGTCCACGCTGACGCTGCCGCCGTCGCGGGTCACGCGCAGGGCGCGGGATTTGCGGGCACCGCTCTGGTTGCGCAGCACCGCGCCCATGTTCAGCGGCGCAGAGGCGACTTCGGTGCCCTCAATGCCGGTGATGGTGGTGGCGGCGATCTCCATTAGAACGTTCTTGCTGATCTCGACGTCTGAGCTGGGGGCGGGGATGGACTGAGTGGGGTTGCTTGCCATGATGAGAATGCCTCCGCGCGCGGGCCGAGTGGGGCGCCGCGCCAATACCGGACAGTTTAGAGGCTGAGCGCGACGATGTGGGGCGAGCGGCCAGGAAAGCCGTACTGGAAGGTCAGGCCCCGCAGGGGCAGCCGGGAACACGGTCCGCTTGCTGCCCCGGAGGCTGAGCTCCTCGAAGGGATGAGGTAGATCTACCATCCTACCTTCCGCCTACACCACCCCTTTTTCGGCCAGCAGCGCGGCCAGCCCGGCCTCGTCCAGCACCGCCACTTCCAGTTCCTGGGCGCGGGTCAGCTTGCTTCCGGCATCCTCCCCGGCGATCAGATACGAGGTCTTGCCGGTCACGCTGCCAGTGACGCGCCCTCCGGCAGCTTCCAGCTCAGCCTTGATGACATCGCGCGGGCGGCTCAGGCTCCCGGTGATGACGAAGTTAAGGCCCTTGAGCTGCTCGCCCCGGCGGACTTCCTCCCCCCGCGGATTGACGCCAGCCACCTTCAGCTTGTTGAGCAGCGTGACGTAGCCCTCCTCCTTAAGCGCCACTGCCACACTCGCGCCGATCACCTTGCCCAGTCCGGGGACCGCCTCGATTTCTTCGGGAGTAGCGGCCATCAGCGCGTCCAGCGTGCCAAAGGCGTTCGCCAGCGCCTGGGCGTTGCGCTCGCCCACGTGGTCCAGGCCCAGCGCATTGATCAGGCGCCACAGCGGACGGGACTTGCTGGCCTCCAGTTCGGCCAGGATGTTTGCGGCCTTCTTCTCGCCGCCGCGTTCCAGCCCGGCCAGCGTCTCGGCGTTCAGCGCGTACAGGTCCGCCGCATCGTGGATCAGTCCCAGCGTCAGCAATTGAGCGATCAGCTTGCCGCCCACGCCCGCGATGTCCATCGCGCCGCGCGACACGAAATACTCCACGAGGCGGAAGGTCTGCGCCGGGCAGGCCGGGTTGACACAGTAGGTGTTGGCGTCGTCTTGGGCGCGCACGACCGGCTGACCACACTCGGGGCAGGTGTTCGGGAACACGAAGGGCTGCGCGTCCGCCGGACGCTTTTCCATCACCACGCGCATGATCTGCGGAATCACGCCGCCGGACTTGCGGACCACGACGGTATCGCCAAGGTGAAGATCCAGGTCACGGACGAAATCCTGGTTGTGCAGCGTGGCTTTACTGACCGTGCTGCCCTCGATCAGGCGGGGCGACAGGTGCGCCAGCGGCGTCAGCTTGCCGGTGCGGCCCACATTGACACTGATGCTCTCCAGCACCGTTTCCACTTCCTCCACCGGGAACTTGTAGGCAATCGCCCAGCGTGGGGCCCGGCTGGTGAACCCCGCCTCCTCCTGCAGGCGCAGCGGGTCCAGCTTGAACACCGTACCGTCGGCGTCGAATTCAAAATTCTGACGGTGGGCGGTCATGCGGGCGTGGTAATCGGCGGCGGCGGCAATACCCGTCAGCTGCTCGCTGTAGGCGCTGATGGAAAAGCCCTGGGCCTGCAGCCAGGCCAGCACCTCGCCCTGGGTGGTGACGGGCACGCCGTCCCGCTTGCCCAGCGCGTAGAAGATGGCCTTGAGGTTACGGGTGCGCGTCACTTCCGGGTCCTTCTGACGCAGCGCACCCGCCGCGCCGTTGCGGGGATTCTTGAGCAGAGGGGTGCCCAGTTCTTCGGCCTGAGCGTTGTAGGCGGCAAAGTCGGCGCGGCTCATGTAAACCTCGCCGCGCACTTCCAGTTCCCCGCTCAGGCCCTCCAGGACCGTGGGGATGCCCGGCACCGTCGCCACCTGCGCGGTCACGATCTCGCCGGTCACCCCATTGCCGCGCGTGGCGGCCCACTGCAATTGACCGTCCCGGTAGTACAGATTGACGCTCAGGCCGTCAATCTTCAGTTCTCCGGTAAAGACAAACCCATCATGCTCGGGCGGTAGGTTCAGCGAGCGGGCCAGCTTCTCACGCCACTCTGCCAGCTCGGCGTCGTCGAACACGTTGTCCAGGCTGGTCATCGGGGTGGGATGATTCACTGGCTGAAAGGCCGTGCTGGGCGCGCCGCCCACCGCCTGCGCTGGGCTGGTGTCGGCCCCCATCTCCTGCGCGGCCCGTTCGACCCAGTCGGGGTGGCTGGACTCCAGGGCGCGCAACCGCTTCGCCAGAGCGTCGTACTCATTGTCGGGAATGGTAGGGGCATCCTCTTCGTGGTAGGCGCGGTTGTGGCGGGCCACAGCGGCGCTCAGGGCCAGGTACTGCTCGTATTCACCGGGGCTAGGCTGCACGGAGGGGGTCTCGGCCTGATCCATGCCAAGAGCGTAGCACTCCTGCCCGGTTCGGCTGGAGGCGGAATCACCGCAGTGGCCTGCGTACCCCCCTTTTGTGTCCCCTGTGGCGTACCCCCATCAGGTGAACGTCACCCTGGCATGATCAGATGATGCCGCAGTTTTCGTATACTGTGTTCAAGCAAACCACATGCCTGCTGTCCAAGTACAGCTTCAAACTGGAGGATTCACCATGAAGAAATTTCTCACGCTGGCCCTGGCCGTTTCCGTTTCTCTCGCTGCCGCGCAGAACGTGCGCGTGGGCATTGCCTACGACGCGGGCGGCAAGTTCGACAAGAGCTTCAACCAGAGCGCCTACGAGGGCAGCCAGCGCGCCAAGCAGAAGCTGGGCGTGCAGGTCAAGGACTTTGAACCCAGCGATCCCAGCCAGGTGATCCAGGGCGTCCGCTCCTTTGCCAACGAGGGCTTTGACCTGACCATCGGCGTGGGCTTTGCCAACAACGCCAGCATCAGCCAGGTTGCCAAGGAAAACCCGGACCTGTACTTCGGCCTGGTGGATGACGTCTCCGACGTCAAGAACGTCGCCAGCCTGACCTTCTCCGAGCAGGAGGGCAGCTATCTGGTGGGCTACATGGCCGGCCTGAACAGCTCCACCGGTGTGGTGGGCTTCGTCGGCGGCATGGACATCCCGCTGATCCACAAGTTCGAGGCCGGCTACACGGCGGGCGTCAAGGCCGCCAACCCCAAGGCGCGGGTCATCGCGCAGTACGTGGGGACCACACCTGACGCCTGGAACAACCCTGGCAAGGCCAAGGAAATCGCGGGCAGCATGCGGGCCAAGGGCGCGGACATTATCTTTGCCGCGGCGGGCGCGTCCGGCAACGGCGTGATCGACTACGTCAAGCAGACCCAGTGCATCAAGGCAGGCAACCTGCCCAGCGGCGTGAAGTTCGCCAGCGACAACTTCAAGAGCATCAAGAAGAGCGCGGACTACACCAAGGCCTGCGCGGGCAACACTCGTCCGATGTTCTTCATCGGCGTGGACAGCAATCAGAACTACCTCGGCGACTTCGACAAGAACCCCGCTACCATGAACCACGGCCTGACCAGCATGGTCAAGCGGGTGGACAACGCGGTGTACCAGCTCATCGCATCCGTCAAGGACGACGAGTTCAAGGGCGGCCCCCGTGTCTTCGGCCTCAAGGACGGCGGCGTGGGCTACGCGGTGGACCAGTACAACAAGGCCCTGATCAGCAGCGCCCAGGTGGCCAAGGTGGAGGGCATCAAGGCCCAGATCATCAGCGGCAAGATCAAGGTGCCCACCAAGTAAATCCTTTCTTTTGAACAGAGGGCGGTCCCACGCGGGATCGCCCTCCTTTTTTTGTGGTTGCTTTGAATCCTGCCCCGATGCCGTGACATCCTGACCGCATGACAGACCGCTCTCCGTCCCCGCGCGACCAGCTTCTGATCGTCACGCCCCATCCCTCCGGGCAGCTTCCGGCGCATATCCTGCGGCAGATGCTGGGAGACGACCTGTTCGACACCCCGAAACGAGAGGCCTTTCTGCGGCGCATCTTTCTGGACGGCGACGCCTACACGGACCTGCTGTACTCGTTGCCCGGCGCGCGGCATGTCCAGGCCCCCTGGAGCCGCTTCGCCGTCGACCTCAACCGGAACCGGGATGACCGGGTGGACAACGGCGTCATCAAAGAGACGGACTTTGACCGCCAGCCGCTGTATCCGCCCCACACACAGCTTTCGGAGGACGAACGGGAGGAACGCCTGCGGCGCATCTGGGACAGCTTCGATGACGCGGTGAGCGCGGAACTCCCAGGCGCGCGGCTGATGATCGTGGGCCACAGCATGGCCTCGCATGGCCCCAAACTGGGCCTGGACACCGGTACGCCCCGTCCGGCCATCTGCCTGATGCCCGGCACTCAGGCCGTGCCCACCTTTCCACATGACCGTTGGGACGCCCTGAAAAGCGCTGCCGAGGAGGCTTTCGCCCAGGTGATCGCCGCCAGTCCCTTCGAGCGGGTGACCATTGGCGAGCCGTGGAGCACCGACACCCTCAGTCTGAACCACAGCCGCAGAAGTGGCGTTCCCGCTTTCGGCATCGAGTTCAACGCAGGTCTGCACCTCAAGGACGGACAGCCGATGGACGGGGCCATGCGCCAGATGAACGCGGCGTTCGCGGTGTTCGCCGAGGCGGCCCTGGCCCTGGTGAACTGATCTGCACCTGCCCTTTCCCACTTCAGGAGTAATTCCATGCTGAGAAGCGTCCTTGTCGCCGCCATTCTGGCCCTGCCCGCCCTGGGGGTCTTCACGTTCACCGGGGCGCAGGCAGGCACGCCCACCCCCGTCAAGACCACCAATCAGACGTGCGGCGCGTTCACCGTGCAGCTCCGGCAAAACGGCTTTGAGGACCCGGCTGACAGCGCCAGCCTGCTGCTGAACGGCAAGACGCTCGCCAGCGTCAACGATTCGATGGTCAATCTGGACTTCTGCCGCGACGTCACCGGCGACGGCATGCCCGAGGCGATGCTGACAGGGTTCAGCGGCGGCGCGCACTGCTGTTTCACGCACCACCTGTACTCGCTGACGAGCCCGCCCCGGCGCATCCTTCAGGTGTTCAGCGCCGACACCAGCACGCTGACACCACAGCAACTGGACGGCAAAGGCGCGCTGGAACTGCTGGGCGGCGACTGGCGCTTTGCCTACGCCTATGGTCTGCCCTTTGCCGGAAGTCCGGCGCTATGGCAGATCTACTCGTACATCGGCGGGCAGTACGTGGACAACAGCCGCGCGTATCTGGGGGTGGCGCTGCGCGACGTGGGCCAGCCGGAGGTGGAAATGCAGCCTGGACAGGCACTGTACGACTATGCCTCGCTGCTGCTGGCGGGCCAGCCGGGACAGGCGCAGACCTACCTGTCGCAACTGCCCCCCCTGCTGCGAACCTGGCTTAACAATTACGACCCGGACATTCGCCAGGAACTCTCGGACTACGGCATGTCCGGCTGGCCCACGCGGGCGGGCGCGGCCCCGGATGCCCCCCGGACCGGGATCGGCGGCTCGTTCAGCGCGCCGGGAAGGGCGGAGTATCTGGCCATCGTCGCGCAGGGTGGGACGGCAGCGCTGCGGCTGTACCAACCACAGTCGGGAGGCGTGGTCGCCGGACCCATACTGGACACCCGTCCATACCCCACCCGAACGCCTTTTGGTCCGTCCTTCCAGGGCCTGAACTGGTGGCCTGCCTTCACCGTTCGGCGCGCGACGGGCCGCGACGACGCCGTGGTCCACGACGCCCGTTCCGGCAGCGTGAAGTACCCGGTCTATCGCCTGAGCGCGACTTCGGGAACGGTCCTGAATGACGACGCCCTGAGTGTCGCCACAAGCCTGATCGCCAACCTGGAAGCGCTGGCCCAGCATGTGTCTTCCAGCTATGCCAGCACGCCACGCACCCCCGCGCAGAGGGCCGAGGTTCAGCGGCGGATTGACGTGGCCGCGTCGCGCGTGCAGCCTGCGCTGGCCCTGGGCAACCTGAAGTTCGATCCGCGTGACCTGGGGAACTTCACGGTCTCGGCCCTGGAGATGCCCACAGATAGGGCCGACACCGCGCAGGTGGTGGCCCCGGTGACCTTTGGTCTGGTGGCCCCCGGTCAGGACAGCGAATATGTGACCGGCAAGCGCTACACCCTGACCGTGGATCTCAAGAAGAGCGCAGGCAGCTGGACGGTCACGCGCTGGGGGCTGGAGCGCCGCGTGGGTGAACCGTATGCCGAGTGAGTCAGAGCCGGAAAAGGCAGTCCACCCTGAGGCGGTAAGGCAGAACATCAGAGGCACCTCCCCCTGGGAGGCCACGGTGGGCTATTCGCGCGCCGTCAGGCTCGGCAACGTGGTTCATGTGGCGGGCACAACAGCCACGGTGAACGGCGAGGTGGTGGGCGTGGGGGACGCCTACGAACAGACTCGCGTGGTCCTAGGCATCATCGCAGGGGCGCTGAGCGAGGCGGGGGCCACGCTTGAAGACGTGGTGCGGACCCGCATCTTCGTGACTGACATCTCGCGCTGGGCGGAGGTGGGGCGGGCACACGGTGAGGTCTTCGGCACCATCCGCCCGGCGGCAACGATGGTGGGGGTGGCCGCGCTGATCGACCCGCAGCATCTCGTGGAGATCGAGGCCGAGGCCATCCTCCCATGAGTCCCGCCTCCGACCTGGAAGGCCATGCCGGGCTGGACGCCCGCCTGCGGGACGCCATGCACGCCGACCAACGCATCACGCACGCGCTGGCTTATGGCAGTTTTACCCAGGGCACGGCGGACCGGTTCAGCGACCTTGAGTACTGGCTCTTTCTCGATCCAGAGACCGAACTGGACGTGCGCGAGTGGCTTGGACGCCTGATGCCGATCCTGCACTTCGTCGTCAACGAGTTCGGCACGCCCACCGCCATTGGGCCAGGACTACTGCGGGTAGAGTTGCACGCCCTTCCCAACACACAACTTGCTGCGCTGGAGGGCTGGGGCAACGAACACCTCTTTCCCGAACGGATGCGGGTCAAGGATTCGGATGGACGGCTGGCGTCAGCCCTGCAGAAGCTGGCCGCGAACCCTCCGCCGGATCCGCAGTTGCAGGCCACGCTGGACCGAACGCTGAACTGGCTGGCCTTCGGGCTGAATGTGCTGGCGCGCGGCGAGCGCCTGCGGGCGCACGGCTTGCTGTGGTGGGTTCAGAGCGGCCTGCTGACGCTGGCGGTGGTGGAATCAGGCCACACGGATTACCTGCTCAACCCGGCGCGGCTGGCCGAAGGGCGGCTGGACGCGGACACCCTGCGCAGATACGAGGGCATCGCAGGAAGCCTGAAGGAGCTGGAAAGCGCGTATGCCAACGCGGTGACGTGGACGCTGGAACTGGCCGGCCAGCTCGCGCTAAGGGTAAATCCCGAGCTGGCCTCAGACCTGAAAGAACGTGCCAGGGTAGGGACATGACCTCTCCCCTGCTGCCACCGCATTCCCCCCGCCTGGGCCTAGGTCTGGCCGCGCTGGGACGGCCCGGCTACATCAATCTGGGGCACGGCGATGATCTGGCCGACAAGACGCCGCAGGCCATGCGCGATCACGCCTGGCACGTGCTGGACACCGCCTGGAGCGCCGGAATCCGTTACTTCGATGCCGCCCGCAGTTACGGCCGTGCCGAGGAGTTCCTGGGGAGCTGGCTCCGGGAGCGCGGCCACGGCGTCTCCTCTGGAGGGGTAACGGTCGGCAGCAAGTGGGGCTATACCTATGTGGCGGCTTGGCGCACCGATGCCGACACGCACGAGGTCAAGAGTCACGATCTGGACACGCTGGAACGGCAGTGGCCCGAAACGCTGTCCAGCCTGGGCCGCGCCCCGGACCTCTATCTGATCCACTCCGCGACGCTGGAGACGGGCGTGCTGGAAAACAGGCAGGTGCTGGCGCGGCTGGCCGAACTGGCAGCTTCGGGTGTGCGCGTGGGTCTGTCCACCAGCGGACCGGGGCAGGCCGACACGTTGCGGCGGGCGCGGGCAGTCACGGTGGACGGCGTCAATCCTTTGAGCGCCGTGCAGGCCACCTGGAACGTGCTGGAGCCCTCGGCGGGCGCAGCGCTGGCCGAGGCCCATGAGGCCGGCTGGGCCGTGGTGATCAAGGAGGCGGTGGCCAACGGACGGCTGACCGGACGGGGCGACATCCCGCCCGCGATGGCACAGGTCTGCCACGAATGGAACGCCACTCCCGACGCTGTCGCGCTGGCCGCCGCCCTCGCGCAGCCGTGGGTCGACGTGGTGCTGAGCGGCGCGACCACTCCGGAGCAGCTGGAGAGCAATCTGCGGGCACTGGAGTTGCGTGGCGATTTCCCTGCGCTGGTGGGCTTGGCTGAGTCGCCACAGCAGTACTGGCAGACGCGGGCGGGGCTGGCCTGGAACTGAATGCACTGTTCAGGCGTTTGCCAGGGGGAACAGCCCGGTCATCGCCCGGCGAACCGTTACTCCTCTCTCCCGTCCGCCAGCTGTTGCAGGGCGGGGCGGATGTTGATCAGCTCCGAAGTGGCCGTGTGCCACACCAGCGCCGGATCGATCCCGAAATAGTCGTGCGCCACCAGATTGCGGATGTCGCGCAGGTAGGCCCACGGCACCTGCGGGTGGCGGTCCTCCACACTCTGCGGGATGAACTTGGTGGTCTCGCCCAGCCGCGCGAGGTTTCGCAGCACGGCGTCGCGGCTGCGCTCGTCGGCGATAAAGCTGTCCAGGGTGTGGTCCGCCGTGTAGGCGCGCACGCGGTCCAGGGCGTCCAGCACGTCATGCAGCCTCCAGCGCCAGCGTTTGCGCCGGAAGGTGGTGTGCGGGTGAGGTGGCACATTCAACACGTCAACCGCGTCGCTCAGGATCTCGCGGCGCAGTTGCGGCTTGAGGCCGCCCTCGGTCAGCACGTCGATGCGGCGGCGCAGGGTGTCCTCCAGCAGGTCCTTGACGTTCATCAGGTCCAGCAGGCCCGCCTCAGCCGCGAAGTCCACCAGCAGGTCCACGTCCGACAGGTCGGTGGCCTCGCCGCGCGCCACCGAGCCGAAAATCCGCACACGGGACACGCCCATGCGGCGCCACTGGTCCTCCACGGAGCGGATGAGGCGCGCCACCTCCTGCAGGCTGGTGTCGGGAAAGAGGGTCGGCTCTGGTTTCACCGTCTGAAGATACCCGCCGCGCACTACCATCACGGTCATGATCGTTGCCGTGGGCCATGACCTGATCGAGATCGCGCGGATCCGGCGCATGCTGGAGCGTGAGGGGCCGCGCGCCGAGCGGCTGTTTACCCCCGAGGAACTGGCCTACTGCGCCCGCCTGAGCGACCCGGCCCCCAGTCTGGCCGCCCGTTTCGCAGCCAAGGAAGCCTTTCAGAAGGTCTGGCCCAGGCCGCACGGCTGGCGCGACGTGTGGGTGGTGCGCCACGCCACGCCGGACGGTCCCTTCCGGTTCACCCGGCCCTTCCTGGCCTTTGTTCCCGAGATCGAGGCCGAGATGAAGGCGCAGGGCTGGGCAGCCCACCTGACGCTGACGCACACCAAAGAACACGCCTCTGCGGTCGTGGTGCTGGAGGAGCGTTAAGCATGGCGGCCATGTCCATTCGCCTGATTGCCACCGATCTGGACGGCACGCTGCTGCGCCCGGACCTGAGCGTCAGCCCGCGCACCCGCCGGGCCCTGGACGCGGCGCGGGCAGCGGGGATCCTCGTCGTGCCGGTCACAGCCCGGCAACCGCGTGGCGTCCGGCGGATTGCAGAGGCGGCAGCCTTCACGGGGTGGGCACTGTGCGGCAACGGCGCTCACGGGCTGCACCTGACCACTGGGGAGGTGCTGTTCGAGGCACATGTGGACGTGGCGGCGCAACGCGCGCTGGCCGAGGCCCTGTCCGAGCGCGTTCCCGGGGTGCTGTTCGTCAGTGTGCGGCGTGGGGGTGAGGTGTTCGTCGCCCAGACAGGCTACGCCGAACTGGCGCATTTCGAGGATCACAAGCGCGAACCAGGCGAGATGGGGCGTTTTCTGCTGGACGAGGTGCTGGCCGAACCCAGCCTGAAATTCATCGTGCGCCACCCGACGCTGACCCCGCGCGAACTGCAGGCGGAAGTCCAGGCCCTGACGCTGGGCGGCTACGCGGTGACCCACAGCGGCGCGCCGTTTCTGGAAGTGCTGGCCGAGGGCGTCAGCAAGGCGTGGGGCCTGTCACGGCTGTGCGAGAAACTGGGGATCGCCAGGGACGAGGTGCTGGCCTTCGGGGACGCCCCCAACGACGCCGAGATGCTCGCCTGGGCCGGGCGCGGCGTGGCGATGGCGAATGCCGAGGCCAAGGCGCTGAGTGCGGCAGACGAGGTCACCCTCAGCAACGCCCAGGACGGCGTGGCTGTGGTGATCGAGCGGCTGCTGGGCCAGACACCGCCACGACTGGACTGACCCCGATGGTCTGCCATCTGACAACCCGGCCCGCTTCCGGCGGGTACGCTGAGGAATGAATGCCAGAACGTCCACGATGGCCCTCGCCCTGCTGGTGCTGAATGGGTTGGCGCTGGCGCAAAGCGGAACGCCCCTCCCCACCAAACCCCCGGCGTCTGCCGCCAGCCGCACCCCCGCCGAGCAGGCCGCCTTCACGCGTGGTCGGGCGCTGATGACCGAATTCCTGGCGCTCAAGCTGGACCGCCTGTGGAACGCCTTCACGCCGGACGTGCAGGGGCAGTGGGGCACGCTGGCCGGCTTCACCGCCTTCCGCAAGACGGGCATCGAGCAGTACGGCAAGGAAACCCAGCTGGTGCGCGAGCGAACCTTCATGCAGGGCGACGAGGCGATGTATGTCCGCAGCTCGATCTACGAGAAGATGCCCGATCAGGTGTGGGCCTTCGTGGTGGGTTTCACGGGCGAGCGGGTGACCACCTTCGGCGTGCTGCTGGAAGACGAGCGCACCGACGATCCGGTGGCGCTGAGTTATGTGATGCTGGGCCGTTAGACTTCAGCGGCCGCTCTGCTGCGCCAGCACCTCACCGTTGCGGTTGGTGATGGCAAAGGTGTACTGCCCTGCCTCCAGCTTCTTCCAGCCCAAGCGCTGGCCCTCGCAGGCGTCAGGCAGGACCACCTGCGATGGTCCAGGGTAGCGGTTGCCCAGACTGCTCTGGCGAAACAGTTCCAGCGCGCGGGCCAGCGCGATGGCGCAGTTCTGGGCGGCGGCGCGGGCCGTCACGTCGCCGGCACTGGGCGTGCTGCTGTTCGGCCTTCGAGCTTTCAATTCGGACACTTCACCTTCAAGCGCGTCGATACGGGCGCTGAGGTCGGCGATCTGCTGGGCAGCTTCCGGGTCTGGCCGGGGTGCCTGGCAGCCGCTCAACAGCATGGCGGGCAGGAGCAGGAGGCCAGCTTTCATGGGGTTCACGCTACCGCCTGCGTTGCATAGCGGCGTGAAAGACTTGCCAAGGGACCCTCAGCGGTTCAGCACGCTGACGATTTCCACATGGCTGGTCTGCGGATAGAAGTCGTGTGGCGTGACCTCGCCCAGCTTCCAGCCCCGCCGCACCAGATCACCCACGTCGCGCGCCCAGGTGGCCGGATCGCAGGAGATGTAAACCAGACGGTCCGCCGTGCTGGAGTCGATGTGAACCCGCGCTCCCTCCTCCAGCCCGGCGCGCGGGGGATCGACAACGATCACATCGGTGCCCAGTTCGCTGAAGCGGGCGGCGTCGCCGTCGCGGTAGGTGACGTTGCCCTCTGGCCTTCCTGCCGCGACACTCTCGGCCACGTCCTGCCGCCCACGCGCCAGGGCCTCGGGCGAGGCGTCCAGCACGGTCACGCGGCGGAAGTTGGGGGCCAGGTGACGGCCAATTGCGCCCGCGCCGCCGTACAGGTCCACAGCGTGCTCGCCGCTGCCCGCGAGTTCGGCAGCGCTCACGTAGGCCAGGCCCGCCGCCGCCGGATTGACCTGAGCGAAACCGGTGGCACTCACGCTGACCTGCACGCGCCCGAACTGCTCGCGAATCTCCGATTCCCCGGCGATCAGGCGCACCCCCGCGCTGAAACGGCGTCCAGCCGGCTGGGCCAGCGAGACCCCCACCACCCCGGCGTCCATCAGGTGATCGCTGGCCCGCAGGAACACGCGCGGCTCCCCGGCCCCGATCAGCGCGGCCACCACTTCCCCGGTCAGCGCGCTGGCGCGGAAGGCAACTTCGCTCGCCGGATCCAGATGCACCGGATCGATCTTCTGCACGATGGCCGAGATGGCTTCCATCACGAGCGGATCTTCGCCCACCACCAGCGGCTCATTGCCGCGCCGCTCCCGGTAGGCCAGGCCAGCGGGTGTGACCAGATACTGCGCGGTGTTGCGGTAATGCCATTCGCTGGGACTGGGCACGGTCTCGTTGACCCCGTGACTCAGCTTGGCAATCCGGCTGAGTGCCTCCCGCACGAAGTCGCGTTTGTACCGCAACTGCGCGCCGTAGCTGGCGTGGGCCAGATCGGCAGTGGGCAGTTGCGGGCCGTCCACCCGGTCTGGACTTGAGCGCAGGACCTCCAGCGTCACGCCCTGACGCACGCCCCGGCCTGAGCGAACCGCCGCGCGCACCCGCTCGCCGGGAAGCGCGCCGCGCACCAGCACCACGCCGCCCTCGTCACGGGCCAGCCCCAGCCCCCCCGCGACGAGCTTCTCTATTTCCAGGGTTAAGACTTCGGGTTGTGGGGCACTCTGGGGGGCAGCTTCAGACATCAGATCTTCAGGGTAGCGCGGCGCGGCGGACTCAACCGTTCAGCCCCTCTCCTTCAGCGCCGCCTCCGCCCTGGCCAATCCCTCAGGGGTATCGACATCCAGCAGCAGCGCGGCAGGAAAGTGCAGCGTCACCGCCGCCTGGGCACGCGCCCCGATCACCCGGCGGGGGCCGTGATCGGTGTCGCTCAGCGTCAGCAGTTCGGGCAGAAGGTCTGCCCGCAGCAGATGCGGAGGGGCGTGGACCGCCTCATTCCCCTCGCCGTAGGCCGACAGCACGACCGAGGGGGCCGTTTCCCGGAATGCCGCAAGCAGCGAAGCATGAAGCTCTGCCGTTACCAGCGGCATATCGCCCAGCGCAAAAGCTGCGCCGCCCACACCAGGCGGCAGGTGTTCGGCGGCCACCCGGAAGGAGGAGGCCAGCCCCCGCTCCGGCTGCGGATTGACGGCGAATGAGAACGGCAGGTCAGACAGCGCCGCCCGAATACCCTCGCCCACCTCGCCGGGGGGAATGACGGCCAGCAGCGGGGCGTAGACCTGCGCCAGCGCCCGCGCCGCGTACATACACAGCGGTTGCCCATTCAGGGGCGCAAGCTGTTTGGGATGGCCCATGCGTGTGCTGCGGCCAGCGGCGAGCAGGACACCCGCGACCGGAAGGGGCTGAGGGGGCATGGCGCATGGTAGTACAGGGCAACGCAGCTGGCGGGAGTGAAACACGCACACGGCTGAACCACGGCCCACAAGAAAAACAGGAGGCGCGTTCATCGTCCCTGGTCTCTGGCCCCCCTACAATCACAGGAGCCCCGGCACCTCAACCGCTGCCCCACCTCTTCAAAGTTTCCAAAGGAGCGTCAAGCATGAAACTCAATTACTCAGGTCAGGAACAGGTCAAAGCCGCCCCCGCCGTCGTGTGGGCCTTCGTACAGGATCCCGAACGCGTGGCGCGTTGCCTGCCCGATGTTCAGGAGGTTGTCGTGCAGGATGCCACGCACATGGAGGCCACCGTGCAGGTGGGTGTGGGCATGGTGCGCGGCAAGTTCAAGTTCAAGATTGAGGTGCTGCCCGACGAGGCGGCGGGGCGCGTGAACGTCAACGTGCGCGGCGGCGGCCTGGGCAGCGTGGTGGACCTGACGGCGGGCGCGAACGTGCTGGACAACCACGACGGCACCACCACCCTGGACTGGACCGGCGAGGCCAATATGCGTGGTCCGGTGGCCTCGGTGGGCGGGCGCATGCTGGACGCTCAGGCCAAGAAGCTGATCGAAAAGACCTTCGAGAACATGGGCACGGCCATGAGCGCGGCGGGGGGAACGCTGGCGTAAGCGCGGGCGCAGGACAGCGGCGACGGGCCAGGCCCCGTCTCTCAGCCGCTTTCCGGCAGCGCTGCCCGCCCCTGGTCCAGCTGTTGTACGGCGCTCACGACGCCGTGCGGCGACACCGACAGCACGCGGCGTTCGGCCAGTGTCCACAGGGCGCGGTGGACCGCCATTTCCATCTCGGCGCTGCCACCGGGGGCTAGGCGGTCCAGCAGCGCGGTGTAACGCAGTGGTCCCGCCTCCGGTGCGCCGCCCGCCCAGCCCGTGACCCCGGCCACCAGCGTCAGGATCTGGCGCTGCTCAGGGGTCTCGGCACGGTTCAGCAGTTCCTGACGGGCCAACGCCCGGCGGATGCGGGCGTCGCGTTCGCTGCGGCGCTGCTCGAGCAGTGCGGCCACCTCTTCCGGCGTGGCCTCGCCCCGACGGGCCCGCGACTCGTCAATCAGGCGCTCCAGATTGCGGTCTGCGGTGTCGCCCACACGGATGCGGACCGCTTCGGCGCGGTCACGCACCAGTCCGGCGGCGCTCTGCACGCGCGGGTCGTTCAGGGCGCTCTGGGCGGCGCGGCGGGCCGTTTCACGGAAACCGCCGCCCTCGCCCGGCTTGGCTTCGGGTTCCCGCAGGGCCTTGGTCACGCGGATCAGGGTGTTCAAATTGGGGCGGCGACGGCTCATGCGTCCTCCTGTGGCAGAAAAGAGGGAAGGAGAAAATACGTCCTCCACTTATAGCGGAGGCAGGGGTGAGAGATCGTCAGCCGAAAGTGAATCCCAACGTCCCGTATCCTCAGTCCTTCTCGCCCTTGCGGGCTGCCAGAAAGCGTTGCTGCGTTTCCCAGGCCCGTCGTCCGGCCTCGCCGCCGGAATCCTCTGCCCCCGCAATCTCGCGCACCTGCTCCAGCGCCCGCGTCAGTTCGCCCAGATCACGCTGGTCCTCGGCCTGGGCTTTCCAGGCGTTGACTGTGTTGGGTAGATAATCGGTCAGGCCCTGGCGGGCGTCGTAGGACCGGCGGGTATCCCCATTGCGTTTCGCCTCGGCAGCCACCGTTTCCAGATGCTCCACGGTGGCAAAGACCTGTCCGGCCACGGCGGGGGGCAGCCCCCGGCACAGGGCGCGGAGGTCGATTTCGGAGAAGGTCTCGCCGCTGGACTGCGCCGGAAGGGCGACAGGCGGCTGAATGTCCTGTTCCTTCACCTGCCGAGCGTCAGCTGTGCCGGTGCGAACCGTCAGCATGGCGGCGGCCAGCCCCAGCGCCGCCACCACCAGCACGAAAACCATCAGCAAGACATTGCCCTCAGTAAAGATGCTGGTGACCGCAAACACGGGAATGATCAGCTGGACGCCGCGTTTAAACCCCGGCAGGGTCAACAACGTGGCCATCCCCCGCTGCGCCTGCACCGAGCTGAAATAGAGGGCCGCGAGCAGGGCCACCAGTCCCAGCAGGGTCACGCCCACCAGCGCACTGCCCTCGCTGAAAATCAGACCGATGGCCAGCAGCGCAATCAGGGTGCCGCCGAGAAGGGAAAGGGGATCGTCACGCCGCCGGGCCTGACGTTCGGCGCGGCGCTGTGGTCTTTCGAGGTCATCCGCCATAGGTGGGGCAATTATGCGCTCCGCCGCAGGAGTGTTCGCTCCACCACTATTCCAGCGTATCCAGCTTCCGCCACCCCAGACGCAAGCTGAGCCACGTCCCGAAAACCGTCGCCAGCCCCAGGCCGATCAGACCCAACACGCCCTCGGGCGTTGACAGCGCGGACAGCCCCGTAAATAGATCAGGCCGCAGCACGCTGCCTGCCGCCGGACGCGCCAGCAGTCCCAGACATAGCACTGAATACGCCAGACTCAGGCCCATGAAGGCCAGCCCGCCGGGACTGACGCCGATCTCGGCTGGGTTGTCGGCATCGAATTTGGGCGAGGCCGCGCCCAGGCCCACCCCGAGCGCGGTGATCACGAAAGCGTTGCTGACGCTGACCAGGCCGCTCAGGAGCAGCAGAGTGGGCCCCAGATCCATGCTGCGGGCGCTGGCGATGCCCATCACCAGCCCCAGCGTGAGCGTGACGGGCAGCACCCCGTAAAACTTGCTCAGGACGATCTGCCGGGCGCTGATCGGGCCAGTTCTGAGCAGCCAGTACGCCTTCGCCTCGGTGCTGAGGGCAGGAAAGGCCAGCCGCACCGCCACGCCCGCGACGATAAAGCCCTGAAAGGCCAGCTGCACGTACCCCAGAATGCCCCGGAACTGCGGCACTGGAATCGGCACGGCCCGGACGCTCACCAGGTACACCCCGGCCAGCGCCACCACCACAAGGAGCTGGCTCCACTGGGTCGGATCGCGCAGGGTCACACGCAGATCCTTGTGGGCCAGGCTGCCGGCGGGGCCGAGCCGTGCAAACAGCCGCTCTGCCAGCGTGGCCCGCCGGGGCGACGGATCGAGCCGTGGCGTGCTGGAGTCCAGCGCCCGCGCCCAGCCGTCCTGATACGCGCGGGTGGCGAGGGCGGTGGCGGCGGCCAGCAGGCCCACGGTCAGGATCACGAGCGGGAGCAGCGCCACGTCCACACGGCCCTGTGACGCGCTCCAGAGACCCTGCGAGGCCCACACGGGCGGGAGGAAGGGGCTGCTGGGGCTGGCAAAGTTCTTTAATAGCGCCCCGAACTGTGCGGGGTCCTGCATCTTCTGGATCAGGACTTCAGGACGCAGGGCACGGATGGCATAGACCAGTCCGGCACTGATCAGCACGCCCAGACCGGTGCTGACCTCACGCACCCGGCCCACCGGGGCCAGACGCATCAGCACCACGGCCAGCAGCGCCCCCAGGCCCACCGGGGCGGCAAAGGTCATCACCGCCGTCAGCACCATCAGCGGGTAGGCCCACAGCGGCGCGTGGAAGTACACGCCCACCGTCAGCAGCAGCGGAACGGTCAGTAAGGTCGGCACCAGGGCCGTGTTCAGGAACGTCTCGGAGACCTTCAGCGCAAAGACGCGCCAGGTCTTGAGGGGCTGGGTCAACAGGAAATTCAGGTCCTCGCTGAGGTACAGCGTGGAGATGGCGGCGGTGGTGGCGCTGAAGGTCACGCCGCTGCTCAGGGTGATCAGGCCAATTTCCAGCACGCGCGCAAAGACATGGGTGCCGATGCTGCCAAATGACCCCAGGAACTTCAGTGCCCGCCACGTGCCGTACACCTCGCCCCAGACGAGGAGCACGGCCAGCACGGCGACGAAGGCGTAGCCCCACTTCGGCCCCCGCCGCAGCGTGTGGCGCAGGGCGGTCAGCTTGAGGTTCAGCAGACTGGGCGCACGGGATGGATGGGCCTGGGGGGCCGGGCGGGTGGTCATCCCGCTTCCACCGCCTCCCGCCGCCGGTGTTCCTCCTCCTGCTCCTCCTCAATCAGGCGAAAAAAGATGCGTTCCAGGCTGTCGCCGTGCACGCCCCCGGCCTCGGTGCCCGTGCGGGCGCGCAGATCGTCCATGGTGCCCTCGCCCAGCACGCGGCCCCGGTCCAGGACCACCAGACGGTCACAGACGGCCTCGGCGAGCGGCAGGCTGTGGGTGGTCAGCAGCACGGTGCGGCCCCGGTCGGCGTGGGCGCGGAACAGCTCGCGGACCTGCTGGGCGGCGTGGGGATCGAGGCCTACCATCGGCTCGTCCACGATCAGCACGCCGGGATCGGGCAGCATGGCGGCAATGATCGCCACCTTCTGGCGCATCCCGTGCGAGAACGTCTCGATGGGTTCGTTGCCGAAATCCTCCAGCCGGAACAGGGTCAGCCAGCGGTCAATTTCCGCCTCGGCCCCTTCCACCTTGTAGAGCTGGCCCACAAACCGCAGCAGTTCGCGGGCGGTCAGCTTGCCATACAGGTAAGGGCGATCCGGGATGTATCCGAAGGCGGCCTTCGCTCTCAACGGTTCTTTCCAGACGTCGAAGCCCGCCACCCGCACCGTGCCAGAGGAGGGGCGCGTCAGGCCCACCAGGGCGCGAATGGTGGTGGTCTTCCCCGCTCCGTTGCTGCCCAGCAGGCCAAACACGGCCCCCGGCTGCACGGTGAAGCTCAGATCCTGCACCGCCTGATGTGCGCCGTAGCGTTTGCCATAGTGGCTGACCTCGATCATGCGGTCCCGATCATGAACACGAGTGTAGGGCGGGCGAAATGACAGGGAACTGACGCGGCCTCACGGGACGGGTTCGGGTTCAGTGCCGCCCTCCACGTAAGACAGTTCGCCCATCAACCGGCGCGCCAGAACCTCGAAAGCCTCCTGCCGCGCGTCATCCGTCGCCGCGCTCAGCACGAGCCGAAGTTCCTGGGCGATGACGGGTGCTCTGGCCTCCAGATCGTCCAGCCAGCGTTCGCGTTTCACATCCCACCAGCCGTGGACGGCGTACAGAGGCCGCACCAGCAGCGGGCCAAGTGCCGCCATGACAGTCAGCGTATGAACAGGGGTGTGGAGGCTGGCACGGGCGTCCATCACGGTATCCATCAGCATGAACCGGATGAATTCGCTGACCGGTGTGGGCGCCGGGCCAGCAGCATACAACGCCTGCGCCTCGGCCATCAGGGGGCCCAGATCGGGATGGGGCAGCGCGGGGCGGCCCTGGGCGAACATCGCAATCGTCGCAGCGTCCCCGTCGGTAAACATGGAGCGCACCTTGCGAACGGGATTGTGGAAGACTTCCACCGGAACGCCGTCCACTACAAAGTTGCTCCGCCAGCGGAAATCGCCGGTCACCAGCGCGTGAAAGTCCAGATCGCTGTACGGCGTGGCCTCTCCCCGCGCCGCCGAGCCGCACCACAGCGCGGCATAGACGCGGGGTGTGGCGGCGATGCGCTCGAGAGCAGCAGGCAGGGCGGCTTCCAGACGGGCTTGATGGGGGGACCTTCCAGACTTCACCCGTGGATTTTAAGCTCCGCCCCTGACGAAGGGGACCTCATTTCAAATCAGGGAAATGTCCCCTTCTCCGGTCAGGGACGCGCTTCTTCCCGTTCCAGGCGGTCTGCCCAGGCGTTCAGATAACCTCCCAGATCCGTCTGGCGGTTCAGACGGGTGTGGGCATGGCGGGCCAGCAGGGGCAGCTTGCCCACCTGCACGGCGTAGCCGGCCACCTCCAGCATGGCCTCGTCGTTGTCGCTATCGCCGTAGGCCACCGCGCGGTCATGGGGCAAGTGCAGCGCGTCCGCGATCAGCGTCAGGGCCGCGCCCTTGTGGGCACCCTCGGGGGTGACGGTCAGGAAACTGAGGTACGGATCCTGCGCGCCGGTCAGGACCAGATGCGGGTGGGACTGCCGCAGCCGTCCGGCAAAGTCCGCCACGCCGGGGTGATAGAACCCGGCTTTCAACACATCCCCGACAGGCGCTTCGCTCAGGGGGGCGTAGTTGCGGGCAATCATCCAGGGCTCCGGCTCGGTGCCGCGCGGTAGGTCCACGAACAGGCGCTGGGCCGTGAACAGCACGATGCGGGCGCCCGTCAGTTCGTGGGCCAGCACCGCCTCCAGATCCGAGGGCGTGAAGCGGGCCTCGCTGTGCAACTCGCCGTCCACCACGATGCGCCCACCATTGTTGGTTGCGACCGCGTCGGGCTGCATCACCTCCATCACAGCGTCGGGAGCCATGTCGCGTCCGGTGATGATCGCCAGCTTGACGCCCACTTCGCGCAGCCGCGCCAGGGCCTTCCCGGTGGCAGCATCCACCTCACGGCCCTGCTCGGTGATCAGGGTGCCGTCCAGATCAAAGGCCATCAGCAGCGGCAGGCCTGTCGGGGGCGGAATTGGAGGGCGTCCAGTGGGGAGGCCAGAATCGCGGGAGGTCACGCGCGGCAGCCTAGCAAAGACCGGACCGTGCGAAATGGGAAAAGATCAGAGGCCGCGCTGTCACCCAGCCCTTGCTTCATTGCCCGAGCCCTGCTGGGGGGCGGCTTCCTGAGCGGCGGGCAGCGTGAAGTGAATGGCGGTGCCGCCTCCGGGCGCAGCCTCAATCCAGATGGTGCCGCCGTGACGCTCCACGATGCGGCGGCACACCGCCAGCCCGATGCCGTTGCCCCCGGTGGCCGTGCGCCCGTGCAGACGCTGAAACATCCCGAAGACCTTCTCGGCGTATTCTGGCGCGACGCCGATGCCGTTGTCGCGCAGCGTGAAGTGGACCAGCGGCCCTTCCGGCTGCGCGCTCAGGTCCACCCGCAGCGGCTCGGGTCCATGAAACTTCAGGGCGTTGCCCAGCAGGTTGTCCAGCAGCTGGCGCATCTGGGGCGGGCTGGCGTACACCGGGACTAGATTGCCGATGTCCAGTTGGGCGTCCGGCGGCCAGTCCAGCTCGGTCTGGACCTCGCGGCACACCCTGCCCAGATCGGTCATTTCGCGCGGGGCTTCTTCACTGACGGTGGCCAGCGCCAGCACGTCACGGACCAGCCGGCGGGCGCGCCCCACCTGCTCGGTGATGTGGCCCAGGTAGGTGTCGGCCCGCTCGTCGAACTGCTTGCCCCGGTAGCGGTGACGCAGGATGTCAGCGTAGGCCCCCAGCGTCCGGAGCGGTTCCTGAAGGTCGTGGCTGGCCACGTACACGAACTGCGAGAGCTCCTCGTTGCGTGCCGTAAGTTCAGTGTTCAGACGCTGCAAATCCAATTCGCTGGCTTCCAGCGCCTGCGTCCGTTTCAGAACCCGCCGCTCCAGCGAGACGTTCAGGGAGTTCACTTCCCGTTCGGCCAGTTTCCGGCGGGTGATGTCCTCGTGGGCCACCAGAGCGTAAAAGGCGCCGTCCTGCTCGAAGCGGGTTACGCGGGCCACGTAGTAACGCTGCTGGGTGGGCGTATGACAGGGATATTCCAGCTCATACAGGGCCTGCTCACCGCTCACCACCGCACGAATGCCCGCCGCAATGGCGTGCGCATAGGAACTGTCCTCCCCCTGCGCCGCTTCGCAGACCGTCAGGTAATTGACGCCCACGTCGTTGCCTGTTCCGCCGTTCTCACACGCAAAAGCTGTCCACGCCCGGTTAACGGCGACGATCAGCCCCTCCGCATCGACAATGGCAATATTCGCCAGCAGCGCATCGAAAGCCGCCACGGCAAAGCGTTCAGGCGGCGAAACGGTTGACATGACCTTTAAGGTAACACCCGCGCTCCCCTGGCGGCCCAAGGCTCATTCCAATCTTCACTTTTTCTTGCTGCCAGGAGCCATTGTCTACTGGCTGACGATTGGCCCGCCGGTCAATAATTAATCTGATTTCATGAGTGCTGCGCCCTTTCACCTGCTGCTTGTCGAGGACGAGCTGGCCGACGCCCTCCTCTTCCAGGATATGCTGGCCGAACAGGACCAGGACATCACAGTTCATCACGTTCAAAACGGACAGGAAGCCCTTGATCATCTCGCCCACCCGGACCGGGCTTCGCGCCCCCATCTGATCGTGCTGGACCTCAACATGCCCATCATGAACGGCCATGAGTTCCTGGAACGGGTCAAGACCCTGCCCGAGGTGCGCTCCATCCCGGTGCTGGTGCTGTCCACCTCTGAACACCCCAGCGACATCCACCGCGCCTACGATCAGCAGGTCAGCGGCTATGTGGTCAAACCGGGCAACTACCAGGAATACATGCACGTGCTGGAAACCATCCGGGCCTACTGGCGTGGACTGGTCCGTCTGCCCAGCCTCGAAGAGGTGCTGCGGGGCCGCGTCGGCTCCTGAACCCATGAAGCCGGCAGGGCGAAAAGAGCAGAAGGGCCAGGCAAACCACCTGGCCCTTCTGCTTCTTCCGTCTTTCTCAATTCCCCCGGATGGTGGCCATGGAGCGCAGATACCAGTGCGCCACCGCCCGCATCACTGCCTTGTCCTCGCCGTCACGGACGGTGACATCGACGGTCAGCCGGGCCTTACCGTCCCGGGCATAGGTTTCCAGTGCGGCGGGGAGTTCCTCGGCCCGCGCCTGTGCCGTGGCGCTCAGGCCACCGCGGGCGCGGCCCACGTAATGTGTGTCCAACCGCTCGATCAGTGGAACACCCCCGGCGATCTGGGCCGCAAAGGCTCCAGCGAAAGCGGCTCCGCTCGTCGCCTCGGCCAGCAAGAACTGCGCTCCAGCGTGGATGGTCCCCAGATGGTTGTGAAAGGCGGGCGTATCGGCACACTTGCCCGTGGCCCAGCCCACGCCGACGTCGGTGATGGTCACGCCCACAGTGGCGTTCATGGGAATAGCGTGCAACGCGGCCTGAACAGCCTGTACAGCTTGCGGGGGCAGAGTGGGAAGGAGCGTGGATTCGGGCATGCAAGACCTCTGGGAATTGGATTTTGAACCGAGTTCAAGTTCTGGCTTCAAGTATACGGGTCTTCCACATAGCGGCGCAGCACTTGCACTGGCGAGTAGGTTCCCGCCCGCAGCTCCGTCTCAATGTGGTGGGCATGTTCCCAGGTCTGCGCGGCCAGGATCGGCGTGACCAGCCCGGCCACTACCGCCTCGTCCAACTCGTCAGCATCGATGATCTCGGTGGCGGCCACGGTCCAGGGGTCCTCTTCCTCGGGATCGCCCACCACGTCCAGATACAGATCGTCGTGCCACGGCAGACCGTCTTCGCTGACGCCCTCTCCACCATGAATGTCCACGTAGAACTGAACCGGCTGGCCCACCGCGTTCAGCTGCACGGTCAGAGCTGCGCCCATCATACCCTCGCCCGTGCCGGTGGGGTGACAGCGAATCCAGCGGTAACCGTCGTCGAGGATCAGGTGACAGACGGTGGTTCCAGGTCTGGTCACCTCCAGCGGACGAATCACGCTCTGGGCCGTGAAATCCACGATCACGTACCCTGGCACCGCCAGCACCGTCTGGGTGGACTGCGTGACCCGCGCCCAGGGCCGGAGATCAAAGGTTTTGCGCTTCACGCTCCCCAGAGTAGCCGTTTGGTTAGGATACGGGCGTGAGCCCCTTCGTCCGCCGCCTATGGCCCGCCGTGGTGCTGATCGTGCTGCTGAGCGCCTTGTGGGCCGTTCCCGCCCTCCGTCAGGCCGAGGCCGAACGTCAGCGGCAAAGTGCCGAAACCATGCGTCAGGCCGAAGCCACGCGCCTGCTGGCCTCCGATCCGGTGCGCTTCGAGGAATACGTGCGGCAGGTGGCGATTGCCGCCGACGTGATCGGGGACGGCGAGCAGAATGCCAGTGGCCCATGCCGCAGCGTCAGCGGCTTCGAGAGCGGCGTGGGCGATCCCCCGCCCGAAACGCGGACCTGCGTGATCCGCGATCCGGGGAAAGACCCGGCCACCGTGACGCTCACGCTGGGCGATGGCCGGGTCTTTCGCTGGCCCAGAGATTAACCTGCTCCTGTGATTTCAGGCCTCAGTTGGGGCCGTTCGGTCCACCCTGGCTCTTGTTCTTCTCCTCGGCGCGGCGGCGCAGTTCGCTGGCGAGGTCCGTGAAATCCTGAGCGCTGGGCAGAACCTTGCGGGACTGCTGTTTGGCCTCCTGGATGACTTTGACCTGCTCCTTGCGGCTGTCGGGCAGTCCCAGGCTCTTGCGCTCGAAGTAACTCTGCGCCACCCGGCCGAGCCCGAAGGTCCAGCCGTACACGGCGGGCGCGGTGATGATGCCCCCAATCACGGGCAGCGCCAGTTTTGCCAGGCCGCGCATGACCTGCCGCGCCGCCACGCCGTAGGCCACCGTGACCCCTAGTTCCTGCACGATCTCACGCGCCCGCTCGGGCGTAATGTCGAAGCCGTAGATTTTGCCGATGTGCAGCACCATCTTGGCCTGCACCGGCGTGATTACCAGAATGTCCGCGAAGGGAATAGGCTCTATGGCCACCGCGCCGGACAACAACGCCGCGCTCTTGATGACCTCATCGACATTGTCTTCGCGACTCCGGTCCGAGTCGATGTCGAAGTTGAAGTTGTCGAGAACCTGCTTGACCAGCGGGGGCAACATGGGGCGAGTGTACTCCCAGTGACGGGGCGCGCGTGAGTCACGGGTGAACGCCCGTCCACCTTCGCGAGGGATTGCGTCCAACTGACACGGCAAGAAATCAGGACACGCCGGGGGGTGACGTGTCCAGGGAGGGAAGGATGAGGGGTGGAGTGCACCGCTCCAGATCAGCCTAGTTCCGGCCCATCACATTTTTCTGACAGGTGGCGGGCACACCTAAGACACGTGATCCGCCGGCAGCAGAGGGAGCACCGGACAGACCGCTGACAGGCGCGTGCTCCTGCGCCCACAGGACCGGAGCGGTGGCCGCGCCCATGCAGGACAATCAGCCCGGCTGTCTCTCCTGCGGCCTTGGGATAATCGCCAGCGTGCAGCGCGAGATGCAGATCAGCTTGCCGCGCTCGTCGGCGATCTCGACGTTCCACACCTCGGTGGTCCGGCCCTGGAAGATGGGCGTGCCCGTGGCCGTGACCGTTCCGGAAGCTATCCCGCGCAGGTGGTTGGCATTGATTTCCAGCCCCACCGCCACCATGCCCCGGTCCTTGACGTTCAAGTACGCGCCCGTGCTGGCCACGCTTTCGGCCAGCACCACACTTGCTCCCCCATGCAGCAGGCCGAACGGCTGGTGCACGCGGCTTTCGACCGGCATCTGTGCCACCACCCGCGTTCCGCTGGCCTCACTGAATGTGATGCCCAGGTGTTCCACAAGTGTGCCCTGACCGCTCCACTCTTCAGTCAGGGCGGCAGCCTGATTTTTTGCATCACTCATAGGTTCGTCTCCTGCTGTAGGGCAGAGGGTATGGGTGCGGTGGGACGCAACACCAGGCAGGTGGTGGTGGCCGTGGCGTAGACCTTGCCTGCCTGATCGACGATCTGTGCGCTGGCGGTGGCAATCTGACGCGACACGCTGATCACGTCAGCCTCTGCGCGGACCTCGGCCATACCCATTCGCAGCGGACGTAGGTACTTCACCGCCAGATCCAGGGTGGTGTAGCCCACCCCGGCGGGCAACATGGTGTGGATCGCGCAGCCCAGCGCCGAGTCCAGCAGGGTGGCATAGACGCCGCCGTGGACGCTGCCGATCGGGTTGTAATGGAATTCCTCGGGGCGCATCCGAAAGACCACCCTTCCTTTTTGCACATCCTCCTGGCTGCCGATGCTGAACCCCAGCGTCTGTCCAATAGGTGGGGGAGGAAAATCGCCCCGGGCCATGCCGCGCAGGTAATCCAGCCCACTCAGGCCGGGTGCCGCGTCCGCGCCGATCAGCGGGTCCTGCCAGGTGTAGGTACGGGTGCGCTTGGGGGCACCGGAGTGGGCCGAAGGGTGTTCAGTCTGGGTCATATGACTCCTTGCTGGTCTTGCCTTGCCGCCTATGCTGCTGAAGCGCTGCCCGGCGTGTTCCTGCAGATACCATAGGGCGGATCTGCGAGCCGGGGGAAGATTGAGCTTGCTTGCTGACCGTGGGCCTTTCAGGTCCGCTCCAGTCACGCTCAGCGTCCTTCCAACGCTGGACCCCGGCAGGCTGATCACCCTGGCACTGCGGAGATGAAGGACAAAACGCGTAGGCGTGAGCCGCCCCCAACCCCTATACTGCCCAGGTTATGCGGACGGTGACGGTAGGAACGCGCGGCAGCACGCTGGCGCTGGCACAGACCCACTGGGTGGTGGCCCGGCTCAAAGAAGAGTGGCCTGAAACGGATTTCCGGATTCAGACCATCGCCACCAAAGGGGATCGCAACCGCGCCAGCCTGATCTCAATGGCCAAGGAGGGCGACAAGGGCTTCTGGATCAAGGAGATCGAGGACGCCCTGCTCGCCAAGCGCATTGATATTGCGGTGCATTCTCTCAAGGACCTGCCCACCGCACAGCCCGAGGAACTGGAAGTGGCCTCCATTCCCAAACGGGTGGATGCCCGCGACGTCCTGATCGGGAAGGAGGGCATGAAGCGTCTCTCGGAGCTGCCCCACGGCGCGCGCGTCGGCACCAGCAGCGTGCGCCGCAAGGCGTTCCTGAAAGCCTTCCGCCCGGACCTGCAAGTCGTGGGACTGCGCGGCAACATCGACACCCGGCTGGCGGCGCTGGCCTCTGACGAATATGACGCGATCATCCTGGCCGCCGCCGGCCTGATCCGCACCGAGATGCGCCACCGCATCGACGAGTTCATCGAGCCGGACATCATGCTGCCCGCCCCCGGTCAGGGCGCGCTGGCCCTGGAGACCCGCGCCGATGACGATCTGACGGTAGAGGTTGCCTACGCCATCCACGACCACACGACCGATGACCGCATCACCGCCGAACGTGAATTCCTTGCGGGGCTGGGCGCGGGGTGCATGGCTCCGGTGGGCGCACACGCCACGGTCAAGGGCGGCATTCTGACGCTGGAAGGCTGGGTTGCTGCGCTGGACGGCTCGCAGGTGATCCGCGCCACCACCAGCGGTGACGTGGCAGAGTGCGCTGACCTGGGTGCGGAGCTGGCCGCCGACACGCTGGGGCAGGGAGCGCAGGCGCTTGTGGACGCCGCACACCAGCAGATCGCCTGAAGAATCCCTGAATCCCGCCAGCGAACTGGGAGGGGCGGCCTGCGCTCAAATGCAGGGATGACCCCCTCTCCTATCCTTGATCTGGCGGGCTTGACGCTGGAAGTCAATCATCTGGCGCGCGGCGTGCGCTTTTACTCACAGGTTCTGGGCCTGGAACTGATCCGCCACGACGAGGCGGTGGGCGTGGCCGAATTCACGGTCAATCCGCACCAGACCCTGACGCTGTGGCAGCCGATCACACGGCAAAACAACGATGACCGCCTGGCTTCCCTGAGGCCACGTGGGGCATCACACCTCCACTACGCCTGGCAGATCGACCCCAGCGACCTGGAACCCAGCAAGGGACTGCTGGACGCTCACGGACTGGAATGGCAAGAAATCAACCTGGGCACGGAGGACCGGCCAGACTGGACGCTGTACTTCTTTGACCCGTTCGGGCACGGCCTGGAACTGCGCGGCGTGAACCGGGAGGATACGCGGCAACCGCACTTTCCGCCCCAGCCCATGGCGCGCCCCGCCCACGCCCTGCCGGTAATGGGACTGCGCGAGGTGGCCCTGGCCTTTGGCGATTACTCTGCCATGAAGAAGCGCCTACCGGGCGCCTACGGCTTCGCTTTCGCCAAGGAGCAGGAGGACCGTGACTTCGCCCAGTTCACGCTGGGTCCGCAGAGCGAGCCGGACGGCAACGGCACGCCGAGGAGATGGCTGTATGCCTGGGACCCGCAGGTGGGGCTGGCCGATATGCTGGGCGGCGACCACGCGCTGGTCCGCTTCTACGCCGACGTGAACGCGGTGGCCGATCTAGTGGCGGCGGCTGGGCTGCTGTCGGTGCAGGACGAAAAGGGGCTGGCGGTTCGTGATCCGGAAGGACACGTGTTTGAATTTGTTGCGGGCTGACCCGCTGGGCGACACCCCAACAGACAAGAAAAAGTACGCGGTGTTCGGGAACTGAAAGCCCGGACACCGCGCACCACTGCCAGTCGACCTATCTCGTCTTGGGATCCAGCGCGTCGCGCAGACCGTCGCCGAACAGGTTGAAGGCCAGACTGAACAGAATGATGAAGGCGGCGGGAAAGACCAGCACATACCAATAATCAGGCTTCAGCCACGCGCGGGCAAAGTCGACCAGTTGCCCCCATTCGGAGTACCCCGGCTCAAAGCCGAGGCCCAGGAAGCTCAGAGCGGCGATGCCCAGCGGCACAGTTGCCAGGTCCAGCACGGCAATGGTGAAGACGGTGGTCACGCTATTGGGAACAACGTGTTTGAGGATCATCCGCAGGTCGCGGGCACCCAGGCCACGGGCGGCGTCTACGTATTCCAGTTGCCGGGTCTTAAGCACGTCCCCACGAATCACGCGGGCGTACCCAGCCCAGCCCGCCACCGAATACGCCAGGATAATCGGCCAGGTGGGATCACCCCCGGGATTCTTGGCCCGCAGGATGGTCAGGATCACCACCGTCAGCACCAGCCCCGGCATGGCGAACAGCACGTCAATGAACCGCTGAATCAGGTTGTCGATCCAGCCGCCGTAAAAGCCGCTGATGGCCCCGATCAGCACGCCCACAGCCAGCGTGATGCCCACGATGATGAAGGCCATCTTGAGCGCGGTGCGCGTTCCCCAGACCAGTCCGTAGAAAATGTTGTAGCCGTTCACCGTGCCGAAAGGCGCAGTGGCACCGGGGATCGAATTTGGGGGAACGGGTTCCTGCGCGAAGCTGAGCCGTTCAATCTTGTAACAGGAGGCTGGCGGCGCAAAAACAGCCTGCCAGAAGGGTGCCCCCAGCGGGTTGTACACCTGATTCTGGCTGGTCATGCCCAGATCGCGCAGGCAGTTGCCGGTGGGTCTGGCCACCAGGGGGGCGAACAGCGCCAGCAACGCGAATAGCAGGGTGATGATCAGCCCGCCGATGGCCAGTGGGTTGCGCCGCATCTTCCGCATGGCCGGACTGGTCCAGAACATCTGAAAGGAGCCGCGTTTCTCGATGGCAATGGGAGCCGAGGAAGTGGTCGTCATACAGGCCTCCAGGTGGTTTTAGAGGGGAACATCAGTGAAACCTCACGCGGGGATCGATCACACCGTACAGGATATCCACCGCCGTGCTCATGACGACCACCAGCAGCGCCGAGAGCAGGGTAAAGCCAAGCACCCCGGCAATATCGAGTTGCAGGGCTGCCTGCACGAACCACTGACCGATACCCGGATACGCGAAGATGGTCTCGGTGATGACCGAACCGGCCAGCAGGTTGATGATCAGAAAGCCGCCCAGCGTGATGATGGGCAGCAGAGCGTTGCGACGGGCGTGCTTGCCATTGACCACCCCAGGAGCCAGCCCCTTGGCACGGGCGGTACGGACGTAGTCGCTGGTCAGCACTTCCAGCATGCTGTTTCGCATCACCTTGACAAGGTTGGCACTCAGGACGATCAGCAGGGTCACGGCGGGCAGAATCATGTGACGCAGCGCGTCCCAGGCAATATCCCAGCGTCCGTTCAGGGCGGCGTCCACCGTCATCATGCCGGTGTAGCGTCTCATGTCACCGACCGCGAACTGGTTCAGGATGTCCAGTTGCCCCGCGCCGGGTAACCAGCCCAGATAGGCGTAGAATACAGCAAGCAACACGATCCCCAGCACGAAAGTTGGCAAGCTGTAGCCCAGGACCACCACCACCCGCAAGATCTGGTCGATCAGCTGATCCTTGTGCAGCGCGCTTAACGTCCCCAGCCAAACTGAGAGCAGCAGAATGGGAATGGCGGTCAGGAGCGCCAGTTCAATGGTGTTGGGCAGGCGCTCGGCAATTGTGGCCACCACATCCTTGTTGCTGGCCTTGGAAAAGCCCAGATCGCCCTTGACGATGTTGGAAAACCAGCGCCCATATTGGACGGGAAAGGGATCGCGCAACCCACGCTCGTCAATGATCTGTTGTATGCGCGCGGCCTGCTGCTCGCTGCGGATGTACGGCGCGGCGCGTTGTTCCGGGGTGAGTAGTTGCGTGAGGCCAATGACGATAACGGAAAGGACGAGCATGACCAGTGGGATCTGGATCAGTCGCCGGAGAGTGAAGTTAAGCATTTGGGCCTCAGTTTATAGGGAGGAAGGCGCATGAAGGTATCTGCAGCATGAACCCGAGCAAAAACAAAAGGGGGACGGGGCAACCCGCGTTCGTGGTCGCCCCGCCCTTCCCCATCGGCGTTACCGCTCCTGGAACCTTTCAGGTCACAGAGAAGAACGCTTACTTCTTGGTCAAGCCCTTCCAGTACAGCGAGGTCATGGGGTTGAAGGTGGCCTTGGTCAGCCCCTCACCGGTGACGCGGCTGCTCTGGAACTGGTAAGCCACAGGAGCGGGAACCAAGATGAATGGGGCCTGTTCGTAGGCGCGCTTGCCCACCAGACTGTACAGACGGTTGCGCTCGGCAACGTTCACTGTGCTACGGGCCTGCTTGAGCCACTTGTCCACGCTGGCATCTTTCCAGTTGGCACGCGGGCTGTAGTAGCCGTCGCTGGCGTAGAAGGTGTACATGAAGTTGTCGGCGTCGGCGTAATCAGGCGCCCAAGCGATCAGGATCATGGCTTCCTCGCCCTTCTTGGAATCGGCCAGCATTTCGGACCACTGCTTGGCCTGAATGTTCACGCGGAACTTGGGATTGATCGCCTCGATGTTCTTCTTCAGGATTTCCATCGCGGTCTGCGATGCGGGGGTGTTGGCACGATAGTTGGCCGTCAGAACGAAGCCGTTCTTCCACAGCTGGCCGCCCCAGGCGCGCTTGAAGTATTCAGTGGCCTTGGCAGCGTCGAAGGTGTACTTGCTGATCTTGGGATCATAGCCGGGGAAGGAATCGGGCAGCAACACCGTGCGCTGCGCTCCCTTGCCCTTCTGCACGTCCTTGATGTAGCCCTGATAGTCGAAGGCGTACGAGAAACCGCGGCGCACATTCACGTCGCTGAAGAAATTGGCCGGAATGCCCTTGCCGTCCAGCTTGCCGCTGCCCAGCAGACCGGTACCCTTGATGTTCTCGTTCATGAAGATCGCGGTAGCGCTGGTGTTGGGCAGATCATCCACCCAGGTCACGCCGGGCTTGCCCTTGATCTGCGCCTCATCTACTGCGCGGCCCGCACCCTCAATGATGTCGGCGTCCCCACGCAGCAGCGCCTGCTGGCGGGCGGCCAGTTCCGGCACCTTCTGACGGATCACGTTCTTGATGGCAGGCTTCTTGCCCCAGTAGCCGTCAAAAGCCTGAAACAGGTGATTATTGGCGTCATTACGGACCAGCCTGTAGGGACCGGTGCCGTTGGGTTTCTTGCTCAGTTCACTGCCGGTCAAGTCCTTGCCGATCCAGTCCTTCCAGGTCTTCTCGGTGCCGTCCCATTCGCCGATCTTGGCGCTGTAGGCCTTTTCCACGATGGCCTGGCCGGTGTAAGCCAGCTTCGCCAGGAAGGCGGGGTCCACGGCGGGCAGCGTGAAGACGAGTTGCCCGTTGTTGTTGCACTCCACGGACTTGTCAATCTTGGCCCAGGTCACGCTCTTGTCATCGGCCGCGTTGCTCTGGCTGCCAGTCAGGGCCTCGGCCAGGAACCAGTTACCACTCGCGCCGCTGTTTGTCACCAGATTGCGCTCAAAGGTATATTCGGCGTCAGCGCAGGTCATGGTGGCGCCGCTGTGGAACTTGACGTTCTTGCGAAGGTCAAAGGTGTAGGTCTTGCCGGCGTTGCTGATCGTCCATTTGGTGGCCAGCAGCGGCACCAGCTTGGTCAGGCTGGCGCCGTCATAGGTGAGCAGCGTCTCGTACATGTTGTCCACGAGCGCCGAGGAGGCGGTGTCGTAGGTCACGCCGGGGTCCATAGTGGGCACGTCGCCCGCTGATTGAATGACCAGCGTATCGGCAGGGGACGCGGCGAGCGCGGCGGAAACAAGGAGCAACGAGCTAAGCGTGACTAATTTCTTCATGGGGCCTCCGTAAGGGGGTTGACGGGTGGGGTGGGTCAAAAAAAGAACACAAAGGTCGAATTGCCCGGCCTTGTCACCTGTCTAGAGTTTGAACGTACGCATCATAGCGTAGGTCATCCTACTTAGTGTGAACTTGGCCAGCATCCGCTTAAGATAGTGGAGGAGCATGGCGTGACGCATCCGTCAAGGACATACAAGTCCCGGTCCGGGATGGTTGATGGTTTTATACGTCACCCCAGGCTGAAAATGGCTTGAGTGGGATGGTTTCCACTCTCAAACAGGAAGGCGCTGTCAGGGCACTTTCTCAGACGCAGGCTGTTACGCTGAACGTCATGTTTCGCCTTCCCCATCTGCTGTCTCCACGTCTTCTGTTGGCGGGCCTGGCGCTGGCCGCCACGTCATGCGCCCCACGCGTCACGCTGCCACAGACCCAGATCAGCTCCGGCGTCAGCGTCAATGGGCGGCTGCTGACGGTCACGCTGGTCAACCGCGGTCCATATGACCTGCTGCTGAAAAATGACTGCCCCAGGCCCTTCAGCCTGAGCGTGCTGGACACCGCCAAGACCGGACAACCAGACCTGAAATATGGCCAGTTTCAGGTGTGCGTGGCGTCGTACTTGCCGCCCAAGCCGTGGAATATCGGCGAGCAGATCCAGGCCGTGGTGGAGTTCCCGCAGGAGACTGGCCTCCGCACGCTGGAGGCTCAGGCCAGCGTCAATGTCAAACTGGCGTCCAACGGTACCGGGCCGGACGGCTTCCGCACCATCCAGGTGAAGATTCCGGCCTTCCAGGTGAACATCAAGTAACCGCTCCATCCGGGCGGACGGACAGCGGAGCCTAAGAAAAGGCCCCCTCCGAAGGGAGAGGGCACCGTGAAAACTGTGTCAGGCCATCTGCAGTGGACTGCTCAACGCCGCCGCCTGTGGCTCCAGCCGCGGAATCTCGGGCAGCGGTTGGCCGTCGGCGCCCAGCAGGCGGCCATAGAGCATGTGTGGGGTACTGTGGTCGATAAGAACCGGGTACACGCCCGCGCCCTCCGCGCCGAACGCCTTAGGCACGACGGTGGGGTGGTTGCCACGCGTATGGCCCTCCAGGAATCCTTCGCTGTGGGCATCGCCGCGCAGCAGAACTTCCTGCACCGTGCCGACTTTGGTGGCGTTGCGCAGCTTGCTCCATTCCTTCTGCTTGACGATCAGGCGCTGTAGTCGCTCGGTCTTCAGTTCACGCGGCAGGTCCGCAAAGTGCTTGTAGCTTGGTGTGCCGGGACGCGGCGAGTAGATGAACATGTAGGCGCTGTCGTAACCGACCTCGTCGTAAAGACTGAGGGTCTCCTGGAAGTCTTCCTCGGTCTCGCCAGGAAAGCCCACAATGATGTCGGTGGCGAGAACCACGTCTGGCAGATGCTTCTTGATGTCGGCGATGTGGCCCAGGTATTTCTCGCGCGTGTACTCACGGGCCATGCGGCGCAGGACGCGGTTGCTGCCACTCTGAACCGGCAGGTGAACGAAATCGCAGACGGCGGGCGTTTCGGCCATTGCGGCGGCCACGTCCTCCGTGAAGTTCATCGGGTGGCTGGTGGTGAACTTGATGCGTTTCACGCCGCTACGGCCCACAAGCCGCAGCAGATCGGCAAACGAGGGGTACCCCGCCAGCCTCGCCCCGCCGTCCACGCCGTAAGCGTTGACGTTCTGGCCCAGTAGCGTGACTTCCTGCACCCCCGCCGCGAGTTGCAGGTCCAGTTCTCTCAGAATGTCATCGGGCGAGCGGCTCACTTGAGGGCCGCGCGTGGTGGGCACGATGCAGTACGTGCAGTGGTGGTCGCAGCCGCGCATGATGGTCAGGTGCGCCTGCAGCCGGCCCGTGGGCGGCGGGGGGATGTGTTCGTGCAACTCGTCCTTGAATTGCAGGCCCCAGAAGCGCCCATTGCTCTCCAGCGCCGCGCCGATGTCCAACAGACTCCCTGGCCCCAACAGCACGTCCACCTCGAACTTGCGGGCCATCTGCTGGCCCTCTTCCAGCTGCGCCAGGCAGCCCATCATGCCCACCACCAGCGGGCGCTGCGCCTTGGTCTTGCGCAGTTGCCCCAGCAGGCTGCGGACCTTGTCGACCGGCTTGCCGCGCACAGCGCAGGTGTTGACCAGCACGAAGTCGGCCTCGTCGATGCTCTCCACTAGATCCGCACCGAAGCTGACCAGTTGCGACTGGACCAGGTGCGTGTCGTACTCGTTCATCTGACACCCGTAGGTGATCATGTGTGCCTTCATGTCTTGAGTTCTCCTCTCAGCCTGACAGATGGATTCTGCGGCCTTTCTCGCGCCCCGAATCAGGCGTGACGACGGATTGTAGCGCGTGGTGTTCACGGCCACGCTCCAGGAACCAGTAGCGGACACGGCGCTCCCACCCCTCCACCCTTCGGCTGACGTGCCCCGGCCGGGACAGGCGCTAGGATGCCGCGTTTCTGGCTCGCTTCCCCTCCCCCACCCCACCACGCCGCTAGGATGTGCCTGTGACCGACCCGAACCGCGCCCCATTCCACCAGCCTGCCCCGCTCTCACCCGCGTCACTGCCGCCCGCCACCCGTCATCCCTGGACCCCGCTGTTGCTGGGCCTGGTGGCGCTGTCGCTCATTCCGGCACTCCTGCTGGCGTTCCAGCGCGTGCAGTTCGAGCAGGCGCAGAAGACGGCAGCCCTGGTCATGGACTACCCGGCGCTGGTGGTTCAGGCCCGCCGCTTTGGTCTGGAGCCGCAGGCGCTGCTGGACCGGTACAAGGCGCTGGGCGTCAATGGTCTGGCGCTGTACGAGGACACCGTCGCCAGCCTGGAGCAGCGCGGCGAGCTGTACCTGAAAAGCGGCGCGGATCTGGCGGCAGATTTTCCGGGGCAGCAGGTCAGGACCAACGCCGTGTACATGAAAACCGCCACGCCCGCCATTGCTGAGGCGTTGCGAAACCGCTACACCATCCCCACGCGTGAGGTGACCATCGGGGGCCAGACCTGGGTCGAGTGGCCCAGTGACCCGCGTTTCCTGCCTGCTGGGCCGGACACGGCGGCGGTGGGCGACTTCAAGGAGCAGGGCATGGTGCTGGTCTACCGGCCCTATCAGGACGACGCGGTGCCGACGGCGAAGGTGGGCGCGGACTGGCCGGACGTGCCGTTCATCGCCTTCACCGGCGATGAGGTGATCGGGGCGCGCACGCCGGAACTGCTGGCGCAGGTGGACAAGGCGATGGGCAACCGCCTGCCCGCCATCATCGAGGGCAACATTCAGGACGGGCTGGAGGAACTGGTGGAGACGCACGGTGGGGTGCGGCTGTTCGCGCTGGCCCCCAGCTACCAGAACCAGCTGGAGCCGCTGGACGTGGCGAGCAAGTACAATCTGGCCGCCCGCGAGCGAGGCATGCGGCTGCTGTACCTGCGCCCCTACCCCACCATCAACGAGACCGAGGCCATGCTGGGCCGCACCCAGGAACTGCTGAAGCGTTCCGGCGTGAAGCTGGCAGCCCCGCAGGTGGGTTTCTTTACCCCCAGCCCGGTGCTGAAGGCGCTGAGCATGATCGGGCCGCTGGCCGCGCTGTTGCTGCTAGGCCTGAGCTTCCCGCTGGCCAGGCTGGGCGTGATCGCGGCGGGCGTGGTGGCGCTGCTGGCATTCGGCCTGAACACCCTGCACCCCTTCGAGAGCGCCGCGCTGGTGGCCGCCGTGAGCTTCCCGGCGCTGGGGCTGGTCCTGAGACGCTCAAAGGTCACCGACTGGTTCCTGGCCACTGGCCTGAGTCTAGTGGGGGTGCTGTTCGTCTCGGCGCTGGGGGCCAGCCGTGAGAGCACGCTGGGCCTCGAACCGTTCCGGGGGGTGGGCCTGACCCTGCTGCTGCCGTTGCTGCTGGTGGCCCTGAGCTTTCTGCCACGCCAGGACATCCGCAAGACCGCCGCCGACATCTACGCCGCACCCATTCGGTTGGGTGACGTAGCCGTGATGGGCCTGGGGCTGATCCTGCTGTCGCTGGTCTATGAGCGTCGCGGCAACGCCACCGGCGGCTCGGCCAGCGAATTCGAGGCGTCCCTGCGGCGCGAGGTGCAGGACTCGATCATCCGTCCGCGCTTCAAGGAGATCGCCGCACATCCGCTGGCGGTGCTGGGGCTGAGCGGCACGCTGCCCGGCTACTTCAGCGGCCTGCTGATCCTGGCGGGGGTGGTGGGGCAATCCAGCATCCTGAACACCTTCTCGCACTTTCACACGCCGCTGCTGATCAGCGCAGCCCGCGTGTTCATCGGGCTGGGGCTGGGGCTGCTGCTGGGCGTCATCGCCATCTGGGTGCTGAGGTCCGGGATGCGGCTGTGGAACACCTACGGCTCGCCGCGCCTGAGCGCGGGCGCTGGCTCCAGAGGCCAGGCGTGACCCGCCGGGTGGCCGTCAGCGGCTATTACGGCTTCGGCAACACCGGCGACGAGGCAATTGCCCTGGCGATCACACGCGAGATCCGCAAGCGCGGCATGACGCCGCTGCTGCTCTCGAACACGCCCCAGGAATCGGCCCAGGCCTTCGGCAGCGAGGCAGCGGCGCGCATGAAGCCGGGGCCGCTGCTCGCGGCGGTGGCCCGTTCAAGCGTTCTGCTCAGCGGGGGCGGCGGCCTGCTTCAGGACAAGACGAGTGCCCGGACGCTGAGCTACTACCTGGGCGTGATCCGGCTGGCCCGCTTCCTGGGCAAGCGCGTGGTGATCTTCAACCAGAGCGTCGGCCCGCTGTCGCCGGAGGGCGGGCGCAAGGTGGCCGCCGCCCTGACTGGTCTGCGGATCATCGTGCGGGATGCGGGCAGTCTGGAGACCCTGGAGGGTCTGGGCCTGAAAGGCGAACTGGGCGGCGATCCGGCCCTGCTGCTGACGCCCACGCCGGAGCTGACGCGAGACCTGCGGAGCGTCATCATCGCCCCGCGCGGGGACGTCACAGAGGCGCTGGAACCGCTGCGGGACGTGACCCTCCAGCTGCGCCGCGCCGGGCGGCATGTCACGGCCCTGAGCTTCATGCCAGACCACGACGACGTGGCCGCACACGCGCTGGGGGCCAATGTGGTCGTCAGCACCCGTGACCCGCAAACGGCACTGGACGCCATCGCCCGCAGCGGCTACGTGATCGGTGTGCGTTTGCACGCCGTGATTCTGGCTGCCGCCGCCGGCACGCCGTTTTCCGGCGTCGCCTACGATCCCAAGGTCCGGGGCTTCTGCACCGACGCGGGCGCCCCCAGCCATCCTGTTCCGCCGCCAGCGGCGGCCCTGGTGGACGAGGCGCTCCGCCGCGTCACCCCGGACTGGAACGCTCTTGAGGATATGAAACTGCGCGCCGCACACAGCTTCAGTCAGGCGCTGAGCTAAGGGCTGGCCCGATCAGCGCCGTCTCAGGCCCTCGGCTTGACGTAGGCCGCCAGCCCGGCCAGGGCGCTGGTTAGCACAGCCAGGCCCAGGGCGCGCGCAAAATTGGTCAGGCTGGACAGCCCGAGCTGAGCGCTCATGGCGTGTTCCAGGCTCCCCACCGAGCGCAGCCACAGCGGCGCGGCAGAACCCAGGGAGGCGAAGGCTCCCAGGGTCAGCACGGCCATCCCCAGCGCGAAGGCGAACAGCACGACGGTCAACAACCACGCTAGCGCGCGCATCGGTGGTACGTCCTCATCCGGTGGATCCTGGTCTATCGGTCATCGGCAAGCATTGTATTCGGATTCAAAACGGCGTGCGGCACAGCGCAGAATTTCACACCCGTTCCTCCTTTTAAGCCGAATGTGTACCCTGTGGAGGTGAGCCTGCCTGCCCGTGTCCGCGTGACCCGCCCTCCCCTGCCGCTGGCCCCCACCCTGCGAAGCGCCGCCGCCCGCCTGTGCCCCGACGCACCGCTGGAGCAGGTCAGGGCCGCTGCCCTGGCGATTGCCGGGGGGGCCGTGATTGGCGCGCATCTGGTATGGAATGGAAGCGAGGCCCAGGCCCTGGAAACCGGCTGGCGGGGACGCGGGATCGAGGAAGCCCTGACCCAGGCGGTCGCAGAGGGAAGGTGAGCTGTGCCCCGAACGTCTCAGGGTCCTCCTAACGCTCGTTAGGCCCACGCGTGGCATCATGACCCCACACGGAGGCTGAAGAGCATGATCGAGCAAGACACACCCAAGCTGGACGCCTGGAAGGCGCTGGCCCGCAAGGATCTGAGGGGCGCGGAACCCGAGACCCTGAACCGCGTTACCCCTGAAGGATTGACCCTTAAGGCGCTGTACACCCGCGCCGATCTGCCCGAAGGAGCCGCCGACACCCTGCCCGGCCTGCCGCCCTACACGCGTGGCCCACGCGCCACCATGTACGCGGCGCGGCCCTGGACGATCCGGCAGTACGCAGGCTTCTCGACCGCCGAGGCGAGCAACGCCTTTTACCGCCGCAATCTGGCTGCCGGACAAAAGGGGCTGTCGGTGGCCTTCGATCTCGCCACGCACCGGGGCTACGACTCGGACCACCCGCGCGTGGTGGGCGACGTGGGCAAGGCCGGCGTCGCCATCGACAGCGTGGAGGACATGAAACTCCTCTTCGATGGCATTCCCCTGGACCAGATGTCGGTGTCCATGACCATGAACGGCGCGGTACTGCCCATTCTGGCCGGATACATCGTGGCTGGGCAGGAGAGCGGGGCCAGCCTGGAGCAGCTCTCCGGTACCATCCAGAACGACATCCTCAAAGAGTTCATGGTTCGCAACACCTACATCTACCCACCTGAACCGTCCATGCGGATCGTGGCCGACATCATCGCCTTCACGGCCGAGAAGATGCCGCGCTTCAATTCCATCTCCATCAGCGGTTACCACCTGCAGGAGGCGGGCGCGAATGCCGCGCTGGAGCTGGCCTACACCCTGGCTGACGGCCTGGAATACGTGCGGGCGGCGCTCCAGCGGGGGCTGGACGTGGACGCCTTTGCCCCCCGGCTGAGCTTCTTCTTCGCCATCGGCATGAACTTCTACACCGAGGTCGCCAAGCTGCGCGCCGCCCGTCTGCTGTGGGACGAGATCATGGCCGGCTTCGGGCCGAAGAATCCGATGAGCCGCGCGCTGCGGACGCACTGCCAGACCTCTGGCTGGTCCCTGACCGAGCAGGACCCGTACAACAACGTCGTGCGCACGGCGATCGAGGCGATGGCGGCCGTATTCGGCGGCACCCAGAGCCTGCACACCAACGCTTTCGATGAGGCGATTGGTCTGCCCACCGAATTCTCGGCGCGGATTGCCCGCAACACGCAATTGCTGATTCAGGAGGAAACCGGCATCCCGGACGTCGTGGACCCCTGGGGCGGCTCGTATCTGATGGAACGGCTCACCTTCGACCTGGCCGAGAAGGCCCGCGAACTGATGCGTGAGGTCGAAGAACTGGGCGGCATGGCCAAGGCCATCGAGGCCGGGATTCCCAAACTGAGGATCGAGGAAAGTGCCGCCCGCAAGCAGGCCCGCATTGACCGGGGTGAGGACGTGATCGTGGGCGTCAACAAGTACCAGCCCCCGGAGCAGACCTCTGTGGAGCTGCTGGACATCGACAACGACGCCGTGCGCGAGTCGCAGATCCGACGACTGGAACAGGTGCGGGCCGCACGTGATCCACAGGCCGTCCAGTCGGCGCTGGACGCGCTGGAGGACGCCGCCCGCACGGGAAGCGGCAACCTGCTGGCCCTGTCGGTGGAGGCCATGCGCGCGCGCTGCACGGTGGGCGAGGTTTCGGAGGCGTTGGAGCGGGTCTGGGGCCGTCACGCCGCCGAGGTCCGTACCCTGAGCGGCGTCTACGCTCAGGGATACGTGGGGGACGAGGGTTTCGCCGCGCTGCAACACGACATTGAAGCGTTTGCCGAGGCCGAGGGCCGCCGCCCGCGCATGCTGGTGGTCAAGATGGGCCAGGACGGCCACGACCGGGGGGCAAAGGTTATTGCCACTGGCTTCGCCGATCTGGGCTTTGACGTGGATGTGGGCCCACTGTTCCAGACGCCCGAGGAGGCCGCGCGGCAGGCCGTGGAGAACGATGTGCACGTGATCGGCGTCAGCTCGCAGGCCGCAGGCCACAGGACGCTGATTCCACAACTGATCGCTGCCCTGAAGGATCAGGAGGCGGACGACATTTTGGTGATCGCGGGCGGCGTGATTCCTCGGCAGGACCACGCGTCCCTGCAGGAGGCGGGCGTGGCGGGCATCTTCGGCCCTGGTACCCCCATTCTGACCAGCGCACACGAGGTGCTACGGCTGCTGCGAGAACGGAATGGGCCCAATTAATTACGCTCTTGACAGAAAGACGATTGTGGCTTAAGCTGCTGTTGAAGCCCAATCCAACAGGAGGCACAATCCATGTCCCAGCCCCAGACGCTCACGCCCGTCACGCCGTCGCCCATTCCTGCCGGAGAACCGATCTGGGCCGATCTGGATTCACCCCACCCAGAGGAGAGTCGGCAATTCTATGCCGCCCTGTTTGGCTGGGAATACCAGATTTCTGAGGAATACGGAGGTCACGCCAACGCGCACCTGCACGGGAACAAGGCCGCAGGCATCAGCCCGATGCCTCCGTATTCAGCGCCGGGGACACGGAGTGCCTGGACGGTCTATTTCGCCAGCGAGGATCTGGAAGCCGACATCAGCCGGGCGAGAGCTCTGGGCGGGCAACTGCTGGCCGGGCCCATGCAGATCGGCGATCAGGGCCGCCTCGCCACGTTTGCCGATCCCGCTGGAGCGAACTTCGGGCTGTGGGAGGACGATCAGCACGGCGGCTTCGCGGCGCACAACGGCCCGGGCCGCCTGGTCTGGGCCGAGGTCAACACCCATGATGCAGCGTCGGCCACTGCGTTCTACGGTCAGCTCCTGAAGGCCGACGCTCAGCAGCTTCCCGGCGCGGACTACCATCAGCTCATGCACGGCGAAACGGGCTTCGCGGGCGTGTCGGGCCACGCCCAGAACTGGGAGGCGGTGGATGCGGGGGGCTGGATGGTCTACTTCTACACCGAGGATGTGGATCAGGCCGCCCAGGTGACAGAGCGCAGCGGCGGCAAGGTGCTGGTGGCCCCCTTCGATATGGAATTTGGCCGTATGGCCGTGCTGACCGATCCGGCGGGCGCCGTCTTCTCGGTCATGAATCCACAACCTGCGGGCCGCTAGTCCCCGGATACGAAGTGATTCGCCCCGATGGCCCTGCCGCACTGGTGGGGCTTTCTCTATGATGGCCGTATGTCCGCCCATCCCCTAGCCGAGCCTTTGCTGGCCGGCAGCCGCCGCGCGCTGGCCCGCGCGATCACCCTGAGCGAGTCCACGCGCGCCGATCACGAGGCGCAGGCCCAGCAGTTGCTCTCAGACGTTGCGCCGCACGCTGGGAAGTCCATTCGTGTGGGCCTGACCGGAGTCCCGGGGGTAGGGAAGTCCACCTTTATTGAGGCGCTGGGCCTGCACCTGGCCGAGGCGGGTCACCGGGTGGCGGTGCTGGCGGTAGACCCCAGCAGTGCCCGCACGGGCGGCTCAATCATGGGCGACAAGACCCGCATGCCCCGGCTGACCGTTCACCCGGGCGCCTACATCCGGCCCAGTCCGGCGGGCGGCAACCTGGGTGGGGTGGCGCGGCGCACCCGCGAGGCCATCACGCTGTGCGAGGCGGCGGGCCACGACGTGGTGCTGGTGGAAACTGTGGGCGTGGGCCAGAGCGAGACCCAGGTTGCCGCCATGACCGATCTGTTCGTACTGCTCACGCTGCCCAACGCGGGTGACGAACTGCAGGGGATCAAGCGCGGCATCATGGAGTTGGCTGACCTGTGTGTGGTGAATAAGGCCGATAGCGCTCCCAAGGCGGCGGTGCGTGCCCAGACTGAACTGCGTGCGGCCCTGAACCTCCTGACCCCACACGACGCCCCCTGGCGGCCCCGCGCCCTGCGGGCATCTGCCCTGACTGGCGAGGGCGTGCCGGAGGTCTGGGCGGCAGTGCTGGACTACGTGCAGGAGGTGGACGTGGCAGGCAGACGCCGCGCTCAGACCGCCCAGTGGTTCGACGAGTTACTGCGCGAGGCCGCCTGGCGACTGTTCCGCGCAGGGCTGGACAGACAGCAGCTCCAGACCCTGCGGGCCGAGGTGGAGGCCGGGCAGCTCACAGCGATTCAGGGCGTGGCCGTCCTCACAACCCGTTAAGTCCTGCTTCTGTCGTGCCCGCACTTGGTGTTCCCGGCGAGACCCAGGGATTGCCCCGCATCAGGAAACGCCACGGCAAGTCCGCCCCCCGGCGCAGGCCCACGCGGGACGTAATTTCAACTGCCGAGTCCGGCTGGGTTTGTCCTGGCACGATGTAGAAGGAGGGGCTGTCAATGGGCTGCCCCCCCAATTCCCCGGTCAGGCCCAGCGCCGTGACCAGCTTGGCGGGACCGTTGCTGAGGTCAAGGGAACGTCTGACGGGCCGCAACTCGCGCATCCTCTCCTCGCCCAGCAGGGGTTGAACGGCCCGGATCAGGATGGACGCCTGGATGCCCGTGGGGCGGCACACGACGTTCAGCAGCGGCTGCCTGTAGGCGAAATGAAAGTAGACGCGCCCCGGCTCGCCGCCCATCGCCCCCGCCGCGCCGGGCAGCCGAGCGATCACGTGGCAGCTGGGATCGCGTGGGCAGTCGTAGCCCTCGGTCTCCACGATGCGGGCCGCAAGTATCACGCCGTCCTTCAAGACGCGCACCAGCACCGCGCCGATCAATGCACGCGCCACCGCCACCGGATCACCGGCGAAAAAGTCGGATCTCAGGGCGTGGGCGTGATCGATCTTGGGCTGGGCAGACCGCATGGGTGCCAGCCTAGGGGGCAGGTGCGCTGGGCTGTGCGTGGACGCTTACGCAACCGGGAAAGGAATTTCTGTATCTCAATGTTCTCTAACGCCCACGCCAATCTGCCGGTCATGCCCCCGGCCTAGCCTGGAGTCATGACACAGAACCAGAACGCAGACGCTGGCCAGATCACCGAACGCATTGCCAAGGACCTCAAGGCGCGTCTGGACCAGGGCGGCGAGCACATGCAGGTCAAGGACAACAATGGCGAGCATGTCGGCACGGTGGATCACCTGGAAGGCGACAGAGTCAAATTGACCAGGAGCGACAGCAGCGACGGCCAGCACCACTACGTTCCGCTCTCGCAGGTGGAAAGCATGGACGACGTGGCGGTCTACCTCAATGTGACCCGCGAAGAAGCGATGAAGTAACGACAGCGCACACCACAGGCGGCGGAGTGATCTGCCGCCTTTTGCTTTGCCAACCACTGACCGTGTTGGAAACACTTCCATGTACGCCGTATGCTGATGGACAACCATGCCTGACATCCTGCTGACCCCCAAACTGGCCGAGCGACTACGGCTGGCCTTCGACGATGACCGGGACGCCGAGACCTTCTTCCTGCGGCTGGAGCGCTACGGCCCCGAGTTGCTGGACAGCCTGCGCGAGGTGTACCTGGAGCGGGCCGACGGCCTGCTGGAACGCCTGCTGGAGATCATGTTGCAGGCTTACCACACCCGCCCAGCCGATCTGAAACGGCTGGATGAGGCCCGGTTGCTCTCCCCCGACTGGCTGCAGTCGTCCCGCATGGTGGGCTACGTGGCCTACACGGACCGCTTCGCCGGAACGCTGTGCGGCGTGCAGGACCATGTGGACTATCTGGAAGGGCTTGGTGTCACCTACCTGCACCTGATGCCGCTGCTGCGCCCACGTGAGGGCGAGAACGACGGCGGCTACGCGGTGGCCGACTACCGTTCGGTGCGCCCCGATCTGGGCAGCATGGACGACCTCTCGGGACTGGCGCGCGACCTGCGGGGCCGGGGCATCAGCCTGGTCCTCGATCTGGTCCTGAATCATGTAGCCCGCGAACACGAGTGGGCCGAGCGGGCGCGGGCGGGCGAGGACCAGTACCGCGACTACTTCCATTTCTTTTCGGATCGCGGCCTGCCGGACGCTTACGAGGCCACCCTGCCCGAGGTCTTCCCCGACTTCGCCCCTGGCAACTTCACCTGGGACGAACACGCGGGTGAGGGCGGGAGCGGCGGCTGGGTCTGGACCACTTTCAACACCTACCAGTGGGACCTGAACTGGGGCAACCCCGACGTGCTGACCGAGTTCGTGGACATCATCCTGAATCTGGCGAACCGGGGGGTGGAGGTCTTCCGGCTGGACGCCATCGCCTTTATCTGGAAACGGCTGGGCACCAGCAGCCAAAATCAGCCGGAGGTGCATCACCTGACCCGCGCCCTGCGGGCGGCGGCGCGCATCGTGGCCCCAGCGGTGGCCTTCAAGGCCGAGGCCATCGTGGCGCCGGGCGACCTGATCCATTACCTGGGCACAGGCACGCACCACGGCAGGGTCAGCGATATGGCCTATCACAACAGTCTGATGGTGCAGTTGTGGAGCACCCTCGCCAGCCGCGACACCCGCCTGATGGAACAAGCCCTGCGCGCCTTTCCTCCCAAGCCCACCAACACCACCTGGGGCCTATACGTCCGCTGCCACGACGACATCGGTTGGGCCATCAGCGACGCCGACGCCGCGCGGGTGGGCATAGGCGGCCCGGCCCACCGCCACTTCCTGAGCGATTTCTACAGTGGCGAGTTTATGGGGGCTTTTGCGCGTGGACTGGTCTTCCAGTTCAATCCGGTAACCGGAGACCGGCGCATTAGCGGCTCGGCGGCTAGTCTGGCCGGGCTGGAAACGGCGCTGGAGAGCGGCGACGAAACCCTGATCAGTCTGGCGGTGGAGCGGCTGCTCCTGCTTCACACGGTGATCCTCGGCTTCGGCGGGATACCGCTGCTGTACATGGGCGATGAGCTGGCGCTGACCAACGACTACAGCTACGCCGATACGCCCGAACACGCCGCCGACAACCGCTGGGTCCACCGTCCACGCATGGACTGGGCGCTGGCAGAGGATGTTCAGGCGCATCCCGACACCCCAGCTGGACGGGTCAATGCGGGCCTCCGCCACAGAATCGCCGTGCGCAAGGGGTTGCCCCATCTGCACGCCTCCATCGAATCACATGTGATCGCCAGCCCTGACCCCCGTGTGCTGATGCTGCGCCGGGATCACCCGCTGGGCACGCTGCTGGAGCTTTACAACTTCAGCGAGGAACGTGTGGTGCTGCCCGCCTACAGCCTGCGCGGCCATCTGGGCGAGGACGCCCGCGACGCGCTGAGCGGCAGCGCCTTTCACCTGACCCGCCCGACCCTGACGCTGGACCCCTACCGCGCCCTGTGGTTGACTGCGGCGGAGGTGAACACATGACCGATCCGAAAACACCATCAGGCAGGGTGCCGGGCCGCACCAGGGTTCCCACTGAGGCCCTGCTCCGCGCCGTGCGCGACGCCGCTGAACGTCTCACCCGCTTTTCGCGCGACCCTGACGTGCGCCGCGAGGCTGGCAACGTTGCACAGTCGGTGGGCAAACTGCTGGACGCCATTCGCAAAGCGGGGGCAGAGAAGGGACGCTGAAGCTGGCCTGCCCTCTCCCGCCAGTGGCTGATGAAGTCGTTGGCGGGGGTTCTCTTTGAATCAGTTCGCGCCCTCCGATCTGCCACCTATTTCCACCACACACGATAAGAAAAGCCCTCTCCGTTGGGGAGAGGGCCGAATGCAAAAGCCTGTGTTACGCCAGAATCTGCGGCGGTGCCGTCGTGCCGCGCTCGAACTGCACGCCAGCATCGGTCAGGACCACGCGGACCTCGTCGCCGTCGCGGCTGATCAGTTCCAGGGACAGTGGGTCCTCGATCTCCTCGCGGACGAGCGTTCGCAACTGCCGTGAGCTACCCACCGCATGCTTGGGACTGCGCGCCTTGAGTTTGCCCACCAGCCAGGAGGCGATGGCCGGATCGAAGGTCACGTTCAGCTCGCGGCTGGCCAGTTCCTCGCGCATCTCGCCCATCAACTGCTGCGCCACGCGCACCAGTTCTTCCTCGCCGAGCGGCTTGAAACGGATCACGTCGTCCAGCCGGTCCAGAAACTCCGGGGTAAAGATGTGGCGCAGCGGCGCGTTATTGTCCGGGGTGACTGGGCTAAAGCCCACGGTGGGGCCGACGTTGAAGCCGGTGTTGCTGGTCATGATGATGATGGTGCGCCGGAAATCCACCGCGCGGCCCAGACCGTCGGTCAGGCGGCCATCGTCGAGCACCTGCAGGAAGGTGTTGTACACGTCCGGGTGCGCCTTTTCGATCTCATCGAGCAGGATCACGCTGAAGGGCTGGCGGCGCACGGCCTCGGTCAGGCGCCCACCCTGCTCGTAGCCCACGTAACCGGGAGGCGAGCCGATCAGCTTGCTGATACTGTGGCTCTCCTGAAACTCGGACATGTCCACACGGATCAGCGAGCGCTCGGAGTTGAAGAGGCTGCGCGACAATGCCCGCGCCAGGTGCGTTTTGCCCACGCCGCTGGGACCGACGAACAGGAAGCTGGCCGCCACGCGGGTACGCCCGCCCAGGCCCACACGGGCGCGGCGCAGCGCGGAACTCAGTGCCTTGATGGCGTCCGGCTGACCGTAGACCTGATCTTCCAGACTGGCTTCCAGATCGCCCAGTTGCTCGGCAGACTCCTCACTGTAAATGCCGCCCATCGAGTTGATCACGCTCTCGATGTCCTCGCGGGTCACGTAAGGTTCGCCGTCCTCAGTCTCGGCCACTGGTAACTCGATGCTCATGTTGAGGCGCACCCGGCTGGCCGCCTCGTCAATCAGGTCAATCGCCTTGTCGGGGAAATTGCGCCCCGGCAGAGACCGTTCACCGATGCGGACAGCGAGTTCCAGCGCGGCGTCAGGAATCTGCACGCCGTGGTGTTCCTCGTACTTGGGCCGCAGGCCACGCAGAATCTGCAGGGTCTCGGCGGGGCTGGGCTCCAACACGATCACTGGCTGGAAGCGGCGTTCCAGGGCAGCGTCCTTCTCGATGTAACGGTGATACTCGCCCGTGGTCGTCGCGCCGATGACCTGAATCTCGCCACGTGACAGGGCAGGCTTGAGGATGTTGGCCGCGTCCAGCGTGCCTTCTGCGCCACCTGCACCCACCAGCGTATGCAGCTCGTCGATAAAGGCCATTACTTTGGCGTTGCGCAGTTCCTCAATGATCTGGCGCAGGCGTTCCTCGAACTCGCCGCGGTACTTAGTGCCCGCCACCACGCCGGACAGATCCAGGCTGATCAGGCGGATGCCGTGCAGGTTGGGCGGCGTGCGCTTCTCATGAATGGCGAGGGCCAGCCCCTCCACGATGGCGGTCTTGCCAACGCCAGGATCGCCGATCAGAACCGGATTGTTTTTGGTGCGTCGGGTCAGGATCTGTGTGACGCGGCGGATTTCCTCGCTGCGCCCGATCACCGGATCGAGCTTGCCCTCGCGCGCCCACTTGGTCAGGTCGCGGCCATACTCGTCCAGAAACGGCGTCGCGACCGGCTTGGCTGCCTTGCCGCCGCTGCTCTCGCCCTGCGCCAGGATGCGCCAGCGGATGGTATCCACGTCCTTAGTCAGTTCCTGCAGGATGCGGAAAGCCACGCCGTCGCCCTCGCGGATAATGCCCAGCAAGATGTGTTCGGTGCTGGTGACCTGTGCGCCCAGGCTGCGGGCCTCGCTACTGGCGAGTTCCATCACCCGGCGGGCACGGGGCGTGATGCTGGGGGCGTCATTCAGGCGGTTGCCCTCGCCGCGCCCGATGATTTCTTCGACCCGGCGGCGCAGGCCGTCCAGGCTGGCCCCGAATTCGGTCAGGATGGTGGCGGCGGTGCCGCCCTCGCGCATCAGGCCCAGCAGCAGATGTTCGGGGCCGACCATCGCGTGGCCCAGGCGGTTGCCTTCCTCGCGGGCATAGTGAAACACGAGTCGGGCGCGGTCGTCATATCGGTTCATGGAAGACCCCCAGGGGGCGAAATCGCGGTGCGCGTGGCTCGTTCAGAACGCAGAAAGCGGGAGCGGCGAGAGAAAAGATCGGGTGGACGGACAGTTCCGAGTCTAGAGCATCCCCACAGCGTCAGACGCGCCTAAACTTACGTTCTTCTCCCCCTTTACTGTAATCCTTCCCACCTGACGCCCTTCTTTCGCCCCGGCGCCCGCTACGCTGGACAGCATGAGCGACAACGAGCACCCTTCCCACTCCCAGCAACCCGAAGGCCGCGCCAGGAGAGTCATTTTCGGCTCCCAGCATGACCGGATCATGCAGCGGCTCAGGGGGCTGGACCCCGATCTGGCCGCCCAGATTCAGGACTTCGCTTACGACACCGTGTACGATTCCTCGCCGCTGGATCTGAAGACGCAGGAGCTGATTGCCTGTGCACTGCTGGTCTCATTGGGGAGCCCGCCCGAGTTGCGAACCCACCTGCGCGGCGCGCTGAATGCCGGGGCTACGGAAGAGGAGGTGCGGGGAGCACTGATAATGTGCGTGCCTTATCTGGGGTTCCCACGTGCCGTGGCCGGTTTTGAAGTGTTGAAGAGCTATATGGACGCTCAGGAGACCAAAAAAGGGTGAACGGGCCGCAGCCTGTCCACCCCATTATCCCCTTCAGCTTAGAAGATGTACTTGACGCCGATGCGGGCCTTGAAGTTCGTGCCAGGACGGATCACTCGGCTATCGAAGGCTGAGTAGCTGCCGTCGTTGGTGGAGATGGTGTCGCCCTTACTGGTGGTGATGGCGCTCTTGAAGAAGTAATCCGCGCCCAAGTCACCCACCAGACTCAGGTTGCCTGTCAGAGCGTAGCTGGCCATGGCCCCAGCGCCTACACCGAAGGCGTTGCTAGAATAGGTGGTGCTGCCACTGCTGCCATAGTCTTCGGTAGATTTGAACATGCCGTAACGGGCACCCCCGTAGACCATGGTGTCGAGGCCAGGAGCCACTTCGCCCAGACCGTAGGTGCCATCGACGGACACCACCGTCTGACTGCCCGATTCACTGGCGCGCCCCGCCTGCTTGGCCGCTCCGAAGGTCTGATTAGGACCGGAAATGCCAGGCAATTCCGGGCTGGCGTCGTTAATCGCGTCGCTGGGACGAGTGTAGGCCACGCCTACCTTGACGCCCACCGGGCCGACCACGTTGGGGGCATGGACAAACACTTCACCGCTCAGGCCGCCCGCGTAGCCGCCGGTCAGGCCAAGCTGGACGTTGTTAAAGGTCTGTGCGCCAGCCGTCGCGGCAGCAGCGAGAATGGTCAGGGAAATCAGCTTCTTCATGACAACCAGCGTCGGCCCTCAACATGAGAATGCCTCATGCTCTGGTTGACGACGGATTTAGAGAGCGGGAGCGGTGGGGGTGTCTCCCGCATAGGAACGCCTCAATGGAGTTTGTACCCTTTACCCATCCGGTTGGAACTCTGCCGCTTCAAAATGAGAGACCGTGTGCGCCGTATTCTCTTAACTCAGGAGATGCTGCTAAACTTAGACTGAGTTTAATTTTACCGGCGGGTTCATGACGCTCCAATGGACCGGCCCCCTCTGGAGGTTGCATGAAAATATTGACCCTTGTAAGACAGGTTCCCGACGCCGAGGCGCGTGTGAAAGTCAGCGGTGACCGCGTGGATCTGGAAGGCACCACGCTGGTGATCGACGGCATGGATGAATACGGCGTGGAGGAGGCCCTACGCCTGCGTGAGGGGAACGCGAACGTGGAAGAGATCGTGGCACTGGCCGTTGGCCCAAAGAAGGTGGAAGACGCCCTGCGGACGGCCCTGGCCATGGGTGTGGACCGCGCCATCCACATCGAGACTGATGAGCGCTTCGACGCCGTGTCCCTGAGCAAGATTGTGGCGCAGGTCGCCCAGAGTGAGGGCACGGACCTGATCCTGCTGGGCGGCCAGGAGGCCGACTGGGATTCTCAGGCCCTGGGGGCCGCCAGCGCCGAACGACTGGGCTGGCCGCAACTGACCTGGACCAATGAGCTGAACGCCGACGGTGAGACCCTGACGGGACGCCACGACGTGGATGACGGCAACGAGGGCTTCAAGGTGGCTTTGCCTGCTGTGATCACCGCGCAGCAGGGGCTGAACGAGCCGCGCTACCCCACCCTGCCCAACATCATGAAGGCCAAGAAGAAGGAGCTCCGCAAGGACGATCTGGGCGGTTTTGGCGTGCAGCCAGCCGTGAAATACGTGGGAGCCGAGATCCAGACCCGCGCCCGACTCAACAAGATGATCGACGGCAAGGATCCGCAGGCCGCCGCCGAACAACTTCTCGATCTCCTGCGCAACGAAGCGAAGGTGCTGGCATGATTTTAGTCGTCGCAGAATATGCCGGGGGCAAACTCGGCAAGTCCACGTTGGAAATGGTTACCGCTGCCCGTGAGTCTGGGCGCGAGGGTCCCATTACCCTCCTCGTCCTGGGTCAGGGCGTGACCGACGTCGCCACTGAGGCCGCCGCCGTGGCCGATCAGGTGCTGGTGGGCGACCTGGGTGCGCTGGCGCAGTACAACCCCGAAGTGTGGGCCGCCGCCGTGGCCCAGATTGCCCGTGAAGGCGAGGCCAGCACCGTCCTGATCGGCGGCAGCCGCTCGGGCCGCGAGTACGCGCCGAGAGTGGCGGTCAAGCTGGACGCGCCGTACCTGGAAGACGTGATCAAGCTGAGCGCCGAGGGCGACGCCCTGCGAGCGCAGCGTTACACCTTCCTGGCCCGCGTAACCGAGACAGTGGAGGCCAGTGGCCCCGTGATCGTGGCCACGGTCAAGCCGGGCAGCTTTGCCCCAGCCGCTCCAGCAGGCGAGGCGGGCGAGCAGTACGACATCGAACTCAATCTGCCGACTCCACGCACGGAAATCACGGGCAAGAGCGTCGAGAAGTCCAGCCGCGTTGCCCTGTCCGAGGCCGAGGTGATTGTGACCGGTGGGCGCGGCGTGGGCAGCCCGGAAAACTTCGCGCAGTTCGTGGAAGGCCTGGCCGACAACATTGGCGCAGGCGTGGGGGCGACGCGGGCCGTCGTCGACGCCGGCTGGCGGCCCTATGCCGAGCAGGTGGGCCAGACTGGCAAGACCGTGCAGCCCAAGGCGTATATCGCGCTGGGTGTCAGCGGCGCAGTGCAGCACCTGTCGGGCATGGGCAAGAGCAAGAACATCATCGCCATCAACAAGGACGCCGAGGCCCCGATCTTCAAGGTGGCCGACTACGGCATCGTGGGTGACGTCAGCCAGATCGTCCCGGCGCTGATCGCAGCCAGCAAGAAGTAAGCCAGCAACACCCAGTACGTCACCCCAATGGCTGCCCCTCTTCGGAACGGGGCGGCCATTTCCGTTTAATCCATAAGACCGCCACCCTCATCGTCTTGCACTGAAAGAATCCTGCGAGACGGTAGGCCACACATTGAGGCGAAGGCGAGCAACGCGGCCCTCAAAGGACGCTGCTTTCTGGATCTCGTCGTCTGCCTCAAAACCTCGGTGCTGGCCGGGGGCCATGAACACCTGATGGTCGGGGCGGCCTGCGCCGTCATCATCGCTTCCCTGGGCTTCGGTCTGCAGCGCAGGGTCACGCAGCGCATCACGATAGCGGTGTTGATCGTCTTCGCGCTGATGCTGATGCTGGGTAGTGTCTACGTGGACTGCATGAAGCTGGCTGTGCTGTAGGCCCACCTGCAGGCCAGCCGTCCCGCTTTGTGCCTCCCGGCCCGCTGCCCCGCGCCCCCAGCGCGTAGCATGGAGCCATGACCAAAAGCATCACCGACTTTCAGGACGAACACGGGCGCATCACCGCCTGGCCCAGCAAACGTCGCCGCGCCCACCAGATGGCGATCCTGGATTACCTGACGGGCCTGTTCGAGCCGGGCGTGTCCTACAACCAGGGCCAGGTGGAGGGCGTGCTGGCCGATCACAGCACCCTGGAAGATCCATCCGTTCTGCTGACTGAACTGCTGGAGGGCGAGTACCTGACCACCGCCGACGGTGCGTACTGGCGCGCGGACGGGCGGCCCGGCGTGAGTGCCACTGACTCCAGATCATCGGATGAGGTGGAGATCAGCGTCAGTACGAATGGCTAGGGTTACCACCAAATACGTCTGCAACAGCTGCGGCTACCAGTCCGCCAAACCGCTGGGGCGTTGCCCGAACTGTCAGGCCTGGAACTCCTTTGAGGAGGAAATGCCCAGCGTCACGGGCGGCAAGGCGCGTGGTGGCGGGGCAGGCGGTTACGGCGGGATCACGGGCGGCAAACTCACGGCGCTGTCCACCGTTGGTCGGCGGGAGGAACCGCGCACCTCCTCGGGCATCGTGGAGCTGGACCGCGTGCTGGGCGGCGGGCTGGTGGCCGGGGGCGTCACTCTGATCGGCGGTGAACCGGGTATCGGCAAAAGCACGCTCCTGCTTCAGGTGGCCGACAGCGTGGCGCGGGCGGGCGGCACCGTCCTGTACGTGGCAGGCGAGGAATCGCTGGAGCAGATCCGGCTGCGCGCAGACCGGCTGGGCGTCGTGGCCGACATCCAGCTCACCCGCGATACCCGCGCCGAACACATCGCCGCCCTGATGAACGAGCACCGGCCCGCACTGTGCATCGTGGACAGCATTCAGACCGTAACCGTGGAGGGTGAGGGTGCCCCCGGCGGCGTGGCTCAGGTGCGGGACGGCACGTCCATGCTCACGCGCGCCGCCAAGGAAACCGGCACTGCCACCGTGCTGGTGGGGCACGTCACCAAGGACGGCACCGTGGCCGGGCCGAAAGTGATGGAACACATCGTGGATACCACCGTGTTTCTGGAAACCGTGGGAGCGTTTCGCCTGCTCCGCAGCGTCAAGAACCGCTTCGGACAGGCGGGAGAACTGGGGGTCTTCGAGATGCGCGGCGAGGGGTTGATGGCCGTGGAGAACCCCAGCGCCGCCTTTTTGGCCGAGCGTCCGGTGGGGGTGCCGGGGAGCGTGGTGGCCGCCACCGTGGACGGCCAGCGCCCCATGCTGCTGGAAGTGCAGGCGCTGGCGAGCAAGACGCCCTACCCCAACGCCCGCCGCGTGGTGGTGGGTCTCGATCCACGTCGCGTGGACGTGGTCCTGGCCGTGCTGGAGCGCCGCCTGGATCTGACTCTGGGCGGTCTGGACGTGTACGTGAACCTGGCGGGCGGGCTGAAAGTTCCCGATCCGGGCCTGGATCTGGCGGTGGCCCTGGCCGTGTACAGCGCCGTGGTCGGCCGCTCCCTGCCAACCAGTGTGGCGGTGTTCGGTGAAGTGGGCCTGGCCGGCGAGGTTCGTAGCACCGTGGCCTCACAGCGCCGTGCCGAGGAAGCGGGCCGCGCCGGGTACAAACGGCTGATCGTACCCCCTGGTCTGGACGGACACGCCGGAGTTAAGAGCGTTGAGGAAGCGGTAGGCGTGGTGTGGCAGGCGGCTAAGGTGTGAAAAACAGGCAGTAACACCTTAACGGAGGAGCGAAGGGCAGGGAGGGTGAGTGTGACAGGACTTCACCCACAGACTGCCCTCCACTTCATGCAATCTGTATGCCTTGACAAGAATATTCCACATATGGAATAATAATCCCAAGCAAGAACGACAGGAGGTGATGAGTCAAGCTTTTGAACATCGAAACTTTACAAGCTCTTGCCGATCCACAGCGCTTTCAGATGGTGGAGCTGCTGCGCCAGCAACCTCTGACTGTGGGAGAGATTGCCGCCCGCCTGGACCTCCGGCAGCCGCAGACCTCCAAACACCTGCGGGTGCTGAGCGACGCCGGGGTGATTGAGGTTCAGGCCAGCGCCAACCGCCGCATCTGCTCGCTACGCCCAGAGGCGTTCCAAGAACTGGACGACTGGTTAGGCCGTTACCGAGAACTTTGGGAGGAACGCTTCGACAATCTGGAAGACTACCTGCACAAGATTCAGCAGCCGGACGCCACCACGCCAGACGAAACCGCACCCAGGAAAGGAGAAACCCCATGACCAGCACAGTGCCCGCGATGACCTCACAAGTAGAAAACGGCAAGGAACTCGTTCTGAAACGTACCTTCAGGGCTCCACGCCAGCTGGTGTTTGAGGCATTTACTCAGGCCGAACATCTCCGCCAGTGGTGGGGGCCGCGTGGCTGGGAGGTCACGCACTGCACGGTGGATCTGCGCCCCGGCGGCAGGTGGCACTACTGCATGAAGTGCATGGACCCCGCGCAGGGCGACTTTTACGACATGGAGTCATGGGGGCTGGGCATCTACGACGAGATCACGGCCCCCGAACGGCTGGTCTACACCGACTATTTCTCCGACGCCGAAGGCGGCATCAACAACGACATGCCCACTACCCAGGCCATCCTGACCTTTGAAGAAGTCAACGGAAGCACGAACGTGATCAGCCGCTCCATCTATGGCACCGAGGATGCGCTGAAGACCGTCATGGACATGGGCATGCTACAGGGCATTACGGAAACGTGGGATCGCCTCGCCGAACACCTGACCGCACGCCAGGAGAGCTGAGGGGCGGAGGCTGACAGTCACCGAATTTCTACCGCTGGAGGGTAAGAAGAACCATCCTGCCTGGACCGGGCCGGACTGAAATCACGAGTTGCCGCGTTCAACGCCCCGGTCAGCTCTCCGATGCCCTCCAGCCCGGCGGCAGGGTTGACACTATTTTGAGGTCCCGCCAGGGTGCTCGGAGCGCTGTCGGATCAAGGCGTGAGTAAGACCTTTCAGGCCTGGAAGCACTGCCTCTGAGGGCTGCACTGATGGAAGGTTAACCGAGGAGATGAATGAACTGGACATTGGAAGTCGTCGTGGTCCCTGTCAGCGATCTTGACCGCGCCCGCACCTTTTACGAAACCGGGCTGGGCTTCAAGGTCGATCACGACACCCGGATGGGCGAGAACCGACGCATCGTGCAACTGACGCCGCCGGGATCGGGCTGTTCCATTGTGATTGGAACGGGACTGTCCGGGATGGCACCCGGCTCGCTTCAGGGGTTGCAACTGGTGGTTGGCGATCTGCGGGCCGCCCACGCGCAACTGGTTGAACGTGGCCTGACCGTCAGTTCCATTCAGCTGGTGGGCGCGCAAGGCCCGCGCCCCGCCACGGACGACGATGCACTGAACTTTTCCGGTTTCGTGTTCTTCAAGGACCCGGACGGCAACAGCTGGGCCATCCAGCAGATCGACGCGCGGGGCTGACGCTTCACGATCCGCATCGCGGTGAGCCCGGTAGCCTTCGGCACCGTTGGCGAAGCGCCCGCAAGCCCAGAAAAGCCCCCCCCCGAAATGGGGGAGGGCTTCACGAGTTTCAGCTCAGCCAGGAGGGCAGATTGTTTAGTTCAGCACGCCCGTATCGAACTGAAAGTGGCCGTCCCGGTACTCCACGTTCAGCACGCTGTTGTCGGGCACATGGCCTTGCAGGATTTCACGGGCCAGCGGCGTCTCGATCTCGCGGGCGATGGCACGCTTGAGGGGCCGGGCACCGAAGGCCGGGTCATAACCGATCTCGGCGAGCTTGTCCTTGGCGGCGTCATCCATGTGCAGGGTCACGCGGCGTTCGGCCAAGCGCTTGCGCAGACCGCCCAGCTGAATGTCCACGATGCGGTGCAGATCGGCCGCGGTCAATGCGTCGAACACAATGATGTCATCCACCCGGTTCAGGAACTCCGGGCGGAACTGGGCCTGCAACTCGCCCAGCACGGCCTCGCGGATCTCGGAGGCGTCGTCGCCGCGCGCCTGCATTTCCAGGATCAGCGGGCTGCCCACGTTGCTGGTCAGGATGATCAGCGTGTTGCGGAAGTCCACCGTGCGGCCCTGTCCATCGGTCAGGCGACCATCGTCGAGCACCTGCAACAGCACGTTAAAGACGTCCGGATGGGCCTTCTCGATCTCGTCGAGCAGCAACACGCTGTAGGGGCGACGGCGGACCGCTTCCGTCAGCTGACCGCCTTCCTCGTAGCCGACGTAGCCGGGGGGCGCTCCGATCAGGCGGGCCACCGTGTGCTTTTCCATGTACTCGGACATGTCGAGGCGGACCATCGCGTCCGAGCTGTCGAACAGGTATTCGGCCAGGGCTTTGGCCAGCTCGGTCTTGCCCACGCCGGTCGGCCCCAGGAACATGAAGCTGCCCAGCGGACGGTTGGGATCGTTCAGCCCCGCCCGCGCCCGGCGGATGGTATCGGCCACACTGGTGATCGCGCGGTCCTGGCCAATCACGCGCTGGTGCAGCTGCTCTTCAAGGTGAAGCAGCTTCTCGCGCTCGCCCTCCATCAGCTTGGAGACCGGAATGCCCGTCCAGCGGCTGACCACGGCGGCGATGTCCTCCTCGGTCACTTCCATGTGAGCAAATTCTGCGCCCTTGAGCTTCTTTTCCAGATCTTGCACATCTTTCTCAAGCTGTGGCAATTTGCCGTACTCCAGCTCGGCGGCGCGTTGCAGATCGTAGTCGCGCTTGGCCCGTTCGATGTCGGTTCGCACTGCGTCTAGCGCCTCACGTTTCTCGCGCAGGGCCGCCACCTCATGACGCTCGGCCTCCCAGCGGCCACGCACCTCGGTCAACTCGTCGGTGATGGCCTTGAGGCTGTCCTCAATGTCTAGCAGGCGGTTCTGCGAATCCTGATCCTTCTCGCGCTTGAGGGCCTCGCGCTCGATTTCCAGTTGCAGCTTGCGGCGTGACAGTTGATCGATGCGCTCCGGGCTGCTTTCAAGCGCCATTCGCAGGCGGGCCGCCGATTCGTCGATCAGGTCGATGGCCTTGTCTGGCAACTGCCGGTCCGTGATGTAGCGCTCGCTCAGGGTTGCGGCGGCCACCAGCGCCGGGTCAGTGATTTCGACGTTGTGGTGAACCTGATAACGCTCCTTGATGCCGCGCAGGATGGAGATGGTGTCCTCCACGGTGGGCTCGTCCACCATCACCGGCTGGAAACGGCGTTCCAGGGCCGAATCCTTCTCGATCTCACGGTACTCGTCCAGCGTGGTTGCGCCGATCAGATGCAGTTCGCCGCGGGCCAGCGCCGGCTTGAGCATGTTCCCGGCGTCCGGGCTTCCCTCGGTCTTGCCCGCACCGACAATGGTGTGCAGTTCGTCCACGAACAGGATGATCTCGCCCGCCGAGGCGATTACCTCGTCAATGACGCCCTTGAGGCGCTCCTCGAACTCACCCCGATATTTGGCCCCGGCCAGCAGGCTGCCCATTTCCAGGCTGACGATGCGTTTGTCCTTGAGGCCCTCGGGCACGTCGCCGCTGACGATACGGATGGCAAGCCCCTCGGCAATCGCCGTCTTGCCCACACCGGGTTCGCCGATCAGTACCGGGTTGTTCTTGGTGCGCCTCAGCAGAATTTGCATCGCGCGCCGAATCTCCTCGTCGCGGCCAATGACAGGGTCAAATTTACCGTCTCGGGCACGCTGCGTCAGATCGGTGCCGTACTTGTTCAGGGCATCGAACTGGCTTTCGCTGGATTTGTTGGTCACGGTTTTTCCTTTACGCGCCTCAGTGATGGCACGGTTGAGTTCAGCTTCCTTGGGCAACTCTTTCAATTTTGATTCGCTGCGCAGGGCCAGCAACAGCGCGTCGGCGGCCACGAAGGCGTCACCGAACTGCTCAGCGATGGTGTCGGCCCTGGTAAACGCGCGGTTGAGCGCTGGATCCAGATACAGCTGCTCGCCCCCACCCTGCACACGCGGCAGCTTGCCCAGCTCGGCATCCAGCGCTTTGCGAAGTGTGCTGATGTCGCCCCCTGCAGCAGTGATGGCGCGGGCGGCGGTGTCGTTGTCGGTCAAGGTTCGCAGCACATGCGGCACCGTCAGGGTCTGATGCCCACTCTGCTGTGCGAGTTGCTGAGCAGCATTGATGGCTGTCGCACTCGCCTCGGTAAAGCGTTCGGGATTCAAGTAGAAACCTCCTGGGGACAGGGAAAAAAAGACTCGTTCAATGTGTCGCTAGTCTAAAACTTGAGTGTAGTCATGTCAAGTTTATTGAGGATTTATTTTGGATGTTGTTGCACGTTCTGTGGACGGCAGATCAGGCCTGCTGAACGTTAGATGTGCCCCTCGGTCAGCCAGCCGTCATGCTGGCCGGATACACCCAACAAGACAGATTGGCCCCCTCTCCCTCTATTCCAGGCATCTCGCCGTTTCCCAGGAGTTTTATGTTCCAGATCCGATCCCTGTCCGCTGCCCTGCTGGGCACCCTGACCCTCACCGCTTTCACCCTGCCTGTGGCCACCGCGCAGACGATTAAGGGGCAGAGCATCACCGTCAATCCCACTGCCCCAGCCACTGTGACTGGCCTGACGCTGATTGACGCCGACACCAACAAGCCGGTGCCCGGCTTCGATCCGATTCAGCCTGGCGCGACCCTGGACCTGGCGCGCCTGCCCGCCCGGATGAACATGCGCGCTAACGTGTCCAACGCGGTCAAGAGCGTCTGGTTCGGTCTGGACGGCAACGGCAACTACCGCCTGCAAGGCGGCGCCCCATACTCGCTGTGCAACGACAATGGAGGCAACTTTGAACCCTGCCCGGCCGCCGTCTTCGCGCCTGGCGCCCATAGCCTGCTGGCAACGCCTTACGCTGCCGCCAATGGGGCCGGCACAGCAGGGCTGGCGGCCTCGCTGACCTACACGGTGGTCCGCAGCGCTGCCGCGCAGCCCGCCCCTGCCCTGAGTGTGACCAGCTTTACCCTGATTAATGCCGACACCAACCAGCCAGTGTCTGGCTTTGACCCCATTCGTCCCGGCGCGCGCCTGCGCCTGTCCGCGCTGCCTCCACGGCTGAACGTACGGGCCAATGTCGGCAGTGGCGTGCGTAGCGTGCGCTTTGTCCAGAAAGGGAACAAGGACTACCTGGAAAACGAGGCCCCCTTTTCCCTGTGCGGGGATTCCAAGGACAAGAGCGGCAAGAAAGGCGATTACCTGACCTGCGACGCCAGCCGTTTTGCGCCCGGCACGCACCGGCTGACGGCGACCCCCTTCGAGAAGATGTTCGCAGGTGGGACCGCGGGCAAAGCCCTGACCCTGGACTTCACGGTCGAGCGCTGAGGCTGGCCATGGCCTCCTGGCAACAGATGCCGGGAGGCCACTCAAAACGAGGCTGTGTCAGAGCTTCAGGCGGGGGACAGAGCGAAAGGGAAGTCAGGCTTTTTAAGCCACAGCTGACGACCGACCTTTCTTCTGTCCCCCTTGACCTGCCTGGATTACTTCTGCCTGCCAAACAGCCGGGGGAAGCGGCTGACAGGTTCAGACGGGCTGGCCGGGGCCACGGTGGTCTCCAGTTCACGGACGGCAGCCAGCAGGTATTCCGGCACGCCCGCGTGGAACAGTTGCGCTTCGTCCATCCAATCGGCCCCCAGCAACTCCTCCGGCTGGGGATTGAGGATGCCTGAGCAGTACTCGCTGCCGAAGATCAGGTTGAGGCGGGCATCTGCCGCGCCGTTCTGAACGCCCCGCCCCGCGTGAGAACCCACCAGACGCAATTCGGCCACCGAGATCCCAACCTGGGCCAGCAGCGTGCGCCGCAGCTGGGATTCCACGACATTGGCCCCGCTAGACGAATTGAGGACCAGGCCTGGCAGGCCGTGCAGTCCACCGGGCAACAGGGGAATGCGGGGGCGGACGATCAGGTAGGTCTCGCGTTGCCGCACCAGGGCGAAAACGCCCACCTGATAGGCGACGACTGAGGATTGGGTTTCGCTGGCAGAACTGGACACAGGGATAGCGACTCCTGAAAATGGGGCTTGGGACCGGACTGTAGAGATTGTAGTGCGGAAAAGGGCTTCTCCGAATCCCCCCTCAGCCTCCCCCCCTGACAGGGCGTGACGGAGCCGCCAGGAATTTAGCAAGGATAGAAGAGCGCCCCTGAAGCAATCATTCAGGGGCGCTCTAGCGGTCGTCTTCCTGCGGCAGACATTAAGGAAGCATCACATGCACAACTGGGAATCGAGGATCAGGCTTCAGTCGCCCACGCCGCCCAGAACCGGTTCCGCCGGGGTGCGGCGAAGCACCGTCCAGATCATGATCAGGCCCGCCAGGGACAGAGCCGCGCCCATGATAAACGCTGCGCCCGGCACCCGGATGGGCGCGCCGCCGCCGTTGAAGTACGCGAAGACGGCAGTCGCGACGATTGGCCCCACCACCCCCACCAGACTGTTCAGGCTGGTGATCGCGCCCTGGACACGGCCCTGCTCGGTCTCGCTGACCTGACGGCTGATCAGGCCCTGAATAGCAGGTTGTGCCAGCCCGCCGCCTGCCCCCACCACCAGTGAGGCGTACAGCACCGGCGAACTGCGCGCCACACTGAGAATCAGGAATTCAGCGGTCGACATGATCAGACCTAGCAAGATGGTGCGCCGCTCCCCCAGGCGCTTGATGGAAATCCCGATCAGTCCGCCCTGCACCGCCGCCGTCAGCAGGCCGAAGAAGGCCAGCGCTACGCCGTTTTGCAACGGACTCCAGCTCAGTACACCCTCGGTGTACAGCACCCAGGTGCTGAAGATGACCTGCCCGGCCAGCCCCAGCAGCACGAAGGTCAGGGCGAGGCTCCGCAGCAGGGCGTATTCGCCCAGCGCCTTGAGGGGCGTGAAGGGGTTCAGGTCCTTGCGGTTCAGCTGCTTGCCACGGGCAGAGGCCGGCAGCGATTCGGGCAACACGAAATAGCCGTACAGCAAATTCAAGCCGCTGAGAGCCGCCGCCACCAGGAACGGCACGCGCAACCCGTACTCTCCCAGCACGCCGCCCAGCGCCGGACCCAGGATGAACCCTACGCCGAAGGTGGCTCCCAGTAGCCCGAAATTCTTGGCCCGGTCGGCGGGCGGCGTCACGTCGGCGATGTACGCGTTGGCGACGGTCAGACTAGCCCCGGTAATCCCGGCAATCAGGCGACCGATCAGCAGCCACCACAGGCTGGGCGCAAAGTACAGCAGCAGGTAATCGAGAGTCACGCCCAGCAGACTCAGCAGCAAGACCGGACGCCGCCCGTAGCGGTCACTCAGCGTGCCCAGAATGGGGGCGAAGACAAACTGCATGATCGCGTAGGCCGCGGTCAGCAGACCGATATCGCGTGCCCCTGCCGCCTCGGACCCGGCCAGTTCCTTTACCAGCCCCGGCAGGACGGGAATGATTAGTCCGATGCCCATGATGTCGATTAACGCGGTGATGAGAATAAAGATCAGGGCGGCGGGGCGTCTGGACATGGCAACCTACTTTAGCGGCGAGAGGACGGAGAAATGTAGCTGGCAAAGCCAGCCGGCGCAGCGCAGGCACGATTCAACGGAAATGTAATCTTGGTAGCGAATTACGTCAATAGGCAAATATGCCGAGCGCCATTCAGAACACCGGATCAGAACAGAACCGCCCCCACTTCGGAGGGCGGTTCTGAAGATCAAGCGGACCTCAGTAGAAGGTGGTGATGCGCTCGACGTTGTGGCGGTGGTGAGGAAAGCCATCCTCCGCGCGCTTACCGATGGGCAGCAGGCCAGCGAACTGGACGTGTTCGGGCAGACCCAGTAGTTCGCGCACTTTATCGGGCTGGAAGCCCAACATGGGCACGGTGTCGTAGCCCAGGCCGCGCGCCGCCAGCATCAGGAAACCGAAGGCGATGTTGGCCTGACTCAGCCCCCACTGACCGCGCTGAGCGACATCCTGGCCCCCAAAAGCGCCCTCGAAGGTTTTGCGCTGTCCGGCGCGGCCCTGCTCTCCCATCCCGGGGTGAGCCGTTTCTTCCACAGTGTTCAGCGTGTCTTCCATGTCGCTGTAGACCACGATCACGGCGGGTGCATTGCCGATCTGAGCCTGGCCGTAGGCGGCGGCCTGCAATTGCTCCTTGATCTCAGGGGTCTGCACCACGGCGAAGCGCCAGGTCTGGGCGTTCCAGGCGCTGGGGGCCAGGCTGGCCAGACGCAGGATTTCGCGCAGATCGCCCTGATTCATGGGCTCCTGCACGAATTTGCGAATGCTGCGGCGGGTTTCGATGGCTTCGGCAACGGTCAGGGGCTGGGTCAGGGTAGCAGTCATGGGTAGGAGATTACGGCAACCAGTTTAAAAAGTCAAGTGATGTAATCTGCTTCTTAATTGGTTTTGCATTTAGGTGTAGAATCCCTCCATGAACACGAAACTCTCCTCTCCCGGCCCCTCTGCCGTTGCAGAGAAGGGCTTCTGTCCGGTGTACCGGGCCATCGGCGTCCTGCAGGAGAAGTGGGTGCTGCATATCGTCCGCTCTCTTCTAGACGGCGAGAAGGGCTTTAATGAGCTGGCCCGCGCAGTGGGCGGCTGCAACAGCGCCACGCTGACCCAGCGACTGGAACACCTGGAAACGCTGAACATCATCAGCAAGCGCACCGAGGATACGCACGGCAAGCTGGCGCGCAGTGTTTACACCCTGACCCCAGTGGGCCTGGAACTTCAGAGCGTGATCAACGCGATCGACACCTGGGGACGCGCCCATCTGCTCGAGCACCAGGATGATGTGACAGGCGTGTCGGGCTGCTGAGGTGTTGCCCGCTATCCTGATCTTCATCGTCCTTCCCGTGGTCCTGATCGTGGTGGCATTTCGGATCAAACCGCTGGTGGATACGGACAGGGGGCGCGGCGATGCGCTGGGCGGCATGCGCGCGGCGGGTGGGATGTTTGGCAGTCACGGCCTCGCACCGGACGAACGGTCGGTGGCCGAGGACACTGAGCGGGTACGCTTCGATCTGGATCAGATAAAGGCCCGTGAATGAGGGGACGATGCTGGCCCCATTCCAGCTGCTCTAAGCTGGGCACATGAGCCTTAAAGACAACTTCACGGCAGACGAGTGGTTCAAGGTGATGACCGGCCCCGGACGGGCGGGTGCGGCAGTGGTGGCTGCCAGCCCCAGTGGTCTGACTGGGCTGCTGGCCGAGGCCGGCGCGATTGCCGCTGCCGTGCGCGAGAGTGTGAGCCGGGAAAACCGCACGCCTCTCATGGAGGCCATGGCCGCTGACCTGCTGGGCCAGCCTGGTGCCCGCGCCCCGGAACAGGAACGCGCCCGCAACGTTGAGGACGTGAAAAACCAGAGCCTGGAAGGCGTGCGGCAGGCCATGTGGCTGGTCAATGCCAAGACCAGTGAGGAGGACGCCGCAGCCTACCGCGAGATGCTTCTGCTGGTGGCCCAGCGCACTGCCGAGGCCGCCAAGGAGGGTGGATTCCTGGGCATTGGCGGCGAGCAGGTCAACGACAAGGAGCGCGCCGTGATTGAGGAACTGCGCCAGTTGCTCGGGGGACAGATGGCGGACGGGCATGGTGCAGGCGTGATCGCGCACGAGACACCACCCGAAACGCTGGTGGTGCGGCCAGAGCCGGGCCCGGACGGTTCGGGAAACAGCAACTGACCAGCAGATGTTTTTTCAGCAGGCGGCCTCCAGATTGATCGGGGCCGTCTGTTTTCATGACAGGGTTGTCAGATGGCTGCCCAACATGATCCACCCCCTCCTTCTTGATGAACAGGAGACGCGGAGTTGCCCAGCCAGCAGTATTTTTTAGCTTTCCGCGAGGGGGTGAACGGGGAAGCCAACGGAGGATGTGCCCTGCTAAACATGAAGGCCGCGCCGGGATGACGCTGCCCCGCCCGCGGGTGTAGCGTCGGGTCAGAGCAAGACTCAAGGAGGCGTCATTTATGGAGTACCGTCACCTGGGCCGCACCGGCCTGAAAGTCAGCCCACTCTGCCTGGGCACCATGAACTTCGGCCCTGAAACCACCGAGCAGGACAGCTACCGGATTATGGACATGGCGCTGGAGCGGGGGGTCAACTTCTTTGATACCGCCAACGTGTACGGACGCAAACCCGGCGAGGGCGTGACCGAGCAGATCGTGGGCCGCTGGCTGGAAAAGAATCCTGGCAACCGCGACAAGATCGTGCTGGCGACCAAGGTCTACGGCAAGATGGGCGACGGCCCCAACGATCAGAAGCTCTCGGCGTATCACATCCGCAAGGCGTGCGAGGACAGCCTGCGCCGCCTGAAGACCGATCACATCGACCTGTACCAGATGCACCACATTGACCGCGCCACCCCCTGGGAGGAGGTCTGGCAGGCGATGGAGGGGCTGGTGCGCGAGGGCAAGGTGCTGTACGTCGGCAGCAGCAATTTCGCGGGCTGGAACATCGCGCAGGCCAACACCCTGGCCGCCCAGCGCCACTTCATGGGCCTGGTGTCCGAGCAGAGCCTGTACAACCTGTCGGCGCGCACCATCGAACTGGAGGTCATTCCGGCGTGTCAGGCGCTGGGCCTGGGCCTGATTCCCTGGAGCCCACTGGGTGGCGGTCTGCTGGGCGGCGCACTACAAAAAGCCAGCGAGGGCCGCCGCGCCAGCGAGAACATGCAAAAACAGATCGACCAGCACCGCCCCCAACTGGAGCGGTACGAGGCGCTGTGCAGGGAGCTTGGCGAGTCGCCGGCGGACGTGGCCCTGGCGTGGCTGCTGCACCAGCCTGCCGTGACGGCCCCGATTATCGGCCCACGCACGGTAGAGCAGCTGGAAGGCGCACTGGGGGCGCTGGACATCAAGCTGACGGATGAGATCCTGAACAAACTGGACGAGATCTGGCCTGGCCCCGGCGGGCAGGCCCCGGAAGCCTACGCGTGGTAACGGACGGCTCCCAGGCTCCGGCAGTGGGGCCGGTGGTACTGACCGGTGCGGCGGGCCGGGCCGGACGCGCCGCTCTGAGACACCTGTTGGAACACGGTCACGAGATCATTGCTGTGGACGCTCAGCCCATTCCCAGGCCGGACGGTGAATTTCCCGGTTTCCTGAAGGCTGTTCTGCGCGCCGATCTGACTGACCTGGGACAGACGCTGGAGGTTATGCACGGGGCGACCAGCGTGATTCATCTGGCGAACATTCCTGCGCCCGATCTGCAGGCCGCGCACTATACGTTCGTGCAGAACGTGACCATGAATCACAGCGTCTTCACGGCGGCCACGCTGCTGGGGCTGGACCGGGTGGTGTGGGCGTCCAGCGAGACCACGCTGGGCCTGCCCTTCGACGTGCCGCCCCACTACGCCCCAGTGGACGAGGCGCACTATCCCCACCCGGAGTCGTCGTATGCTCTGAGCAAGGTGGTCACCGAGACCATGGCCGCGGATTTCGCTCGCAAGACGGGTATCCCCTACGTGGCCCTGCGTTTTTCGAACATCCTGGGACCGGAGGAGTACCGCCGTTTTCCAGAACTGGCCTGGCCCGATGCACAGGCCCGCAAGTGGAACCTGTGGGGGTATATCGACGAGCGCGACGCCGCACTGGCCTGCCGACTGGCCCTGACGGCGCCGCTCGTGGGGGCCAGCAGTTTCATCATCGCCGCCGCCGACACGGTGATGCCTCAACCCTCGCGCACCCTGATGGAACAGGTCTTCCCAGGGGTCCCGCTACGCAAAACGCTGAAAGACTTCGAGACCCTGCTCAGCATTGACCATGCCCGGCAGCACCTCGGCTTCGAACCCCAGCACTCGTGGCGAGACACGCTGACTGAGCCAGAGATGGACGCTCAAGGCAAACGAGCATGAAGGTCCTGTTTATCGGTGGCACCGGCATCATCAGCTCGGCGTGTTCGGAGTTGGCGCTGGCGCAGGGCGTGGAACTGTACCTGCTCAACCGGGGAGAATCCTCCCGCCCTCTGCCAGACGGCGCCAAGGTGCTCCAGGGCGACATCCGCGATCCGGCCAGCGTGCGGCAAGCGTTAGGCGATCTGGACTTTGACGCCGTGGTGAACTGGGTGGCCTTCACGCCCGAACACATCGAGACCGATCTGGACCTGTTCGCGGGGCGCACCCGGCAGTACATCTTCATCAGTTCCGCCTCGGTGTACCAGAAGCCGCTGGGCCACCTGCCGATCACCGAGTCCACCCCGCTGCACAATCCCTTCTGGGAGTACTCGCGCAACAAGATCGCCTGTGAGGAACGGCTGACCCGCGCCTACCGCGAGGACGGCTTTCCCATGACCATCGTGCGGCCTTCTCACACCTATGACCGCACCTTGCTGCCGATGGACGGCGGGTGGACGGTGGTAGACCGCATGCGCCGGGGCAAGCCGGTGATCGTCCACGGCGACGGCACCTCCTTATGGACGCTGACCCACCACCGCGATTTCGCCGTGGGTTTTGTGGGCCTGCTGGGTCGCCCGGCGGTGATCGGCGAGGCCGTGCAGATCACCGGGGACGAGTGGTTGACCTGGAACCAGATTTTCGAACTGGTGGCGGGCGCGGCAGGCGTCCAGGCGCAGCTGGTCCATGTGCCGTCCGAGATCATCGCGGCCTTCGCTCCCAACTGGGGCGCGGGGCTGCTGGGTGACAAGGCGCACAGCGCCGTTTTCGACAACACCAAAATCAAGCGGCTGGTGCCGGAGTTCCGGGCCACCATTCCCTACGCGCGCGGCGTGCAGGAAGTGCTGGCGTGGTACGACGCCGATCCGGCCCGGCAGGTGGTGGATGGGGAGTTGGACCGACTGATGGACGAGATCATTGCGCAGGTTCAGGCGGTGGGACCACAGCGCCAGGGTGGGACCTAGGGCGCTGTGGCGGCGGGCGTCATTGCTGGAGCCGATTCTCCCACCCGGTTCAGTTCGATGGTGTATCCCAGCAGCTCACGCCCCAGCAACACCGTTCGCAGCACCCCACTGATTTTAGTCTCGGCCAGCGTGGCGTGCAGGTTGCCGCGATGCTTGTCACCGTTCTCGAACAAATTCAGTTCCAGCGCGCCGCCGCTGCCGCTGCGCTTGAACGTGCCACTGGCCGCGTATGCTTTACGGCTTTCCAGGTTGGTGATCACGCCGGTGGCGCGCCCCTCCCGCTCCTGCACGGCCAGGGTCATGCGGTAGGGCACGCGGCCCGTGCCGCCCACACCAATGCCCTCGTAGGTGCCGTTCACGGCGCGTTCCAGCGGGGTCAGCGGACTGAGGTATGCCCCGAAGGCGCAGCCACTAAGAACGGGCGGCAACAGCAACAGGGCGGCAACGGCGAAACGTGAGCGCATACCGGAGGCTACGCAGTCCTCATGAAGTCCATCTGATGCGCCCTGATGTCTCCGTCCTCACTCAACCCTCTTCCAGCGGATACGTGCGGGCGGCACGCATGGCCAGCCAGATTAGATAGGCGTAGAACACGAAGACAAGGGCGAACACCAGCCAGCCCGGAAAGTTGCCGATATCGGCCAGCGCGAAGGCGTCGGGGAAGCTCAGGACGTAGCCCTTGGGCTGACCCAGGTCCAGCTTGGCTAACCATGCCAGCAGCACCGCCGCGTAGATCCACAGGTAATTGCGCCCTAGCCGCCAGCCCAGCGCGTCGTTGCGGCTCATTGGGCTGCGCGGCTTGCTCAGTTCGGCCAGCAGCAACTGGTGCCAGCCGGGGTCCACCTTATCGCCAAGCATGGCCGGGTAGAAGAAACGCTCCATGATCCGCACGCGGTGGTGCGCGATCTCGTAGGTGCGGAAACGCCGGGCTTCCAGCCGCAGGAAGAAGTAGTTCATGAACATGGCGAACAGGAAGGTGGCGTGGCTGTTGCCCACATCCCCCAGGGCAAACGAGGCCAGGCCGGCGCTGGTGACCACCGACCAGTTGGTGGTCATGTCCAGCCGCTGACGCCACGCCGTCATCTTGCCCACCTCGGCGCGGTACAGGTGGATCAGCGCGTTGGCCTGGTTGGTACTGTAACTGACCTCCGTCAGGCCGGGCGCGAGCATCGCCCCTGGCCCGCCACCTGCCCCCGGCATCAGCCCCCGTCCCCAGTCACGCTGTCCCAGATCATGCCGCCCAGCGTAGCGCGCCGACGCCAGCGGCGGTGCATCTGACCTATCAAATCAGACCGGCACCCCCCCATCCGGCTAGACTTCAGCGCAAAAAAGGGTTGCAGCGGCGTTCTGCCCCAATGGTGGTGGCCCCGCCATGACCCGAATACACGGCGGTGGCGTCGGGCAGCGTCAGCAGTTCACGGTTGATGCCCGCCAGCAGGGTGGGGTGGTCCCCCCCCGGCAGGTCCGTGCGCCCGATGCTCCCCTGAAACAGCGTGTCCCCCGCCACCACCACACCATTTTCGCCGTCTGTTCCCGCCAGAAACACCACATGCCCCGGCGCGTGCCCTGGCAACTCGCGGGCCATCAGGGTCAGGTCGCCCGCCGTGAAGATCTGGTCCTGCGCGATGTCGTGGTCCGGCGCCTCCGGCTGGATGAAGGGCAGGTTCCAGCGCCCCGCCGAGGCCGCGCCCATGCTGTACAGCGGCAGATCGGCGGGATGCAGCCAGACTGGAACCTGCAACGCCTCGCGCACCGGCTGCACGGCCCCAATGTGGTCGAAATGCGCGTGCGTCAGCAGAATGCCGCGCACGGTCACGCCGGAATCACGGATCAGGGCCAGAATTCGCTCGGCGTCGTCGCCAGGATCAAAGAGAAAGCCCTCGCCCTGTGCGCCCGCCACCAGTACGACGTTTTCCTGCAACGGGCCGGTAGGCAGGGACCAGACTCGAACGTGACCGTGGACAGAAGGTTGCCGCATGGGCGCAGTGTATCGGTCCAGCCCCTCTCACCCACACATTGCAAGGGAATACCGTGAGGGTTCTGTCAGACCCCCCCCCATAAGCTGAGTTTCGTGAGTGGCCGCCTGATCTCCGAACTGCCTGAACAGGATCTGGCCGGACGGCGCAGGGCGTCGCGCAACACTCTGCGGGCCCAGTTCGCGCTGGTGATCTTCCTGCTGGCGTTCCTGCCCAATCTGGTCCTCACGCTGACCGCCCAGCCCGCCCTACCGGCAGGAGCCCTGGTGGGCTGGATGCTGCTGGTGGGCGTGTTGTGCGGGATGGTGGGCTACGTCCTAAGTGGCGCGTTGCTGCGGCCCCTCAGCCGCCTGCAGGCCGAGGTGGAGGGCGGCGAACTGACCCCCCACGCCGACGACCCGGCGGAAATCCTGCGGCTGCGCCGCGCCTTCTCGGACCTGCTGAGCCGGCTGGGCACCGAGCAGACACGGCGCAACGCCTTTATGGCAACGCTGGTGCATGACCTGAAGACTCCGCTGATCGCCGCCGGACACCTCACGCACGCGCTGGTCCACCTTCCCATGCCCGATGCCGAGCGCCGGGAAGTGGGTGCCCAGATGGGGGCCGAGACCGCCCGGCTGCTGGCGCTGGTGCAGCAGATGGCCGACGCCCACCGATTCGAGCGCGAGGACGTCATGGTCCAGAGCGCCCCCACCGATCTGCGCGCTCTGCTCGACGGCGTGGCCCGCCGGGTCAAGCCGCAGGCCGAGTGGGGCGGAGTGGAAGTGACAGTGGACGGCAGTGGCTACGCCCTGGCCGACGCTCAGGTGCTGGAACGCGCCGTGACCAACCTGACCGAGAACGCCATTCGCTACGCCCACTCGAAGGTAGAACTGCGGGTCACGCCCGGCGGACTGGTGGTGGCTGACGACGGCCCCGGCTTGGGCGGCTCGCTTGCTCAACTGGCGCAGCCCTTTACCTCACAGCCCACCACCATCGCTGGACAGCAATACACCGCCGGAACCGCTGGACTGGGACTCTTCATCGCCCGCCGTATCGCCGAGGCCCACGGCGGCGAGTTGCACTACACCCACCAACCCCACGGACTCCCCTCCCACGAGGCCGCCAGCCCACTGCCCGCATCCGCTCTGCCCACCGTTTTCACGCTCACTCTTCCGGAGGTCACCCCATGAGACTTGTTATCGCCGACGATCACCCGCTGTTCCGCATGGGCCTCAAGTACGCCCTGATGCACCAGGGCTTCGACGTGGTGGCCGAGGCCGCCGACGGCCTGAGCGCCCTGGACGCCTGCCGCACGCTACAACCAGACGCCGCCCTGCTGGACATCAAGATGCCCGGCATGACCGGCATCGAGGTCTGTGAACGGCTCCGCATGACCCACCCCCAGGTCGTCAGCGTGCTGATCACCACCTTCGCCGAACCCGCCATCGTGCAGGCCGCCCGCGCTGCCGGGGCGCGCGGATACGTGAGCAAGGAAACCGATCCCGAGAGCCTGGCCCGTCAACTGCGCGACATCGTGGCGCACCCCGAGGTTGACCGCCTGCCGCAGGTGGACGTGCCCCGGCTGACCCCCCGCGAGTCTGAGGTCCTGCCGCTGCTGGCCCAGGGCTACAGCAACAAGGAAATCGCCAAGAACCTGGGCGTCAGTCCCGACACTGTCAAGGACCATCTGGCCCGCCTGTACGCCAAACTCGACGCCGGGGACCGCACCCAGGCGGTCAGCCGCGCCCGCTCAATTGGCCTGCTGCACTGAGGAAAGCTGCGGAATCCTGACCGGGGAGAGGACTTGCGGGTCTTCTCCCGCATTTCTGTGCCGGTTGCATCCAGATCTCCTCTACCCTGCTGGCATGTTGAAAACCATTCTGACCCGCTCCCTTGCATTGGCCCTTGCCACCATCACTTTTGCCAACGCGCAGTCCGCGCCCGGCACGCCCATTTTCGTTCAGCCACCGCAACAGCAAACGCCGGAAGTGGTGCCGACGGTTCCACAGATCGTGACCCCACCGCCTGTAACCCCAGTGGCCCTCCCTCAGCCCACGCCGGACCGTTTTACCGTCTGGGGCGGCGTGGGCACCGAGCTGTACGTGCTGCCGGGCGTACTGCTCGGGGCCAGTGCGCCGATAGGCCATCTGGGCGGCGTGAATCTGGCCCTGCGTGCCAGCGCCGAGGCCGTCATCGTCCCGGTGGCGGATCTCCCCGGCCCATTGCCATTCGTGAACGTGGACCTGTTGCTGTCGGGCAGTGGGCGTGGGCTGCGGGCTTACGGCGGTCCCAGTGTGGGCACCATTCCAGGGTTCGCCATCCTGCTAGGCGGCGTCGGGGGTGTGCGCGGCGACTTTGGCGCAGGACCGTGGGGCTACTTCGCCGAGACCAAGGCGCGTGTGGCCTTCGGCGCAGCGGGGGGAAGCGGCGCGATGCTGGTTCTGCCAGGGGTCAATCTGGGGATCACGTACCGCTTCTGAGGGGTAGTCAGGCCTTCTAATCGCCTGACGCTCAAACTGCCAGAAAATGTTCGGGACTTTCCGGAGAGACCGTTAGACCTTTTGAGGATTTGACCTTCCCCACCCCTGTACCCTGGACCCCATGAGCAGCCCCTTTCTGCTATCGGCGCGCGCGCTGAGCCTCAAACCTTCCTCGACGGTGGCCGTCACGGGCCGCGCCCTGGAGCTGCAAAAGGCCGGGGTTGACGTGATCAGCATGAGCGTGGGCGAACCGGATTTCGACACGCCCCCGCATGTCAAGGCCGCTGCGATTCGCGCCATCGAATCGGGCCGGACCAAATACACCCCGGTCAGCGGCATCCCCGAACTGCGGGAAGCCATCAGCGCCAAGTTCCAGCGTGAGAATGGGCTGGACTACGCGCCGGACGCCGTGACGGTCACGTCGGGCGGAAAGCAGGCGCTGTTCAATGCTTTCCTCGCGCTGCTCAATCCCGGCGACGAGGTGCTGATTCCCGCGCCGTACTGGGTCAGTTACCCAGAGATGGTGGCGTTGACCGGGGCCTTCCCGGTTCCGGTGCCCACGCACGCGGCAGCCGGCTTCCAGCTCGATCCGCAGGCGCTGGAGGCGCGTGTGACGCCCATGACCCGCATGATCGTGCTAAACAGCCCTGGTAATCCCACAGGGGCTGTTTTCACGCCGGACGTGTTGCGGGCGGTGGCCGAGGTCGCTATGCGCCACAACCTGATGATCGTGACCGACGAGATGTACGAACACCTGGTCTACGACGCCCAGCAGATCAGCATCGGCACCTTTGCGCCGGAACACACGCTGACGGTCAACGGGGCCAGCAAGGCGTATGCCATGACCGGCTGGCGCATCGGTTACGCGGGCGGCCCGAAGTCAGTGATCGCCGCCATGAACGCCCTGCAATCGCAGAGTACAAGCAACGCCAGCAGCGTCTCGCAGTACGCCGCCCTGGCCGCGTTGGCCGAGCATGAGGAAACGGCGCGGTTCGTCGAGATGGCGCTCGGGGCATACCGTCAGCGACGGGACCGCATCGTGGCAGGGCTAAACGCATTGGGCCTGAAAACGCCCACGCCACAGGGGGCCTTCTACGTGATGGCCGACACCACCCGCATACACCCTGACGAGCTGGAGGCAACCCGGATCATCCTGGATGACGCGCGGGTGGCCGTGGTCCCGGGCACCGATTTCGCTGCCCCCGGTCAGGTCCGGCTCAGTTACGCCACCAGTATGGAAAACATCGAGGAGGTGTTAAAGCGGCTGGGCGGGCTGCTGCAGGGTCGGGCACAGGAGGAATAAGGAGCCTGGGGGTGTCGGGCCGGCTGTGGGTGGCCCGGATGTGCACGGCACCGCCCCAGATAGGGGAGAAACGGCTCGGCAGAATTCGACTGACGCCTCTTGATGGACTGGCTTATCTCACCACCTTAATCCAGGCCTCGAAGATCCGTGGACGTACCAGGAGGGGCTGATTCGGGCGATCAGTGAAACGCAGCCTTCAACGACGGAAAACAGCGACGATCTGGGCTGAATACCGCCTCCTCCACAGCTCCATCCTCTACACTGCGCCCCAATGGCTCTGGTGGTAATGGCGACAGGCGGAACGGGCGGACATATTTACCCGGCGGTGGCAACCGCGCACGAACTCACTCGGCGCGGGCACGCGGCCATGATTCTGGGGCAGCGTGGCGGCATGGAAGAACGCATTGCCGCCGAGCAGGGCCTGCCCTTTCAGGGTGTGGACGCGGGCAAACTGGCCCGCAGCGGGCAGGGCCGCCCGGATCCCCGCGAGCTGATCCGGGCCGGGCAGGGCGTGGCGCAGGCACGGGCAGTGCTATCCAAACTCAGGCCCGGCGCAGTGGTGGGCTACGGCGGCTTTGCCAGCCTGCCGGGGGTGCTGGCCGCCCAGAGCCTGCGCATTCCTACCGTCCTGCACGAACAGAACGCCCGCCTGGGCCTGACGCAGCGGCTGGCGGTTCGTCAGGCGCGGGCAGTGGGCACCGCCTACGAGCGAGTGTTGGGCCTGGATCCTCGTAAGGCCAGCATGGTGGGCATGCCGGTGCGCGAGGACCGCATGGACCGCATGGAGGCGCTGAGCCGTCTGAACCTGCGTGTTGGCCCGCTGACGCTTCTGGTGATGGGCGGCTCGCAGGGATCTCTGTTCCTGAACAACAACGTGCCAGACACGCTGCGCAATATCCTGGGCACAGAGGGCCTGCTGGAAAGCGGCTCGGCAGCCACCACCGCGCGGATTGACCTGCAGTTCGAGCCGCAGGGCGAGCGCGATCTGGTGCGCGATCTGGTCTCGGAAGCGGTGGGCAGCGAGGCCATTCAGGTACTGCACTCCACCGGACCGCGCTGGTTTCCAGAGGTCGCCTCGCGGGTGCAGGACATGGACTGGTATCACGCCACGGGATTCGTGGACGCCGTGGCGGCGTGGTCGGCGGCGGACCTGGCGATCACGCGAGCGGGAACAGGCACGCTGGCCGAGGCCGCCTTTCATGGCGTGCCGACGATCATGGTCCCACTCCCTGAATCGGCGGAGAACCACCAGTTCCACAACGCCCGCATGGTTCAGGAGGCGGGCGCTGGCATCCTGGTCGAGCAGGCCCGCGTGAGCGCCGAGCTGGGGGCGGCGGTGTTACAGTGTTCCTCGCCTGCCATGCGCGCCGAGATGCGCGACGCGGCGCTGGGGCGCTCCCCGGTGGGTGCCGCCGGGCGCTTCGCCGATCTGATCGAGAGGCACCTGCGCTGATGGCTCCACCCCCTCCTTCCGACATGACTGACTCTCCCCTTTCCCAGCCCACCCCAGACACCACTTACCCTGGCCAGCCTCACTACCACCTGATGGGCATCGGCGGCATTGGCATGAGTGCCTTTGCCCGGTTGCTGCGCGCGCGCGGGGCACAGGTCAGCGGCTGCGACGAGTCCAAGAGCGAACTGACCGCCCAGCTTCAGGCCGAGGGAATCGCGGTGGACATCGGTCACGCGGCGGCACATGTCACCGGCCAACTTCACGGCAAGATCGACGTTCTGGTGGCGTCGGAGGCGGTGCCCAAGTCGCACCCGGAACTGGTGGCCGCGCGGGAAGCAGGCATCGAGGTCCGCCCACGTATGGCCCTGCTGGATGAACTGCTGCGCGCCGGCCCTAGCATCGGCGTGATCGGCACGCACGGTAAGACCACCACCACCAGCATGATCGCCGTGGCGCTCGCCGGGGCAGGGCTCGACCCCTCGGCCTTCGTGGGCGGCATCGTGCCGGAATTCGGCAGCAACGCCCGCGTGGGCGCTGGGCCTTTTGTGGCGGAGGTGGACGAATCAGACCGTGCCTTCGCCGAACTGGGCAGCCAGACCGCCGTGTTCACCAACGCCGAGGACGATCATGTGGGCGGCAATCAGGCCACCTACTGGGCCACCGTCGAGGAACAACACGCCGGTTTCGCGCGGTATGTGGCGCAGTCGGACCGGGTGCTGCTGTGCGCCGACTGGCCGGGTCTGGACGAACTGTGCGCCGGGGCCAAGGAGATTCTCAGCTACGGGCAGGCACAGGACGCCGACTACCGCGCCGTGAATCTGCGCCCGGATCCGGATGGAACCTCGTTTAACGTCACTTTCCAGGGAGCGACGCTGGGTGAGGCACGCGTGGGGCTCCCCGGGGTGCACAACGTCCTGAACGCGCTGGCGGCGCTGGCGGTCAATCACCTGTACGGCGGCGAGTTCGAGGCGGCGGCGGCGGCGCTGGCTGCGTTCGGGGGACCGGGCCGCCGCTGGCAGCGAATCGGCACCCTGAACGGCGCGCTGGTGATCGACGATTACGCACACAACGCCACCAAGGTGGCCGCCGCCGTGCAAGCCGCACGCCAGACCGGGCGGCGCGTGCGGGTGGTGTTCCAACCGCACCGCTACCTGAGAACGCAGCAGAGCTGGCCCCGGCTGGCCGACGCTCTGATGGACGCCGACGAGGTGTTGCTGCTCGACATCGCTGCCGCCTCCGAGACTCCCATAGAGGGCATCCACGCCACGCTGATTTCGGAGCGGATGACCGGCAACGGGCACACGGGCGTGAGCTACCTGCCGGACCGCACCGAAGTGCTGCGGCAGCTGCGCACTTCGGCAGCCCCCGGCGACGTCATCGTGACGATGGGTGCGGGCGACGTGTGGAAGCTGGCCCGCGAACTGGTCGGGCCGGGGGCTGCCGGGGTGTCGAAGTGACCGCGACGCCTGAAAGCCGCACAGGCGCCCGGGTCCAAAGGCTCGCGCTGGCCCGCTTCACAACGCTGGGCGTGGGCGGCGAGGCCGAGGTCTGGGTCGTCACCAACCATGAGCAGCTGGCCGAGGCCATGGAAGAGCCGTACCGCATCCTGGGCGGCGGCAGCAATCTAGTGATCTCCGACCAAGGGGTGCCGGAACGGGTGATCCGTCTTAGTGGCCCGCTGGCCGAGCGTGACCTGACCCCTGACCCTGACCTGAGCGATCCGGACCGGATCGTGACCGGCTGGGTGGGCGGCGGCGTGCCCCTGCCCGGCCTGATTCGCGCGCTGCAAAAACTGGGCTACAGCAATCTGGAAGGCACCGTGGGCATTCCTGCGCAGGTGGGCGGCGCAGTCTGGATGAACGCTGGAACGCGCTACGGCGAGATGTTCGACGGTCTGCACACGTTGGAAATCGCCACGCCAGCTGGGCTCAGGGTGGTCACGCCGGATGACCTGCGCTGGGGCTACCGCGACAGCGGCATTCCACGCAACCACATCGTGACCCGGGTACGCCTGAAACTCCAGAAAAGGACGCCTGAAGAGGTTCTGGCGAAGATGACGCTGGCGGATACTGCGCGCAAGGGCCAGCCCAAGATGAAGACGCCGGGCTGCGCCTTCAAAAACCCCGGCGGCGTTGGGGCCGGACGGCTTATTGACGAGGCGGGGCTGAAGGGCACGCGGGTGGGCAACGCGCTGATTGCCCCTGAACACGCCAACTTCATCGTGAATCTGGGCGGCGCGACCGCAGCCGACGTTCACGCCCTGCTGGACCTGATCCGCCAGCGCGTGGGGGTGCCGCTGGAACTGGAGTACGAGCTGTGGCCCGGTGAGGTGCAGTTGGGGGCCTCGCTCCCAGCCCAGTGGGCACTGGAACCAACGTGAGCATCCCCGATGACGCAGCGCCGGAGGCAAAGGTTGTCTCCGCGCCCTCGCTGTCCACGCTGCGTCCGCCGTCGCGCCGCCGGTGGTGGTGGCTCGGCGGGGGTATCCTGCTGGCCGGGGCCCTGATTGCCAGTTGGTTCGCGCTGCCCATCCGTAGCGTCGAGGTGACGGGCCAACAGCACCTGAGCGCTCAGCGCGTCCGTGATCTGGCGGGCCTGACCCCACAGTTTGGCTGGTTGTACTACGGGACGTGGCGGGCGCGCGGGTTGCTGAATGATCCCTGGGTTCGTTCGGCCCTCGTCACGCGGCGTTTTCCCGACACGGTGACCGTGCAGATTAGCGAGCGTCTGCCAGTGGCCCGCTGGCAGACAGCAGATGGAACGGTGGTGGCGCTGGCGGCAGACGGCACGGTCTTGCCCAGAACCTCACAGCAAAACTCCGAATTGACCCGGCTCCCCATGATCCAGGGCTGGGGTCCGTCGCGACTGACCGAGGCCCTGAAGGTGTTGACGGTCCTGGGCGGTTACAATGTTGAGTCGGTGGCCTACACGCCAACTGGACTCAGGGCAAAAATGCCGGCTGGGTCCGTCTGGAGCGGCGACCTCAAATCCTTACTGAAGTATGCTGGGAGTATCGGCATGTATCCAAAACAGAACATCAACATCTACCCCTGGGGGGTGAGCGTCCAGGAATGAAGGACAACACGATCATCGTGGGCCTGGACATCGGGACCACCAAAATCACCACCGTTATCGGCGAGGTCGCCTCTGGCGGCGGGATCGACATTATCGGCGAAGGCACCGTGCCCAGCGAGGGCATGAAGCGCGGCAGCGTGGTTAACCTGGAACGCGCCACCCAAGCCATCAAACAGTCTGTCCTGGCCGCCGAACGGGTGGCCGGCGTCAAGGTCAGCAACGTCTACGTGTGTGTGGCGGGCAACCACGCCAAGGCGATCACCAGCCACGGTTTGGCCGCCATCCGGCGCAACCAGGAAATCGGGCAGCCGGATGTGGACCGCGCCATCGAGAACGCCCGCGCCGTGCCGCTGGATCCCAACCTCGAAATTATCCATACGTTGCCACAGGAATACGTGGTGGACGGTCAGGAAGGCATCAAGAGCGCGGTGGGCATGCACGGCGTCCGACTGGAAGTTGACGTGCACATCGTGGCTGGAACCGCCGGACCGCTGCTGAACCTGCGCCGCTGCGTGCAGGAGGCTGGCCTGCAGGTGGAGGGTTTCGTGCTCCATGTGCTGGCCTCTGGACTGGCGACGCTGGAAGCGCTGGAGCAGACCCAGACGGTCATCGTGATTGACATGGGCGGCGGCACCACGGATATTGGCGTCTTCAAGCGGGGCAATCTGGCGCACTCGGCCACCATTCCGATCGGCGGCGAACACGTGACGGCGGACCTGGCACAGATCCTCAAGATTCCCATGGAGGAGGCCGAAAACGTCAAGAAGCGTTACGGCTCGGCCCTGCCCGATCTGGCCGACCAGGACCTGACGCTGGAGATCACCACCGCGTCGGGCAGCACCCACGCCATCAGCGCCTTCGAGTTGTCGCGCATCATCAAGCCGCGCCTATCGGAGATCTTCTCGATGATCCGCGAGGAGATCGACCACACCCTCGGCCCGGCCGAGTTGGTGGCGCAGGGCGTGGTCCTGACCGGTGGCGCGTCGCTGCTGCGCGGCACGGTGGAACTGGCCCGTGACCGTTTCCGTCTGCCCGTCCGGATTGGGCGTCCGCGCGGCATCGGCGGTCTGACCGACATCGTCGGCGGCCCGGAACACGCGGCGAGTGTGGGCCTGGTGCTGTACAGCCTGGGGGAAAACGGGCGCGTGCCGCAGATCGTTTTCAAGGAACCCGAACTCCCGGCGCCCATCATCGACGATTTCAAGGACCCAGCTCTTCCGAAGCCCACCCCCAAACCCACGCCCCCAGCCTCCAAGCCAGCCACTGGCGACGCGGGCGCAGGCCTGATCAACCGGGTGCGCAACTGGCTCAAGGAATGGACCTGACGTGACGCGCTGGGCCTCAAGGAAGGCGAGAACTGAAGATCAGCTCTCACCCGGCTTGAGGCCCAGGTACACAATTTCCGCTGCACCTTATATGAGGGTGCGCTAAACTACCACCCAGAAATCGACCTCTTCCTGCCCGGCAGGATGGTGAGGCAAGGAGAAGATAGATGCAAGCGGCCAGAATTCGCGTGATCGGCTTGGGCGGGGCAGGCAACAATGCTGTCAACCGCATGATTGAATCGGGACTCGAGGGCGTGGAGTTCATCGCCGGGAACACAGACGCCCAGGTGCTGGCCAAGAGCCACGCCGAGATCCGCATTCAGCTGGGTGACCGACTGACCCGCGGGCTGGGTGCGGGTGCGGACCCGGACGTGGGCGAGAAGGCCGCCCTGGAAGACCGCGAGCACATCAAGGAATACCTGGGCGGCACCGACATGCTGTTCATCACGGCGGGCATGGGCGGCGGCACAGGTACCGGCTCCGCTCCGGTGGTGGCCCAGATCGCCCGTGAAATGGGCATTCTGACGGTGGCGATCGTCACGCGCCCCTTCCGCTTTGAAGGACCAAAACGCCTGCGGATCGCCGAGGAAGGCATCAGCAAGCTGGCCGACGCCGTCGACGGTATGATCGTGGTGGACAACGAGAAGCTGCTGACCGCTGTGGACAAAAAAGTGTCCTTCCGCGAGGCCTTCCTGATCGCTGACCGCGTGCTGTACTACGGCGTCAAGGGCATCAGCGACGTGATCAATGTCGAGGGCATGATCAACCTGGACTTCGCGGACGTGCGCAACCTACTGTCCAACAGCGGCACGGTCCTGATGGGCATCGGCGCGGGCCGGGGCGAGAAGGTCTCTGAGGAGGCCGCCATGAGCGCCATTCACAGCCCGCTGCTGGAGCGCGGGATTCAGGGTGCGCGCCGGATTCTGGTCAACGTAACGGGCAGCTACGACCTGAGCATGACCGACGCCAACGAGATTGTCGAGAAAATCCGCGAGGCCACCGGTTTCGAGGATCCCGACATTCTGTTCGGCATCACCCCTGACGAGGCGGCGGGCGACGAGGTCCGCGTGACCGTGATCGCCACCGGCTTCAACGAGACCCCCATGAGCATCGCTAGCGGCAATGCCCGTGGCAGCGTCATCGACAATATCGTCCGCCCGATCCGGGGCAGCGGCAGCAGTTACGATCCCAAGGACTACGATATCCCGGCCTTCCTGCGGAACGTCGAGCGCGAATAACCGATCACACCCGTTGAGGAGGCCAGAGCATTTGTCTCGTGGCCTCCTTTGACGATACGCCAGGACGATCGGCTGGGGGATTGGGCCAGTGCCCGCTGCATGATCTTGACAGACGCTGCATAGCGCGCTATATTTTTTATCAACACCGCCGGATGAGGCGGCTTTTTTATTGTTTTGACGGACTGGCGGTTTCCGCAACGAGAGCGGCCAGATCATCTGGAGAGTTTACGTTCCTCAAGGCGGAGGATAGGCCTGCCAGGGAAACGCACACGCAGTGCTCGGAAGGCGCGGCGAGCCGCAAGCGACGTTCACCCCTGTCCAGCAGATCCGTGACGTGCCCGAGCAGATCGCGGCGGTACAACCCCGCCAACGGTTGTGGGCGGCCCATCCTGTCAAGGGGCAGAACTGCCCGGACGGCTGGCGAGCGGGCCTGGGCCAACGCTGCCCAGAACCCGGGGGTCAGCCCTAGCAGGTCGACTCCTGTAAACGCCAGCCATTCTGTCGGCGCGTGGCGCAGGCCCGCTTCCAACCCGGCGAGCGGCCCCTCTCCGGGCCGGGTATCAGGGATGACCTTCCAGCCCGACAGGGCGTACTTGCCGGCGGGCGCGATCAGCAGGCGGGTGGGACATGCCCGCAGACTGTCGGCGACGTGCCTCAACAGAGGCTTCCCGCGCAGGAGGGCCAGCGCCTTGTCCGAGCCGAAACGGCTGGACCGTCCCCCGGCGGTGATGACCGCCGTGAAATCCCAGTCTGCAAAAGTGCCGGTCACGTGGTCCTACTCGCGCGGCCCAGCCTGACGTTCCAGCAACCGGAGGGCCCAGGCAGTCAGCCGCGGCAGCGGGCGGCCATACGGCGGGTACATCAGCCGCACTGGAGACGGGCGTGGTTCACGCAGGATGGCGCGCTCGTGACTGAAGGTCCGGAAACCGTGTTCGCCATGGTAGTTGCCCATGCCGCTGGGACCCACGCCGCCGAAAGGCAAGTGCGGATTGGTCAGGTGAATGACCGCCCCGTTAACCACCATGCCGCCGCTGGTGGTCTCCTGCTTGACCTGTTCAATGGCCCCCTCGTCCTCGGCGAACAGGTATAGGGCAAGCGGGGGGTCCAGCTGACGCACGAGCGCCAGCGCTTCTTCAAAGCTGCGGTAGGTCAGCACCGGCAGCACCGGGCCAAACAACTCCTCGCCCATCAATGGCATCCCGGGCGTCACGTCCGTGACTACGGTGGGTGAGATGAAGCGCGACGGCGGATCGAACTCGCCGCCCAGTGCCACCCGGGCGCCCCCCTCAACGCTGCGGGCCGTCAGCTTCTGGAGACGCTCGACACTGGCCGCGTCCACCATGCGTCCGTAATCGGGGCCAGCACGCAGCCACGCGCGGTCCCCGTAACGGCGGGCGATCACCGCGTCCACCTCCAGCACAAAGGCGTCGCGCATGTTTTCCGGCAGCAACACGTAATCAGGGGCCACGCAGGTCTGCCCAGCATTGAGCAGTTTGCCCCAGGCAACGCGTTCGGCTGCCGTCTTCAATTCCGCGCTGGGATGCACGATGGCGGGAGACTTGCCGCCCAGTTCCAAGGTCACGCTGCTCAGGTTCTGCGCAGCGGCGGCCATCACCTTGCGCCCAATCTCACCGCTGCCCGTGAAGAAAATATGGTCAAAGGGCAGCGTGGTCAGGGTATGGGCCACCGCGCCATCACCCTGGACCACCGCCACCAGTCGTGGCTCGAAGACACGCTCCAGCAGTTCCCGGAGGACGCGTGAAACGTTCGGGGCCTTCTCGCTGGGCTTGAGCACCACCGTATTGCCCGCCGCCAGACTGGCGACCAGCGGCGAGAGCGCCAGATTGACCGGGTAATTCCAGGGGCTGAGGATCAGGGTGACCCCGCGGGCCTGAAGCTGCACCTCGCTGTGTGCTCCGGCCAGCATCAGTGGGGTGCTGACCCGGCGCGGCGCCATCCAGCGCGGCAGGCGGCGGATAACGAACTGCAACTCTTCGAGCACCGGATGAATCTCGGTGATCTCGGCCTCGGCGCGGCTCTTGCCCAGGTCAAGGGCCAGGGCGTCGGCCAGTGCCATTCGCCCCCCCCTGATCGCGTCGTGAAGCCGCCGCAAGATCGCCTGACGCTCGGCAGCGCCTGTCTGCGCGGCTCGCCAGCGCCAGTCCCGCTGAGTCTGGAACAGGCGGCGTAGATCGATTTCGGAAGGTTGTGGCACGACGGGCAGAGGTGCAGTGGCAGTCATGGCGGAACCTCGCAGAGAAGGGAAATGGAAAGGATTGAACCCAGGATAAGTCCTGGCCGATCCTGCGACTGTGCGTGTCAGCCGTGTCCCCTCCTTCCGGACCGGTCAGTCATCGGCACAATCGGGACTCGATGAGACACCTTAAGCACTCCGTTATAAAGCAGGTGATGCGACACTCCGGGCGAGGGAGAGACGCCACACTGCGAGACGACAGACAATTCAAAGTTCCATGGAGGTCCCACTATGAAAAGTATTCTGATGCTGCCCGCCCTGGCCGTTGCCCTCAGCGCCTGCACCATGATGTCGGGCAACATGATGTCCTACACACTGACCAAGCAGCCTGCCGGGATGGCGCTGAACTCCAGCGGCACGGTCACGCCCACGACGAGCGGCACCATGGTCATGACCACCGCCAAAGTAATGGGCTTGGCCCCCAGCACCTATTACGTGGCCCACTACCACGTAATGGGCACCATGAGCACCGATCCCTGCGCCAGCGGCGGCGCCCCCATCCTGGCCAGCAAGATCGTGGGCCAGACCGACGCTACCGGCATGCTCAGCCTGTCCGGCAGCGTCGAGAAGTCGGCCATCATGGACGCCAAGTACTTCAACATTCACACGGCCACTGGCCCGGATGGCACCCCGGCAGATGCAGGTGTGGCCTGCACGCCCATTGACGTTGCCATGCTGAAGTGACCTGAGCTCAGCGAAATGAGGGAGGCCCGGCGACTCGCCGTGGCCTCCCTCATTTCGCCGTTCACAGTTACAGTCCCAGCATTCCCCGGTAGCCCTGCACGATGCTTGCGCCCCAGATCAGCGCCACCAGTGCGCCGAAGGCCAGAAAAGGACCGAATTTGACGCGGTTCTCGCTTTTGCGGGCCAGCTGAAACACGCCAATGATCGCCCCGGCGAAGACAGCCACCACCAGCGCCACCAGGAGCCGCTCCCAACCCAGAAACGCGCCGATCACGGCGGCCAGCTTCACGTCGCCGAAGCCCATCGCGCTGGCATCGTACTGCTCGTCTGCGCCGTCGGCCTCTGCTCCCTGCCGGTGCTTGAACCACCAATACACGCCAGCCACCAGGGACACTGCCCCTGCCGCCGCCAGCGAACCCTGCACCATTAGAATCAGGCCGGGACCGATGCCCGCACTGCCCACCACCACGCTCAGCAACAGGCCACCCAGGGTCAGGGCCTCCGGTACGCGGACGACGCGCCGGCTGACCGCATTGACCACCGCCGACAGCAGGCCCACGCCCGCACCCCACCACGGCCCCAGCCAGGCGCCCGCCAGCAGCCCAACACTGATCTGCTGAAAACCGACAGGAAATTCCGGATACTGCCGCTCGCGGAATCGGCGCAGCACCCACGAGCCGAACTGGTTGATGGCGACGAGCAAGCCCGCGCCCAGCAGGGCGCCGTTGACCGCTCCCGCCAGATCAGGCAGCCCCTCCACACCGTTCCGTCCATTGAAAAAGCCGAAAAGCAGGCCCAGCGCGACGCCCGGCAGGGTCAGTTCGTCGGGGATGGTGTAGGTGTCCAGGTCAATCGCACTGCCCACCAGCAGCAGCGTGAACAGCAGCATCAACCCCAGGCTGCCCGCGCCGTAGGTGGCAATGGGAAACAGCAGGGCGATGGTGGCATAGCCCAGTCCGGTCAGCGCCTCCACGATCGGATAGCGGGTTTTGATCGGCGCGCGGCAATAGCGGCACTTGCCTCCCAGCGACAGCCAGGAAAACAGAGGCACCAGATCGCGCGGGCTGAGGCCGTGGTCACAGTGGGGGCAGTGGCTGGGCGGAAAGGCGATGTTCTCGCCGCGCGGCAGCCGCCAGATCAGCACATTGGAAAACGATCCCACCAGCAGGCCGAACAGACCAGCGAAGACCACCAGCAACACGTCAAGGCTCACCGGAGAAGTGTAAGCGTCCCGGCCTTACAGTGGCCTTCCACATCACCTCCGCCCTCACGGGCGGCTGTACGGAACGTTCCCGGAGGTCAGCCACCCTTTTCGGCAGACCCCGCCCCAGGGATTGGGCAGGTGGCCTTCCGACGCTCAGGCACTTCGCAGCCCACCCCGTCCTTATTGAGCTGGCCTTTTGACTGCGTTCCAACTTGCCGATTCCTGAGTGGAGCAGTGGAATACTAGTGAAATATACCGGGGAAGACTCTGCCCTTTTCGGTCAGAGCCCCTTGCTAAGTGCCTCATCCTGCACCCCGTCCACATCTATTCCGCCGACTCCGGCGTCTCCAAAGGTCTTTGAACATGACGCAAACTCCCACAGCAACCACTTCCACCATTCCTGCTCCCCGCACTCCCGCGCTGCCGCAGATCATTCAGGGCGGCATGGGCGTGGGCATCTCGCACTGGGAGCTGGCGAAGGCCGTTTCCCGGATCGGGCAGCTGGGGATCGTGTCCTGCACCGGCATCGACAACGTGCTGGTGCGACGCCTGCAGGACGGGGATGAGGGCGGCCACGTGCGCCGCGCCCTGGCCGCCTACCCCAACCAGGAGCGCGCCGAGAAGGTTATCAGGATGTACTTCCTGGAAGGCGGGCGCGCCCCCGGCCAGTCGTACCGCCGTGTGCCTCTACCCACCGTAACCAAGCACGGCGCGGCCTGGGAGCTGGGTGTGATGGGCAGCTTCGTCGAGGTGTTCCTGGCGCGCGAGGGGCATGACAATCCAGTGGGCGTCAACCTGCTCACCAAGCTGCAACTGCACACTGTCCCGGCCCTCTACGGCGCGATGCTGGCCGGAGCCGACGTCGTGATCATGGGTGCGGGCATTCCGCGTGAGATTCCAGGCGTTCTGGACGCCTTCGCGGCGGGGGGGCAGGCCTCGATCAAGCTAGACGTCAAGGGCGGGGAAGCGGCCGTTCTCACCTTCGATCCCACCGAATACGGACTGGAGCGGCGCGAGTTGAAGCGCCCGAAGTTCTACCCCATTGTCACCTCGCACATTCTGGCAGGGGTGCTGATGAAGAAGGCCAGCGGTTCGGTAGAGGGTTTCGTGATCGAGGGTCCCACCGCCGGGGGCCACAATGCGCCGCCACGCGGGAATCCCACGTTCGACGAGTCCGGCCAGCCGATCTACGGCGAGCGCGACATCGCCGATCTGGATGAGATGAAAAAGCTCGGCCTGCCGTTCTGGCTGGCGGGCAGTCGAGCCACCCCCGAAGCCTTGCAGGAAGCGCTGGCGCGCGGCGCAGCGGGCATTCAGGTGGGCACGCTATTCGCGTACTGCGCCGACAGCGGTCTGCGCGACGACCTACGGGAGCAGGTTCATGGGCTGACGAAGGAGGGTGGGGTGGACGTCTACACCGATCCCCTGGCCTCCCCTACCGGATTCCCGTTCAAGGTGGTGCAGCTGAGTGATACCCTGGCCAGCCCCGAGTTGTACGCGGCGCGCCCACGCGTGTGCGACATCGGCTACCTGCGTGAAGCCTACGCCGCCGAGGACGGCAAAACGGGGCTGCGCTGCGCCGCCGAACCCGTGGATGCCTATCTGTCCAAGGGGGGCAAAATTGAGGACACCGTGGGCCGCAAATGCCTGTGCAACGCCCTGATGACCGACGCCGGATACGCTCAGGTACAGAAGGGCGGGTACGTGGAAGATTCACTGATGACCAGCGGCGACAGCCTGAATGACATCGCCGCGTGGCCGCTTGGGTACCGGGCAGAGGATGTCGTCGAGTTCCTGCTGGGGCGCTATACGCCGGGAGCATAGGCAGCAGCAAAAAAGCTGGGGACCGCAGGAAAGAGATGCGGTCCCCAGCTTTTTTGCCAATCTAGAGCGGCCTCAGTGATGCCCCCCGAAATGCCCCAACTGTGGCACATTCGGCTTCCACTCGGGGCGTTCCACCACTTCCCCGAACAGATCGTATTCGTCGCTGTCCTCAATCCGGACGCGCACGATATCGCCAATTTTAATCTGACCCGCGAAGTCGCCTGCGAACAGGTAGACCTGCCCATCAATGCCAGGAGCGTCGCCCTTGGTCCGTCCGATCAGACGTGTTCCCGGCGCATCGTCTTCGTCGTCGTTGAACTCGTCGATGATCACGTCCATCACGCGCCCCACCTTCTCGGCCAGACGCTCGGTGCTGATGCGCTGGGCCACCTCCATGAAGCGGGCGAGGCGATCCTGTTTCACGTCGTCTGGCACGGGATCCGGCAGCGCGTTGGCGTCGGCTTCCTCCACGTCCGAGTAGGCGAAGGCGCCCACACGGTCCAGCCTCGCGTCCTCCAGGAAGGTCAGCAATTCCTGGAACTCTTCCTCCGTCTCGCCAGGGAAGCCCACGATAAAGGTGCTGCGGATGGTCAGTTCGGGGCAGATGGTGCGCCAGCGCCGGATGGTGTCCAGCTGCTTGCCCGCGCCGGGCCGCCGCATCAGTTTCAGGATGCGGGGCGAGGCATGTTGCAGCGGCACGTCCAGGTACGGCAGGATTTTGCCCTGCGCCATCAATTCCACGATTCTGTCCACGTGCGGGTACGGGTAGACGTAGTGCATGCGCACCCACGCGCCCATTTCCCCCAGCTTGACGGCCAGATCGGTCAGGTGGGCGCGGACCTGTTCGCCCTGAAACTCGGACTCGCGGTAGCGCAGGTCCACCCCGTAGGCGGAGGTGTCCTGCGAGATCACCATCAGTTCCTTGGTGCCGCCCGCGATCAACCGGAAGGCCTCGTACAGCACCGCGCCAGCGTCGCGTGACACCTGCAGGCCGCGCAGCTTGGGAATGATGCAAAACGCGCAGGTGTGGTTACAGCCCTCGGCGATCTTGACGTAGGCGTAGTGCCGGGGCGTCAGCTTGATGGTGGGCGCGAACACGTCGCCGTGTCTGGCCAGCTCGCGCTCAGGACGCATTCCGGGAGCAGCGACAGGCAGGACGCCAGTAAACTCGTCCGTCTCGATGGGAAGCAGCTCGCGCACGTGCATCATCACGTCGTCCACGGCCTCGCTGCCGGTGATGGCGGCGACTTTGGGGTGACGCTCCAGGATCTTCTCGGGGCGCTCTCCCAGGCAACCGGTGACGATCACGCGGCCCGTGGCGTCCAGCGCCTCACCGATGGCGCTCAGGGACTCCTCCACGGCGGGCGTGATGAAGCCGCAGGTGTTGACCACCACAGCGTCCGCGCCCTCGTAGCTGGGGGACACCTCATAGCCCTCCACGCGCAGCTGGGTCAGGATACGCTCGCTGTCCACCAGTGCCTTGGGGCAGCCCAGGCTGATAAAGCCGACCTTACGGGTGGGCCGTTCCTGCTTGTTCACCGTCGCAGGTGAATCGATCATTTGCGTCATGCGCTCTCCTCCGTCCTCTCGCCTCTCTGTGCCGGAGGCAGGGTCAGCCCGTCAGTCTACAGGAAAGCGGAAGCCTGAAGCAGGCCGCAGTTCACGAATCCCCGGAGGCGGAGGGAGCCAGTCCCTATTCTTCTGCCGCACGCGCCCCAATTCGGGAACCGATGTCGCGCCGCAGCTGCGCGCCCGCAAATTCCACCCGGTCCGCCAGCGCGTAGGCGCGCGCCAGAGCGGTGTTCAGCGTCGGAGCGACAGCGGTCACGGCCAGTACCCGCCCGCCACTGCTCTGCAGCTCTCCATCCACTTCACGGGTTCCGGCGTGGTAGATCACCTCTCCCACGCCGATACTGGGCAGGCCCAGCGGCACGCCGCGCACCGGATCGCCAGGGTAGCCGGGAGCCGCCAGGATGATGACCGCGCTGGCCTCGTCGCCAAAGTGGACGGTCTGCGGGTCGAGTTGTCCGGTCGCCGCGTCCAGGCAGTGCTGCGCAAGGTCACTGCCGAGCAGCGGCAGCACAGCCTCGGCCTCGGGGTCACCGAAGCGGGCGTTGAACTCCACCACCCTGGGGCCGTCCGGCGTCAGCATCAGCCCGGCGTACAGCACACCCCTAAAAGGCAGGCCCTCGGCCCGCATTCCGGCCAGGGTGGGGGCGATGATGCGCTCACGGATGACCGCCAGATCGCCGTCCGACAGCGGAAAGGGGCATACCACACCCATGCCGCCGGTCATGGGACCGGTGTCGCCCTCGAAGATGGTCTTGTGGTCCTGGCTGGGCGGGGTCAGGGCGAAGCGCTCGCCATCGGTGAGGGCCAGCACCGACACCTCCTGCCCGGTCATGAAGTCCTCGATGACGGCGCAGGCATCCGGCACGCTGAAGATGTCGTGCAGAGCAGCCACAGCTTCGGCCCCGCTGCGGGCAATCGTCACGCCCTTGCCCGCCCGTAATGCAGCGTCCTTGATCACGATGGGCGCAGACAGGGTTTCCAGGTGCGCCAGCGCCTCGTCCAGATCAGTGAAAGTGGCGTGCTGCGCTGTGGGGATGCCGTGCCTGTGCATGAACGCCTTGCTCCAGCCCTTGTCGCCTTCCAGGCGGCTGGCCGCCCGGGTCGGGCCGAAGGCAGGAACACCGCGCGCCGTACAGGCATCCACCACGCCCGCCGCCAGATAGGCTTCTGGACCAACGATGACCACGTCCGCCGCCTCGCGCACGGCCAGTTCGGCCAGCGTATCGGCGTCCTGGGGGCTGTCCAGAATGCGGGCGAGCTGGGCGATGCCAGGATTGCCCGGAGTACACAGCACCGTATGGCCCTGCCGAGCGCAGGCGTGGACGATGGCGTGTTCGCGCCCGCCGCTACCAATGACCAGGACGTTCAAGACGGACGCACCGCTTTTTTCTGCCAGTAGCGCATCAAGCCCTGCACGCTCATCCACGGCGGACAGGCGAAATCGTAGCGGGAGGGCAGATCCTCACCTTCCGCCAGCAGTTCCTGCATCAGCACTTTGGTATACGCCTCAGAGATCGTCTCAAAGTCCTGTTCCGCCTCCATTCCGGCGTGGATCCGCCGCGCGTCCAGCTCCATCTTGTCCAGCAGCCCGTCCCAGTGGGCAGCCTCGTGGGGATAGCTGCCGAAATGGGCCAGATGCAGGGTCCCGGCGTCCCGTTCGCGCAACGCCGCCACGCTCTGTCTCCAGACTTCCAGATTGATATCCGGCGGCGGCGTGGGCGCACGCGGGGTCTGGCGCGTGTCCAGACGCACTCCGCCCACGTCTCCCACGAACAGATCCGGCCCGATGTGGTAGGCCAGATGGTGAACCGCGTGGCCCGGCGTGTACAGGGCGTCCACGGCGAGGTTGCCGATCTGAAGTGTTTCGCCGCCCGCCAGCACGGTCAGTTTCTCAGGTGGAATAGGCAGCATCTCGCCCCACAGGCGATCCATCGCGTCACCGTAGATCTGGGTGGCACTGGCCACCAAGCGTTCCGGGCTGGCCAGGTGTTTTGCGCCGCGCTCATGAACGTAGGCCCGCGCCCCCGGCACCCGCGCGAGGATGGTTCCGGCGGCCCCAGCATGGTCAAAGTGGATATGCGTGAGCAGCAGATGGCGCACGTCGTCCAGCGTCGCGCCCAGTGCCTCCAGGCGGGCGCTCAGCGCGGGCAGGGTGCTGCTTGGCCCGGTGTCCACCACCGCCAGCCCATCCCCGGTGTCGAGAAGGTAGGAGGCGATCACGCCGGGAGTGTTCTGAAACTTCAGGTCGATCGTCTGCACGCCCTTCACGGCGCTGCCCATGCCCGTCACGCGGCGCCTGCCACGCGCGCCACAGCCAGCAGGGCAGCGGCGGCGAACTGCACGAAGGCCACCGTTCGCAGCGCTCCCGCATTCGGCGCAGCCTTGAGCGGCCCCATGCTGAGCATCAGGATAAAGGTCGCGCTGAGCAGGATGAACCCGCAGAAAATCCAGAGAGCCATGGGGCACAGGATACTGTCCGGGTTGCGCCCGGGGCCGGGAAAGACAGATCTTCAGCCTGTCGGTCTACCGCCCTCTTGTGGTCAGCGCGATCAACGCGTCCCAGTCGTCCGGCTGCCGTGGATCGTCCAGGGCGGTGCGGTTACGGCCCGTGAACCCACACCTGGCGCACTGGTGGACGATGATCCAGCCTTTCTTTCCGCTCTGCTCTGCGCCTACCGGCACCAGTAGACCGTGGCAGGTGCTGGCGCGGTCACCGGGCAAGACGTCCACATGCAGGCTGTGCAGACACGCAGGGCAATGGTTGCGGACGCTGCCGTTGGTCAGTGGCAGGACCTGTATGCCGCAGTGCTGGCACACAAAGGAGTTGTTGGTACCCTGCACGACGAAGCGGCGGCCCGCCGTGTCAGTCACGCCTTGCCTCTCAGCTGCCGCCCCCGCGCTGCCCAGCGGGAGTCCAGAAAAGCGCGAATGACGGCGGTGCCCACCAGCGCGGTGCCCAGCAGCAGGTAAGCCAGCCCGGCCCCACTGACCACCCAGCCCTGCCACGCCACCGAACCGGCCAGCATGCCGACCACGAACACCACCAGCCCTGCCACCATGCAAAACCCCACAGTCAGCCGCCACGCCCACACGCTGCCGCGCCAGACGTTAAACAGCAGAACACCAGTGGCGATGGCATACAGCAGGTTGCGCGTCCAGTCCGCCGTCTGCCCCTGCACCAGCCCAGCCACGAACGGCGTGATCGTCACCATGAAAATGCCGACCAACACGGCCAGGGTCGGCGTGCGTCCGGCCTCGGCCTGCTGCGCGTTGTGGGGGGAAGAGGCGGCCATCAGACCCCTATTTCAGCATGGCTGGGGCGGGACAATTGGGAGGCAGGAGGGATCATGAGCGTCGGGGAGTTCCGCCGCACGGGGAGCTGAGCCCGCACAAGTGCGAGTGCGTGAGCGACTTTCTGCCCACACTGCGTGGTCAAACCAGTCCCACACTGTTTCACGGAGCGAAACCTACGCCGGAGCCCCGGAGTGAAACCTGAAGAAGACGTGCCCTATCCAATGTTCGGATAGGGCACGCCCTTCTGCCCCCTCTACTTCTTCTGCAATACGGCGATGTACGCCTTCAAGGCGTCCGCCGCACGGCCCTGCTTGAAGGGGTTGAACTTGCTGGGATCGAACTGGCCGCCCTGTGCGTTCTGGCCGCCTGCCGCGCCCTGACCACCGGGACGCTGACCACCGAAACCACCGCCAAAGCCGCCGGGCACGCCGGGAATCCGCACACCTCCCTGCCCCTGCCCGCCTGCGCCGTTCGTCCCACGCTGGGCACGCTGGGCGGCCCGCTGCTGCTCGGCCTTGAGCATCAGGCCGTCCAGCGCGGTGAGCTGCTTGTCGGTCAGAAGTTTGTCCTCGATCTGCGACAGGTACTTCTTGGCGTCATTGGGCTGCACACTCGTCGCCTTCTGCAGGGCGGTTAGGATCGGCAACAATTGCTTGGCCTGTGCTTTGGTCAGGGCGGTGGCCTTGTTTTTCTCCAGTTCAGGCAGCAGACGAATATCCTGTGCCAGATCGTTGATGGACTGGAATTGCGCCATGCGGGCGCGCATTTCCGGCGTCATCTGGCGGTTCGGGGTGTTCTGCTGCGCCGAGGCGAAGGCGGAGAGGATCAAAACGCTGGTCAGGAAGAGGCTGTTTTTCATGGGCGTTGCTCCTTGGAGTGAGGTGTGGGAATCAAGACGTGGGCGGTCAAGCTCATTCGTAACGCAGGCTGTCCACCGGGTCTAACCGCGCGGCCCGCGCGGCCGGGTAGTAGCCGAAGAAGATGCCCACCAGGGCGCTGAAGATGAAGGCGATGATGATGGGTGTGGGAGAGAAGACGGGCGCGATGCTGAAGAACTTGCCCGCATAGGCCGCCGCGATGCCCAGGCCCAGGCCAATCACACCGCCGCCGATGGACAGCAGCGACGCCTCCACCAGAAACTGCGTGAGGATGTCGCGCGGCTTGGCCCCCAGCGCCTTGCGAACGCCGATCTCGCGGGTGCGCTCGGTGACCGACACCAGCATGATGTTCATGATGCCGATGCCGCCCACCAGCAGGCTGATCCCTGCGATGGCCCCCACCAGGATGGTCAGCGTCGAGGTGATGGCGTTCAGGCTCGCCAGACTGTCGGCCTGGTTCTGCACCTGAAAGTCTAGGTTGTCGGGATCGGTCTGATCATGACGCACGCTGAGCAGATCGGTCACGTCGGTCTGGAGCTGAGTCAGATCCTTGGCGTTGCTGGCCGAGAGGTATACGTTGCTGACGGTGGGCTGCCCCCCCGCACTGTTGGTGCGCGAGAAGCGCTGGAGGTAGGTGCTCAGGGGAATCAGAACCTGGCTGTTGGCATTGCCGAAGCCGCTGTTGCCCTTGTCTGGCAGCACGCCCACCACCGTGAAGGTCACGCTGCCCAGGCGGATCTTCTGGTTCAGGGCGTCCGTGTCCACAGCACCCTCGCCCCACAGGTCAACCAACACTTGGTGGCCGATGACCGCCGTACGCTTGCGTCCATCCACGTCGGCCTGCGTGAAGTAGTCCCCGGCCTCTACCGGGCTGTTGCGGACCGTGGCGTAGGCGGGCCACGTGCCCACCACGCTGGCCTGGGTGTTCAGGCTGCCCAGCTTGGCCTGCACGTTGCTGTTGACGGTGGGGGCCACGCCCGAAACGCGGTCTCCGAAGGCAGCGGCCAGCGCCTCGGCGTCCTTGACGGTAATGGTCTGGCGGGGGCCGCCCCGCACCAGACTCCCACCCCCGCCGCCACGCGCGCTCTGGACCGTCAGCAGGTTGGTGCCCAGTGATTCCAGCCGGTCGGTGACGCCCGCCGTGCTGCCCTGCCCGATGGCGGTCAGCGCCACCACCGCCGCCACGCCGATGATCACGCCCAGCGCGGTGAGGATCGAACGCATGGGCGTGCCGACAATGGCCCGCCACGCAATCGTGAAGGCCCCGCCCAGACCGATGCCGCCCCGACGCACGGGCGGCGCAGACCGCTCCGCCGCCCGTTCCTGCTGGGGCTCGGAGGTGGTGGTCATGGGCCTGACCGCCTGTCTGCCCGTCTGGGGGTCTGTCGCTCATCGGATTCCACCAGGCCGTCACGCACGCGGATGATGCGCTCGGCGTAGGCGCCGATCTCCGGCTCGTGCGTGACCAGCACCACCGTGGTGCCCTCGGCATGCAATTCACCGAACAGGGCCATGACCTCCTCGCCGGTGCGGGTGTCCAGGTTGCCCGTCGGCTCGTCGGCCAGCAGCAGGCGGGGGCTGCCTGCCAGGGCGCGGGCCACCGCCACGCGCTGTTTCTGCCCGCCGCTGATCTGACTGGGCAGATTGCGGGCCTTGTCCTCCAGGCCCACGCGGCGCAGCACGTCAAGGGCACGTTCGCGGCGCTCGGCGGCAGTCACCCCGGCGTAGGTCAGCGGCACCTCCACGTTTTCCAGCAGGTTCAATCTGGGCAACAGGTGAAAGGCCTGGAACACGAAGCCGATGTCGGTGTTGCGGGCCTCGGCGCGCTCGTTCTCGCTGAGGGTGGTCACGTCGCGCCCGCCCAGGACGTAGCTGCCCGCACTGGGGCGGTCCAGCAGGCCGATGATCTGCATCAGGGTGGTCTTGCCGCTGCCCGACGGCCCCATCAGCGCCACCATCTCGCCCTGAACGATCTGCACGTCCACACCTTTGAGGGCCTCGAAGACCACATCGCCCTGCTCGTAGACCTTGCGAATGCCGCGCAGATCCACGACGGGCGGCGGCGAAATCACAGGCCCAGTCGCTTGAATTGCGCGTGGAGCGGTCATGGCTGACCTCCAAACCCGCCGCCAGGGGGGCCTCCGCCAAAGCCACCCGTGTTGCGCGTGCCCGAGCTGCCAGAGGTCGAGGTGCTGCGCGCCGTGCCGGGCACGATCACTTCCTGCCCGGCGGCCAGCCCGTCGGTGATCACCGTATTGGTGCCGTCGGTGGCCCCCGTCGTGACGCGTACGCGCTCAGGCTCCGCACCGGGCACCTCCACGTAACTGCGGTTCCGGACCGTCTGGATGGCTTTGCTGGGAACGATCAGCCCACGTTCCTGACTCTGGATGATCTCGGCCTCAGCGGTCATGCCGCTGCGCAGCTGACCGTCCGGATTGGGCAGCGTGACCGTGGCGGTGAACACGCTGATGCCGCTGGACTGCGTGGCCCCTGGCGACACTCGCGCCACCTTGCCGGTGAAGGTCTGACCGTCGTAGGCGTCCAGCGTCACTTCCGCCGTCTGTCCGGCCTGCACGCCCGCGATCTCGGTCTCGTCGATCTGCACGGGCAAATTCAGGGTGCTGTCGTCCAGGATGGTCAGGATGGTGGTGCCGCTGTTGACCACCGTGCCCGCGTCGGCGCCCACCGTACTAACCACGCCACTGATCGGCGCGTACAGCTTGAGGCTGGCGCGCGACTGCTGCGCGGTTTCCAGAGCGGTTTGCGCCTGCTGCACCGCGATCTGGGCGCCGCGCAGGTTCTCGGCGTCGCTGCTCTGGCCTGTGCTGCTCTGGGTCTGGGCGGCGTTCAGGGACGCGCGGGCGCTGGCCAGCGCGAGTTCTGCCTTGGTCACGTTGGCCTGCGCGGTGTTCAGATCGGCGTCCGACAGCGCGCCGATGGCGTGGAGTTGCCGCTGCCCGTCCAGGGTGCGCTGCGTCTCCGCCAGGGTCTGCTGCGCCTGCGCGACGCTGTTCTGCGCGCTGCTCACGCTGCTGCCCCGCTGCGCCGCGCTGCTGGCCTGGTTGGCGCGTGTGGCGTCCAGACTGGCACGGGCCTTGTCCAGATTCAGTTGTGCGGTCTGAACATTCTGCTCCACCGTGTCGCTGCTCAGGCGGGTCAGCAGTTGCCCCCTGGTGACGCGCTCGCCCACCGGCGGCACAGCGCCCACGGTGCCCGCCTGATCGGCCCCGACCGTGCGGGTGGCCCCTGCCTCCAGTGTGCCAGGGCCATTGACGCTGATCCGAACCATGCCTCGCTGCACTGTTGCCGTGGACACTGTGGGAGCAGCCACGGCAGTCTCGGCCCCGGTGCGGGCCAGATAGAGGCCGCCCCCCACGCTGCCCAGCAGCAGCGCCCCCAGCACGAACAGCGGCCAGCGCCGGGGCCGGGCCGTGCTGCCACGCGCGGGGGAAGACGTGGTGGTCACAGCGCCCCGCCAATACCGGTCAGGTTCTGCCCGCTGGCGACGGACAGGGCGGCCAGGGCCTCGAGCACGTTGTCCTGCGCCTGCAGGCGGGCAAACTGCGCCTTCTTGAGCGCCAGTTGCGAATTCTGCAGTTCGACGGGGCTGATGGTTCCGCTCCTGAGCCGCGCCGCATCCTGGTTGTAGGTTTTGAGGGCAGCGGCTTCACGCGCCTGCGCCACGCCCAGCAGTTCGGAGCTGTTCTGGGCCGTCTGGTACGCGCTGGCGAGGGCCTGCGTGGCACTCTTCACGGCGCTGTCCAGGCTGCGCTGCGCGTTTGCCAGGGCTGTGCGGGCGTCCTGAAGGGTACGGGCTGGGGTGAAGTCGTTGTCGGCCAGCTTGACGTTCAGCTGCGCGGCAGCCAGATCGTTGTTCGCCGACACCTGCGAGGTCAGCGTGCCAAGACCCGCCTGCAACTTGCTCAGGGTGGCGCCGAGTTTCGGCACCGTGGCCACGCCTGCCGCCCGGACGCCCCCGCCCAGCCCGGTCAGGGTGGACAGCCGCGCGCTGGCGAGGCCCACCTGCGCCCTGGCGTCTGCCAGATTCTGCTGGCTGCCCGCCAGGGTGTTTTGCGCGCCCTCCACGTCCAGCGCGGTGGCGTTGCCGACGTTCTGCTTGACCTGCGCCACCTGCACCGCCTTGCTGTCCACCGCCACCTGCAGGGTCTGGAGGTTCACATTCTCCTGCGCTTCCAGCAGCGCCGTAAAGGCCGTGACCGTGCTCTGCAGGGTGTTCAGCCGTGCGCCTCGCAGCGCCGCCTGGGCCTGGGCCTGCCCGCCGGACGCGCTCAGCTTGGCGGCCACCAGCGCGCTGGGATCGGCCTGCGCGGCGCGGTTGACGGCAGAAGCCTTGTCCAGATTGGCCTGCGCGGTCTTCACGTCGGCGTTGTTGGTCAGGGCGGCGGTGACGGCGGCAGTGGCGGTCACGCTGGGCGCACTCTGGGCCAGCGCCGGGGGAACGAGCAGCAGGGAGGCGGTCAGGAGGAGTCTTTGGCGTGGTGTCGTGCGGTTCATCGGGAGCCTCCGGCAGCGTTCTGAAGTTGAAGCAGGTTGGTCTGGGCGGTGATGCGCGCGGCCAGCAGGTCACGCTGGGCCGTCGCCAGTTCGAGTTCGGCGGCGCTCACGTCGTCCGCCGTCCCGGTGCCTGCCTCCAGGCGGGTCCGGGCCGTCTGCAGGGCAAGTTGCGCCACCTCCACCGCCGTCGCGCGGGTCTGCACGGTGATCAGTCCCGTTTGCAGGGTGCTGTAACGGATTCGCACGTCCAGCTCCACGTTCTGCTGAGCCACGTTCAGCGACAGTTGCGCCTGCGTGACACTGGCCTCTGCGGCAGAGAGCTGGGCTTTCTGACCCGGCGAATACACCACGTAGCTGCCCGTCACGCTGGCGCTCAGGCGGTTGGCACTCTGGGCGGACCCCCCCAGCGGCAGGCTGTAGCCCGCGCTGAGGGTGCCCTGCTGCAGGTTCAGGGCCGTGGTCAGGCCGCCGCTGCCCCCGGGGCCGTAGCGGACGCTGGCGGTCACGTCGGGCAGCGTGGCCTCGCGCTGCTGCGTGGCCAGGTCATCCTGTGCGGCACCCAGGGTGTTCTGCGCCGCGATCACCTCGCTGCGCGTGGCCCTGGCCTGTGCCACCAGCGCCGCCACATCGGGCAGGGTCACGGTGTCGGGCGGCTGGGTGCTGAACGTCACGTCTCCCACCGCACCCCCCAGTGCCGCTTCCAGCCCTCGCCGCGCGGCGTCCAGACTGGCGGCGGCCTGCAAGCCTGCGCCCTGGGCAGCCTGCACGGCGGCCTGGGCGCCCAGCACGTTCCCGGCGGTGGCGTTGCCGCTGCTCTGCTGGGTCTGGGCCACGGTCAACTGTCGCTGCCGCAGGGCCAGCGTGCGGGCCGCGATGTCCACCTCCTGTGTCGCCAGCACGGCAGCGAAATACTGCTGCGCCACGTTCAGCCGCGCCGAATTCTGGGCGTCGGTCAGCCTGGCCTGGGCCAGCGCCAGACCGCGTTCGGCTCCCCGCAGCCCGCTCTGGTTGCTGGACCACGGCAACACGCCCAGGCTGACGTTCACGCCCGCCGCGCCGCTCGTGCTGCCCGCCGTGACCGTGCCGTCCGCTGCCGTGAGCGGGCCGCTGTAGGCCGCGTTGCCGCTGACGCTGATCGTGAGGCCCAGCGCCGTGCGGGCCGCGTTCAGCCCCGTCTGGGCGGTCTGCACACTCAGACGCGCGGCGGTCACACTGGGGGCAGCGTCCAGACGGGCCAGGGCGTCCTCCAGGGTCAGGGGCGCGCCAGTCTGCGCCGAGGCCGCGCCGCACAGGGCCAGTGTCAAGAGTGACAGACGCCAGGGAGGCGGCCTTGAGTGTCGGGGAACGTTCATGGCCGCAGTCTGGGCGCCCCCTGCGAACACTCCGCGCAGGCTTTTCGAAGATTTATCGAAGATGATTTTCAGCCCGCTGAGAGAGCCTGAAGCCCAGATTGAGGGCCGCCCAAGCCGCCTTTGTCCTTCGCCCAGTCTTCATGCGGTGGGCTTAAGGTGAAAGCATGAATGGGACTCGTGGCACCCCGCTGGCCATTGGCCGAAGGCAGACGACAAGCACACCTCCAGCCCTCCCGACGTCTGGCGCCCGCCCATGAGCGCCCTGCTGCTGATCGTGGAGGACGAGCCGCAACTCGCCGAGGTGCTCGAAGCCTACGCCCGTCAGGAGGGCTACCGCACCGAGCGTGCCGGGGACGGCCTTGCGGCCCTGAGTGCCTTCCGGGCCATCAGCCCAGATCTGATCCTACTGGACGTGATGCTGCCTGGAAAGAGCGGCCTGGACGTGCTGAAGACGGTGCGGGCGGACGGCGGCACCCCCGTCATCCTGGTCACGGCCCGCGCCGAGGAAACCGATCAGATCGTGGGGCTGGAACTGGGCGCGGACGATTACGTGGTCAAGCCGTTCCGACCGCGTGAGGTGATGGCCCGCGTGAAAGCGGTGCTGCGCCGTGCGAGCGCCGCGCTAGAGGACGCCGAGAGACCGATCCGGGTGGGGCCGCTGGAGGTTGATCCGCGCGCCGTGATCGCCCGGGTGAACGGTCAGGCGCTGACCCTGACCCCCGCCGAATTCCGGCTGCTGTCGCATCTGGCCGAGTCGCCGGGCCGCGCCTTTACCCGCGAGGAGCTGCTGGCGGCCGCTCTGCCCGACTCCGAGGCGCTGGAGCGCGTGGTGGACGCACATCTGGCCGGGGTGCGGCGCAAGCTGGAGGGGGCAGGAGCGGCAGGACTGCTGCGAACCGTGCGTGGGGTGGGCTACCGGCTGGAGGTTGCCGGTTGAACCGAACGCCAGCCCCCCGCAAGCGGCGCGGCCTCTCGCTGGGGTTCACGCTGCTGCTGGCGATGCTGGCGGTGGTGGGGCTGTCGGTGGGCAGCACCTTCGTGTTTTCCAATCTGGCCGTGCAGGGCGAGTTTCGCCGCCTGCCGCCGGAAGTCCAGCAGTACCTGCGGGCCCAGCAGGAGGCGCAGCGCCGCGGCGAGGTGATCGTGGCCGTACCGACGCCGCAGATTCGGACCGGCACGCCCGCCGATCCGTACCTGCCCCCCGGACGCAGCAGCCCGGACGTGAACGGCGTGGTGCGGGGCGCAGGCGGCAACGACATCCTGATCGAAGCTGGCGCCAGGGTGCGGGGCCGGGACGACGGCAGCGGGCCGCCCAGGGGCTTCACGCCCCGCACCCAGGATTTTCTGGAGAACATTCAGGAAAACCTGCTGCGTGTGGGGGTGCTGGCCGCCGCCGTCTCGGCGCTGCTAGCACTGTTTCTCTCTCGCCGTCTGGCCCAGCCCATTCTGGCCGTCTCGGCGGCGGCGGCGGGACTGGCCAAGGGGGATCTGAGCGTCCGCGCGCCGGTGCTCAGCGGCGAACGCGAGCTGGCCGAGCTGGCGGGCAACTTCAACGAGATGGCCGATAATCTCCAGACGCTGGAAAACGAGCGGCGGCAGGCGGTGGCCGACATCGCCCATGAGTTGCGCACGCCGCTGGCGATCATGCAGGCGCGGCTGGACGCGCTGGAGGACGGCGTGTACACCCTGAGTCCCGAACAGGTGGCGCTGCTCAGCCAGCAGACTCAGCAACTCACGCGGCTGGTGGACGATCTGCGGACGCTGACGCTCGCCGAGGCGGGCCGCCTGAGCCTGCACCCGGAAGCGGTGGATCTGACCGGCCTGACCGCCAGGGTGGTGCGTGATCTGGATGACCGGGCCGGGGCGCGGGGCATCACATTACAGCTGCAGGCGCCGTCGCCCATCCCGCTCCGCGCCGACGCCGGACGGGTGCGTCAGATTGCCGTGAATCTGCTGGAAAATGCCCTGCAACACGCGGCCCGACGGATTCAGGTCAGCGTGGAGGTCGACGGCGCTGTGGCGTGGCTGCATGTGGACGACGACGGCCCTGGAATCCCCGAACAAAGCCGTGAGGCCGTGTTCACCCGTTTCACCAGGCTGGACAGCAGCCGCACGCGCGGCACAGGGGGCAGTGGCCTGGGACTGGCGATTGTGCAGCAGCTGGCCCAGGCCCACGGGGGCGCAGCCTGCGCCGAGCAGAGTCCGCTGGGTGGGGCGCGGTTCACGGTGCGCTTGCCGGTGGCTGCCGGAGAGGAGGCGCACGCCTCGCCCTAAGGTTGCGCCGCTGACGCCCTCTGGCTCCCACCCTGCCCATGACATACTGCGCCGCGTGAAGAAGCGCATTCTGCTGCTGGCTGGCGGCCAGTCCGGGGAACACGAGGTCAGTCTGATGAGCGCCCGCAGCGTCCTGGCGGCCCTGCCGCGGGACCAGTTCGACGTCACGCCCGTGGCGATCAGCAAGCAGGGGCGCTGGCTGCCCCCCACCGACACCCGGCAGGCGCTGGAGAGCGGCGCGGCTGGTACGGGCGGCGATCTGGTGCTGCACCGCGTGGCCAGTGCCGAGGGCTACGACGCCGTGTTTCCGTTGCTGCACGGCCCGATGGGCGAGGACGGCACGGTGCAGGGGCTGCTGACGCTGGCGGGCATTCCCTTTGTCGGCAGCGGCGTGCTGGGTTCGGCGGTCAGCATGGACAAGGTGATGACCAAGCAGGTGCTGGCCTCGGCTGGCATTCCACAGGTGGAGTGGCGGCTGGCGGTGCGCCGCGAGTGGCAGAGTGACGCAGACAGCGTCAGGCGCCGCGCCACCGAGCTGGGATTTCCACTGTTCGTCAAACCCGCCAATCTGGGGTCCAGCGTGGGCATCAGCAAGGTGCAAGGGGCACAGGAACTGGACGCCGCCCTGGACCTGGCTTTCAGCCTGGACCGCCGCGTGATCCTTGAGGCCATGACCGCCCACAAGCCGCGTGAGCTGGAGGTGGGCGTGCTGGGCAACGACTCACCCATTGCCAGCCCGGTGGGCGAACTGCGGTTTGCCTCCGAGTTCTACGACTACGAGACCAAATACACCGAGGGCCGCGCCTCCGTGCACATTCCCGCTCCCATTCCCGAAGAGGTGGCCGGGCGCGTGCGCGAACTGGCCCTGAGCGCCTTCAAGGCGCTGGACTGCGCCGGGCTGGCCCGCGTGGACTTCTTCTACCTGGAAGAGAGCGGCGAGCTATTGCTGAACGAGGTCAATACCATGCCCGGCTTTACCCAGACCAGCATGTACCCCAAGCTGTTCGAGGCGGCGGGCCTGGGTTACAGCGAGCTGGTGACGAGGCTGGTCGAGCTGGCGCTGGAAGAACGCTAGGCGGGCTGGGAGGTCGCGCAGAACTCCCCGGAAACGCTGCCGTGAAACAGCGCCTCTGTGGCAGACGGACCCCAGAACTCCCCCACTCGCCCTATCCTGGGGGACATGACAGTCTCCAGCTCGGCCACCGCCCAGCCACCACTCAACGTCCTGAGCATTCAGTCGTGGGTCAGCTACGGCCATGTCGGCAACGCTGCCGCCGTGTTCCCCTTGCAGCGGCTGGGCATCGAGGTCTGGGCCATCCACACCGTGCAGTTTTCCAACCACACCGGGTACGGCGCGTGGACCGGAGCCGTGTTTCCCCCGGAGCAGATTGCCGAACTGGTGGATGGCATTGAGGCGCGCGGCACGCTGGGCAGTTGCGCGGGCGTGCTGAGCGGTTACATGGGTTCAGGCGGCACCGTGGCGGCAGTGGTGGAGGCGGTGCGGCGGGTTCGCGAGGCCAATGCGGGGGCGCTGTACTGCTGTGATCCGGTGATGGGGGACGTGGGACGCGGCGTGTTCGTGCGCCCGGAATTGCCCGAACTGATCGCGGCGCAGGCGCTGACGGCCGCCGACATCCTGACGCCCAACCAGTTCGAGCTGGAACTGCTGAGCGGGCGGGAGGTCCGGACCCTGCAAGACGCGCTGGAGGCCGCCCACAGCCTGCGGGAGCGGCTGCACGCGGGCGGGCCGCGCATCGTGGTCGTGACCAGCCTGGTGCGCGAGGACGCGCCGGAAGACCAGATCGAAACGCTGGCCGTCACGGACACCGGGGCGTGGCTGTGCCGCACGCCGCTGCTGCCACTGGACCCTCCACGCAACGGCACCGGGGACACGATCGCCGCCCTGTTCTTCGGTCATTACCTGCAGCGCCGGGACGTGGCGACAGCGCTGAGCCTGTCAATGAGCGCGCTGTACGGCCTGCTCAAACAGACCCACGAAGCGGGCAGCCGCGAGATCCTACTGGTGGCCGCACAGGAGGAGTTTGGACAGCCTTCTCAAGTTTTCGACGCCGAGAAAATCGCTTGAACCCATTCACATGAGACCGGCCTACAGGTCATTTCAGCATCGTCCCAATGGGTGTTGGAAGTCGTCTCATGTGAGTCTGAGGGCCTGCAGCCAGACTGGGTGACATGAAACACATTCTGTTCCCCACTACTTCGCAGGCCGATGCCTTTATCGCTGAACTTCAGGAGAAGGGTGTCGTCGCCCCCACCATGGGGACCTCAACGTATGGACGCCACAGTGACATCCGGACATCCGACAATGGCATGGACAACACGACGACAGCGGGCGGCGACGTCCGGACCTACGACAACACCGATAACGACGGGTCCAGCGCGGCGGCTGAGGATGCTGGCGCCGGTGCTGTAAAGGGCACGGGTGTGGGTGCCGTAGTGGGCGCTGGTGCAGGGCTGCTGGGGACGGCAGGCACGGTCGCGGGTGTAGGCGCCACCGTTGCCACCGGCGGCTTGGCGATCCCAGTCGTGCTGGGCATGGCCGCCTTGGGCGCTGGCGTGGGCGCGGCAGTGGGCGCAGCGGGCGGCGCGGCAGGCGTCGACGAGAACCATGATGGGCGCACGGCCGACAGCGATTACGGCACCTACGGTGTCAGCGACGACTACTACGACCGGATGCACAGCACCATGAATGCTGGTGGCCGTGCGGTGGCCGTTGAGGACGCAGTGCCCTACGACGTCGTTGCAGAGGCAGTCCAACGGCACGGCGGGGAATTTGTGGACGAGAATACGATGGACTCCCGCCGCATGTAAACCTTTCTCCATCAGAATGCCCCCACCTGCAAGTGCAGGCGGGGGCATTCTGTGATCCGGATCAACAGCTCTAACAGAAACGTGCCAGAGCAGCGTCTAAAGCAAGCGCTGAGCACATACGGGTTGATTGCACACCTTACGAGGCAGGAACTGTCAACCGTGGACCTTCTTCATCACGATGGTGTGTCCAGCACTGCGAAAGCTTTAGAATGCCTGCCATGTTGTTTCTGTCGGCCCTGTTGCTGCTGGTGGCCTTTCTTGTGGGCAGCCTGCCGCTGGGTTATCTGCTGCTCAGCCGCGCCGGGGTCAGCACGCGCCTGAGCAACGCCCATAACCTGGGCGTGGAGAATATGCTGCGGCTGGTGGGACCGGGGCTGGCGACGGCCTCAGCGCTGCTGGACGCGGGCAAGGGTCTACTGGCGGTGTTGATGGCCTCCAGCCTGGGCCTTGCGGAAGTCACCGTGCTGGCGGCGCTGGCGGCGTACCTGGGACACCTGCATCCGCCCAATGCGCTGTATGCACCGCTTTACGGCACCGTGCCGCCGCGTGGGCGCGGGAATCTGGTGCTTCTGGGGGTCCTGGCCGGTGTGGCAGTCACCGGTGCGGTGCCGTTGTGGGCAGCGGCCCTGCCGGTGGTGGTCTACGCGGGCGTCACCGGCTACTGGGGGTACATCAGCGCGGCCACGCTGGCCGGACTGCTGGCCTTCGCGGTCGTGATGGCACTGCTGCCTATCGGCGTTCCGGCCAAATTGGCGGCGCTGGGGCTGCTGATCGCGGCAGGCTGGCGCTTCAAGGAGAATATCGGGCGCATGCTCGACGGCACCGAGCCGAAGCTCGGCGACGAGGTGCCGCTGGCCGGAAAACGCGGCGACGAGGTGGTCGCCGCCTTCATGATCCACCCCATGACCCTGGAGAACTTCTGGTCTGCCCGCCGTTTCGCGTGGATGAAACCGCTGGTGGAACGCGGCGTGATCAGTGAACGGACGGTCCGGCAGATGGCCGAGAACCTCCGCCCCATGAAGGTAGGCGAGCTGCGCGGCATCCGCACGCCGGAGGGTCAGAGCATCCGCTGCTACCTGCTGTCCAGCCCTCTGCTTCCGGACGTGTTCGACACGCAGCCGGAACTGGCGACACGGCGTGCCATCGAGGGAGCGCGGCTGGCGCACGAGCTGGGAGCGGAGGTGTTCGGCCTCGGCGCTTTCTGGTCGGTGGTGGGCAACAAGGGCGTAGACGTGCAGGCCGCCGTGCCAGAGATCACGGTGACCAACGGCGGCGCGTACACCTCCGGAACCATCAAGGCCGCCATCCCAGGCATCCTGAGGCACTTCGAGTCCGAGGGCCGTGACCTGAGGGCCGCCACCGCCGGAATCGTGGGGGCGAACGGGGTGGTGGCTTTCGGCATCGCGCGAACCATCGCTCCGCAGGTGGGGAAGATCATCATGCTGGGACGCAACATGGATAAGCTGGAGCGCAGTGCCGCCACCCTGCGCCGCGCCAACAAGGACACCGAGATCGTCACCACCACCGACTACGCCGCGCTGAAGACGGCGGACCTGATCTTCTCGGCCACCAGCGATCCGCAGCCGGTGATCTTCGCGCAGCACGTCAAACCTGGCACCTGGATTTTCGACGAGGGCCGCCCGGCGGACGTGGACGAGAGCGTGGCCAGCGTGCCTGGTGTGCGGATCATTCCCGGCGGCGTGGTGCGCCCACCCGGTGGTATGACCACCGCCATCGACCTGCAGTTCGGCGAGGGTGCGGTGCCCGCCTGCCTGGCCGAGACGCTGATCATCGCCGCCACCGGCGAGCATCACCGCAAGAGCCTGGGACCGCAGACCATGAGCGAGAACATCAATTTTTTCGTGGACCAAGCCGCGCGTCTCGGCTTTGAGGTGGTGGACTGAGCGGGTGCCCGGGCCTCTCTTGCCAGATGCTGGGCCTGTGTACAGCCCTGGGCGCAATCTGACGCCTCTCTAAGAACGTTCGGGATGTGCCTTAAAAGGGCGCCCGGTGGGGTTACAGCCGGCCTATCCTGCCGCATGCCTGTTCGTGCCATGCGTTGCCTGCTGGTGCTCGGAGCCGTGGCCTGGGGCAGCTGGGGGCAGGGGGCAACATTGCCCCTCTTTCTGAGGCCAGTTTTGCCTGCTGCGCCCGCCAACCGGCCCGCCTGCGCCTCGCCCACGGACCCGCTGGAGGTGGCGCTGTGGCAGGTGGTCACGGCGAACGGTCAACCAGACCTGAGCTGCGACAATGTCTTCACCGGCTTCCTGCGAACGCCACGCGGTCCCGGCACACCGCTGGACGCCTATCAAATCACGGCCAGTGAAGTGGTCAACGCCCGGAATGAGGTGCTGCTGGCCAACATGGAGTGGAACGCTGGGCCAGGGCATCCCGGCTGGACCTTCGTGCAGGCGGTGGCTGAGCTGTACGGGCGGGTCCGGGCCGATCCCTCAGCCTACCCGCACGGCATGACCGTGCGGGTGCTGCTGGGCGGCTTTCCGGATCTTCTCCACCCGGACGGCAAACGGCAGCCCCTGGCGCTGCTGGACGATCTGCTGCGGCTGGGCGTGCCACTACAGGACGCCCGTGTGGGCTGGACCCTGACCCTCCTCAACTACCGCTACTTTCCCCACAGCCACGTCAAACTGCACATCATCGACGGAAGGGATCTGACGGTGGCCGGGTACAACTACACCGACTGGCACCTGCCCTCCTCCGAGCCGGGGGGCCACGGTCTGCATGATCTGGGGCTGCGGATGAGCGGGCCAGTAGCGCAGAGCGGCGTGGCCACCTTCGACGATCTGTGGCGGCACAGTTCACAACTGCGCTGCCCGGACGCCGTGACGCGGGAGACGGCAGCGGCGAGGTGCCGGCTGACGCCCCCGGATCCGGTGACCCACCCAGCAGCCGCACGGGAGGCTGTCGCTGCCGGCCACGCGCGAGCCTTCATGCTCTACCGCCGTCCCGGCAGCGATGAGGCGGACCGCGCCCACCTGGCCCTGCTGGGCGCGACGCAGAGACAACTCGATCTGATGCAGGCCGATTTCGGACCCACGATGAACTGCTGGGGGGCTTACCTGAACCCGCAGGGCTGCGGCCCGGAGACCTGGCCCGTGTACTTGACCGCTGTGCTGGAAGCGATCCGGCGCGGAGTGCACGTTCGGCTGCTGACCGTAGATTACGGAACGGGTGCGGCGGCCAACCGCAGCGGTGTCACGCTATTGCGTCAGGAACTGCGGCACCTGGGCCTCCAGGACCGCTTCGAGGCCCGTTATGTCACCTTCAACATGCACTCCAAGGCACTCACGGTGGACCGCCGGATGGTGGTAGTCGGCAGCATGAATTTTCATTTCAGCTCCTGGGGTCAGCTCGGGCTGGCCGAGGCCGCGCTGGCGACAGCCGATCCCGCAGCAGTGTCGGAGCAGGAAGCCAGCTTCGAGACCGTCTGGCAGACGGCCAGCCGCCCCGTTCCGGACGAATGGTGGCTGAAGAACGTGGTTCCTGAGCCGGCACCGGGACCATGACTCCCCGGAATCATTTGCCGGGACACCCGACACGGTCAGGCCTTGCCCAGGCCCGTAAACTGGGGGCATGACTGACCTCTCCCCTATGTCCCCGTCGCGTGCGCCGCATGGTTGAGCGCATCTACCTCGCCAAGCCGCGCGGCTTCTGCGCGGGCGTGGTCATGGCGATTGGCGCGGTGGAACGGGCCGCTCGGACCGAGGAGAAACCCGTGACGGTCTACCACTCGATTGTCCACAACCACACTGTGGTGGACCGGCTGGAGCGCGGCCACGGCGTGCATTTCGTGGAGAATCTGGATGACATCTCGGCCCTTCCAGGCGGCGGAGAAACGGTGGTGTTCTCCGCGCACGGCATCAGCCCGCTGGTGCGTGAGCGGGCCCGGGCGCTGGGGCTGAGTACCATCGACGCCACCTGCCCGCTGGTCACCAAGGTCCACACCGAGGCCAAGAAGTACGCCCGCGAGGGCTACACCATCTTGCTGATCGGCGACAGCGCGCAGCATCAGGAGGTGATCGGCACGAGTGGCGAGGCGCCCGACAACACCATCCTGGTGGGCGTGCTGGGCAAGAGTGGCGAGGGGCTGCACGACCCCCACACGGTCACCGTACCGGATCCCGACAAACTGGTGGTCCTCACCCAGACCACCCTGAGCGTGGACGACACGCGGCGCACCGTGGACATCCTCAAGGCCCGCTTCCCAAGGTTGATCGTGCCGCCCAGCGAGGACCTGTGCTACGCCACCAAGAACCGCCAGGACGCGGTCAAGGCCATCGCGCCCAACGTGGACGCTTTTCTGGTGCTGACCAGCACGCACTCCAGCAACGGCATGCGCCTGCTGGAACTGGCCGCCGACACCTGCGGCCGGGCCGAGCGGCTCGAAACCGTGGCCGATCTGGCAGACCTCGATCTGGAGAGCGTGCGGAGTGTAGGCATCACCAGCGCCGCCAGCACGCCCGATGATCTGGTGCAGGCGGTAGTGGCCCACTTCCGCGCCCTGAATCCGGACTTGCAGGTGATCGAGGAAGGCGAGTGGGAAAACATCGAGTTCCGCGAGCCCAAAAAAATTCTGCCGGGGCAGCCCCTGCCGCGCACGATGGGCTGAGGAAAGGCAGCCCAACCGTCCCGCAGCTCTGCCCAGCCAACCTCCTCCCCGCACGCCTCGATGCTCTAGCATGCCCCGCATGAGGGTGCAGGCATGATTGTGGTCAAGGTAGGCGGCAGCGCCGGGATCGATTACGACGCGGTGTGCGCCGATCTGGCGGCGCGGTGGAAGGCGGGCGAACGCCTGATCCTGGTCCACGGCGGCAGCGGCGAGACCAACCGCGTGGCCGAGGCGTTGGGACATCCCCCCCGGTTCGTGACCAGCCCCAGCGGGTACACCTCGCGGTTTACAGACCGCGAGACCCTGGAAATCTTTGAGATGGTCTACTGCGGCAAGATCAACAAGGGCATCGTGGAGCGCTTGCAGCGCCTGGGCGTCAACGCGGTGGGCCTGTCAGGGCTGGACGGGCGCATCTTCGAGGGCCGTCACAAGGACAGCGTGCGTGCGGTGGAAAACGGCAAGACCAGGGTGCTGCGCGGCGATCACACCGGGACGGTGGAACGGGTCAACACCGATCTGATCGAACTGCTGCTGGGCGCGGGCTACCTGCCGGTGCTGACACCGCCGGCCAGCAGTTACGAGGGCGTAGCGATCAATGTGGATGGCGACCGCGCCGCTGCCGCTCTGGCCGTGGCCTTGAAGGCCGAGGCCCTGCTGCTGCTGTCCAACGTGCCGGGGTTGCTGCGCACCTATCCGGACGAGTCCAGCCTGATCCGCCAGATTCCGGCGAACGATGTCGAAACCTACCTGGAGTTCGCCCAGGACCGTATGAAGAAGAAAGTGCTGGGTGCGGCAGAGGCTGTGGCGGGCGGCGTGCAGCGCGTCATTTTCGGGGACGCGCGCGCAGGGCAGCCCATCACGGCGGCGCTGAGCGGTGCGGGAACGGTGGTGTCGTAGCCATGGGAACCGGGATGAGAACCGGAGCGTAAAGACTCACATGGAGAAACTGTTGATCACCACCACCAACGAATTGGAAGGCTACCGCGTCACCCGCCAGCTGGGCGTGGTGCGCGGGCTGACCGTGCGCTCGCGTAGCGTGCTGGGCAATCTGGGCGCGTCCCTGCAGACCATTCTCGGCGGCAACATCACCCTTTACAGTGAACTGGCCGAGAAAGCCCGTCAGGAAGCCTATGACCTGATGGTCCAGCATGCCCAGCAACGCGGGGCCAACGCGGTGCTCGCCATGCGCTACGACGCCAACGAGATCACCGACGGTGTGACCGAGGTGCTGGCCTACGGCACGGCGGTCGTGGTGGAGCCGCGCTGACTTGCTCCCTGATGGCCACCCCATGACCGCCGCCGAACTGCTGAATTACCTGAACGTCAGGGGCGGTCAGGAATACCGCGTCACCGCCCTGCTGCACATTGGCACGGGCAAGAAAGCCAGCGTGCGCGAGCTGGGCGAGTATCACCTGAACGTGCGCGGCGGCCACGTGCAGGCCACCGGTCCCAGCGGACAGACGCGCCTGCTCAACCGGAGCGAGTTCCTGGCCGTCTTCGGCAGCTACGTCTTCAGCCCTGTGACGCCCACCGGGGCCATGACTGATCTGGGCCCACTGTTCGGCTAGGCGCAGGGCGCAGCGCCCCTCCCCTCTCGCGGCTGGTAGGTGAGAGCCGGAAGGATAGGAGAAGTATGTGAAAAAGGGGCAGAGGTCACAACCCCCTGCCCCGCACTTTTCTTCTGTCCTGCCCTTACTGCTGCGCCTGGGGCTCTGGGAAGGTCACGTCGCTCAGATTGACCGTGACCTCGCGGGTCTGTCCTCCGCGCTTGACGGTCAGCCGCACGCTGTCGCCCAGGCTCTTGCCCAGGATGGCGCTCTGCAGGCTGTTGTCGTCGGTGATGGGCTGACCGTCTACCGCCGTGATCAGGTCTCCGTCGGTGGAAACCGTCGTGGTCTGGCCGGTGGCCGGATTGGTCAGCTTGATGCTGTCGTTGCTGCCCGCCTGAAGTTTGGCGTTGGCGGCGGGGCTGCCAGGAACCACTTCCTGCACCAGCGCGCCACTCTTGGGCAGGCCGGCAGCCTGGCGCTGCGCGTCGGTCAGGCCGCTGACATCCGTGAACTTGATGCCCATCCGCGGCGGCTGCACCACGCCCCCCTGACCGGCCTGGAGCTGGGGTAGCAGCTTCTTGACCGTGTTGACCGGGATGGCGAAGCCCACGCCCGCACTCTGACCGGCACCACCGGTCAGGATCTGGGTGTTGACGCCGATGACCTCGCCGGAACTGTTCAGCAGCGGGCCGCCCGAGTTCCCGGGGTTGATGGCCGCATCGGTCTGGATCAGGCTCTGTTTGATGCCCTGCATCCCCACCGGGGCTGTGCGCTCCAGGCTGCTAATGATTCCCTCGGAAACGCTGAAATCCAGACCGAAGGGGGCGCCCATCGCCACCGCTTTCAAGCCCACGTCCAGCTTGCTGCTGTCGCCCAGCGGAATCGGCTGGATCAGCTTCTTCGGCAAACCTTCAGGACGGATCAGCGCCAGATCGAAATCAGGGGCGCGGGCAATGACCTTGGCCTTATACTCGGTCTTGTCGCCGTGGACACGAATGGTGATCTCGCTGGCCCCGTCCACCACATGGTTGTTGGTGATGATATCGCCCCGGCTGTCCACGAAAAAGCCGCTGCCGGTGCCCGTCTGGGGCTGAGGCGTGCCTTCACTACCGTCGCCCCCCTCACCGAATGGGCTGTTGCCGTCGCCGAACGGGAAGCCGAACGGCATCTGCTCCTGCATACGCTGACGCAGCTGCGCCTGCGGATTGGACGCGGTGTCGGCCTTCTCGGTCACGCTGACGTAGACCAGCCCACCCTGGCGCGCTTTGACCACGTTCACGGTGTTCGTTTCGGACTCGGTGCGGGCGCGGCCCCCGTCGTAATTCTGGTTTAGTGGGGTCTGAGGAGGCGTTGCCAGGGCCGGCACCATCTGACCCTGAACATTTTGCGAGGAGGACGCGGCGCTCTGGGCAGCGGACCGTTCGTTGACGCCGTAACCCACAAACGCGCCGAGGGCCAGCGTGCCTGACAGGGCGAGGATGGACAGATTCTTCTTCATGGCCGCAGTGTGGCGCCGTCCGGTTACACAGCGGTTAAAGGCTCTGGACCAAAAAAGCTCCCGGCCAGCGAGGACCGGGAAAGCGTAACCTGATTTTACTTCTTGCGCTTGCCGCCGCTGCCCGGCTTCTTGGGGCCACCAGTCGTCGTGCGTTCCTTGGCGTCACGCATGAACGAGCGCAGCTTGGCCTCGAACTGTGGACTCTGCCGTCCGATGGCGCGCGGACGCGGCACTTCCTCGGGCTCTTCGAGCAGTTCTTTGATCGACAGGTCAAGACGCCCGCGTTCATCGCGGCCCAGCACCTTGACCTCAATGTTCTCGCCTTCCCGCACATGATCGTGGATATTACGCACGAACGAGTGTGCGATCTGCGAGATATGGACGAGGCCAGTCTCACCGTTCTCGAACTGGATAAACGCGCCGAAATCGGTCACACGGGTTACGCGGCCCTCGGCCACCGCGCCAGAATCAAGTTGCACTAAAGGAGTTCTCCTGGGGAAAGCATGGCTCACATGGTACACCATGCGGGCCGAACGTGGGCTGCTTCTTAAATGCGGCGTCAATTCTGGCCCGTAGCTCACATTTCCGGCGGTCAAAAATAGCCACGCCCAGATCTCTCAGTGGTCCGCGTGCGCTCTCCAGCGTTGCTGACGGTAATGGCGCACCTCGGCGGTGAGCAGGATGATGGTGTTCAGAATGTAAATGGCGGCAAGGACGCCGACCAGGGCACTCTGCAGCGCGCCAGAGGCCAGCAGCGGCAGGGCCGGGAACGTCACCAGGCCGCTCCACGGTGCCAGGGCCGAGAGCACCGCCGACCAGGCCAGGAGTAACATGCCCCCCCATGGGCTGTTCATCAAGCCGCTGCCGGGCAGCAGCAGGGCCAGGCCCCGAACCAGTGGTGCGCGGGCCTGCGCCGGGGTCAGCGCCGTGCGTGGCAACAACATCGAGAGGGCCATCAGGGCACACAGCAGGGCCGTGCCCAGCAGTGCCCAGCCCAGGCGGGCGCTGCGGCCCGGCATGGGATTCAGCACCTGCGCAGGATTGAGCAGTGCCTGGCGCAGGGTCACGCTCAGGTCACCGGTCACAGCGCGGGTCAGGCTGCGCTGGTCCGGGTAGCACAGCCGGGGCTGGCCAGGACGGTAGGTGCGCTGAAAGCTGGTGTCCGGCGTGCCCGGATTCAGACCCAGGTTGAAGGCGGGAGCCCGCAGATCAGGTCGGGCCGACAGTGCGGCGCGGTACTGCTCACGGGCCTGCGCCTCGTCGCCACGGGCCTGCGAAATCGCGCCCAGGTTGTTCAGCGCGCAGGCGTCGGGCAGAGCCGCCGTGTAGATCTGACGGGCCAATGAGTCGTCGCCGTCCAGTTGCGACGCCAGCCCGGTCAACAGGGCGCTGTCGGGGCCAGGGCGCAGGTTCAGGTCTCCCAGCCCCGCCCCGGCCCAGCCCCCCCCGTAGGTGCCGATGTTCAGCGCCGGACTTCTCAGCGCTGCACCGGCCAGATTGGCCCATTGCCAGCCGCCCAGCGAAACCACCAGTCCGGCCAGCAACAGGGTCAGCAGGAAACGCTCGCTCAGGGAGGCATATGCCACCGAGATCTGGCGTGAACGTGCCAGCGGGCGGCGCAACCACGACAGGAAACGTCCGCCCAGAGGCACGGTGGCCTGCCCCTGGGCTTGCCACGCCCGCACCATGAGCACGATCAGGGCCGCGCCCAGGCTGAGCAACAATGCCAGGGCCAGGAAGCGGGCAGCGTCCCGCACAGTGTCCAGTCCCCCTGCCCCGAGGTTGTAGAGGGTGCCGGTGCGCAGCGAGCGCGAGAATTGCCGCCACTCCTCGGCCTCGCCGGCGCGGCCCTGGGCTTCCAGAATGCCCGCGTAGCGTGCGTACAGCGCTGGTCCACCCTCGAAACGCGGGTGCAGCTCACGCAGGTAGCCGATCCAGGCGGCGGCGCGGGCCAGCCGGTTCTGGGCCAGCAACGTGCCCAGGTACGCGCTGGGATTGCCGTAGGCACTCAGCGCTGCCCGGCTGACCGGCACATCCGGGTCCAGACCCCGCCCGGCGGCGTCCCGGCGGGCGCGGTCAAGAGCCAGATCGGCAGCGGCTGGATATCCCGCCGTGTCCAGCCGCGCGGCCAGTTGTACCCACGCTGGGAACGGGAGGCTGGTCCCCAGCGCGCGGCGCACGGTGCTGAGGGCCGCGTAGCTGTCGCCCGCCTCACGGCGCTGCCCGGCCAGCCGCAGGAGCAGAAAGGGATTGGTGGGATCCTCGCTGGCCGCCGCCTGCACCCCCTCTTCAGGCACCGCCTGGGCCGCGCGCAACAGCCACTGCGTCACCGCGGGGTCTGGGGGAAAGACCACCCGTTCCTGCACGCTGAGTCCGGCAGCGTCACCGGACAGTGTGAAGCGCTCGGCGTAGCCGTCCCCGCCGGTGGTCACGCGGACCACCCCTCCGGACGCGTCCAGGGAAGTCACTGGGCCAGGAAGATCCGCACGGCCCAGCACCCGGCCCTGCGCCGTGTAGGCGTACACTTTCGGCCCCACGCCCAGATAGGTCACGTCGCCCACCTCCAACGGGCCGCTCAGCTCACCCAGCGCTGCCGGATAGTTGCGCTGCCAGACCAGCCTGGAACCGTCTTCATAGCGCAACGTGCGGCCCTCAAGCACCGGAACCGCCCCTGCCGCCGTCCAAAGCAGCCCAGGCAGCAGACCCAGGACCAAACGGGTCACGCGCCAGTCCATCCCTGCGCCCCGCAAACGCCTCATGTTTTAGGCCCCTGTGCCACTGGAAAGGCCAGCAGATGAATGGCCCGCACGGCCATGGCCGCCCCCCCAGCAACCAGATCGGCCAGACCGCCCTCGCGCAGGCTCAGCAGCAGCCCCACCGGCACGGCGACGGCGGTCGCAAATGGGACGGCATTCAGCTTCAGGTGACCCTGCAGGGTCACCCGGTACAGCGGAATCAGCGCCAGCGCAACAGCCAGCATACCCAGCAGGGTCAGCGGAGCGGACACCAGCAGGGCACCCATCAGGGGAGCGATGCCGCCGCCGCCCCGGAAACGGAAGTACAGCGGGTAACAGTGGCCTAGCACCACCGCCAGGGTGGCCAGCCACGTCAGTTCAGGGGCCAGCGCCCGGGCCAGCAGCACGGCCAGCGCACCTTTAAGGATATCCCCAGCGGTCACCAGAATGGCGGCGTTACGCCCGAACTGCCGGTAAGTGCCGCTGCCGCCTGGCAGGTCACGCCCAAGGATGTCGTTCCCATGCGCCCGCGAATAGAGCACGCCTGTGACCAGCGACCCCAGAAGATAGGACAGGACGGCAACCAGCAGGGCTAACATACGGGCCGCATTGTAGGGCAGCAAAGACGCGCTGGAGGCGCTGATCCGCCATCCGAACACAGGGCACGTCAGGCGGCGAGTCCTGTGCCTCGCAATCGCCTCAGACAGCGTTCTAAAAGCGCCGAGACTGTGAGTGGAACGCCTCTCCTCTGTCCCGCCTCCATTACACTCGGCACGATGACCACTGGTGAAAGCAGAGCCCAGGTGCTGGAAGAGCCCCTGGGGCAGGCGTCTCAGGAACTCTCCCGAGAGGAACTGCGCCGTTACTCGCGGCAACTGCTCGTTCCGGAATGGCTGGAGGCCGGGGCACAGGAGCGGCTGCGGAGCTCAAGCGTACTGGTTGTGGGTGCGGGCGGACTGGGCGGCCCAGTCGTTCTGCAGCTGGCTGGAGCAGGCGTGGGGCGGCTAGTGATTGCAGACGGTGACACGGTAGGCGTGAGCAACCTGCACCGTCAGACCCTTTTCACGGCTGCCGACCTGGGCCGCCCCAAAGCCGAGATTGCGGCCGCCCGGGCGCAGGCGCTTAATCCCTTTGTTCAGGTCCAGACAGCGCCCAGACTGGACAGCGCTGGTTTGGACCGCCTGATTCCCAGCATGACGCTCGTCGCAGATGCCAGCGACAATTTCGAGACGCGCTACGCTATTGCCGACGCCTGCATGCGAGCCGGACGCGAATGGGTCTGGGGCGCGGCGGGCGGCAGCAGTGGCATGGTCAGCGTGTTTGGACCCTATTTGGGCCTACGTGACCTGTTCCCCACTCCAGGAGAGGGTCCCTCCTGTGAGGAAACAGGAGTCCTGGGCCCCGTCCCCAACTTAACCGGCAGCCTGATGGCTCAGGAAGCGCTCAAAGTTTTGGGTGGCGTGGGCGAAGCTCTGCGAGGAAGGCTCTGGACCTTTGAAGCGCTATCCGGGCAGACACGAGTCCTGAATCTCAAGTCAGTCAAACCGACATCATCTTAATTTTAGGTTCATCTTGTATACATAAAAATATTACGTCTGGCATGAGATTTATTGATCCACAAGCTCCTTTTTGTCCGCCGAGGAACAGCACGGGACGACGAAAAGACAATGGGTGACGTCAAATTCGAGCCTTGACGATAGGTTAATGTGTGTTAAGGTGCATTTGAGCCAACAACAGCTCAGTCCCAATCAGGAGGTTTGCACATGGCAAAGAGCTCCAAACCCGCCGCTAAGAAACCCGCCGCCAAAGGTGCGCCCACTAGGAGCGCAAGCAACAAGATTGCAAAGACCCAGATCATCGACATCGTAGCCGACAAAACCAGCCTGAATAAGAAGCAGGCGGGCGAAGCGGTGGCTGCAGTCCTCTCCAGTGTGGTTGCGGCCTTGCAAGGCGGTCAGAGCGTCGGCCTGCCTGGTCTGGGTACCTTAAGCGTCACGCAAACTGCGGCGCGGACGGGCGTTCGCCCCGGCACCAACCAGAAGATCACCATCCCCGCTGGCAAGAAGATCCGTTTCAAAGTGGCCAGCACCCTCAAAGGGACACTCTAACTGTCAGCGTAGAGTTCTCCCCTGCGATGTTTCCGAAGTTCTTTTTAGAAGCCCAGTCGGCCCAGAAGCTGCCTGGGCTTCATTCAGAAGTCTCTGTCTGTCTCTCTTGCCTATGAACCCGGTGGACAGTCACAGGGAGCTTTTTACGAACTCCATCTCCAGGCTGGGTCGAAGCGCGTGCATTTCTCACCCTTGTGAACTAAACTGTAATATATGCACCACAATCAAGATGGGACGGAGCAGGCGATCAGATGACATATCTGTTCAATAAGAGAACGCGGCCTAGACGTCCCAGCTGTCTCGTGTCGGATTTACTTCCCTGGTGAGGTTGATCTAGGGCAATCAGGCATTGGAGACTATGGGAAGGCAAACGCATGTTCACCGTCTAATTGGACAGCAGGAGGCGCCACGTTGAAGCACTCGACCTTTGCACCCGGTGACCGTGTAGTGCTGCCACCTTACGGCCTTGGAATGATCAGAGGGACTTGCCAGCGGCCTGTAGGAGAAGCCACCCATGAATACTACGAGATTCAGTTCTCGCATACGGCCAGCCGCGCCTACGTCCCGGTGGCTGCGCCGCAAAGTGCTGGAATGCGCGCCGCACTGACCGAGAACGATCTGCCTGAATTGCTGGCCCGATTGCAGGACAGCACGCTGGACCTCCCACACCAGTGGGCCGCCCGCCAACGTTTGGTTACCGAGATGCTAGCTAGTGGCAACCCACTGGAACTGGCTGTCCTGACGTGCAAGTTACGGCACTGGAATGTTGAACGGGGACTTCCCGATCTGGACCGACAGGCTTTCCGGCGGGCCATTAAATTACTGGAGCAGGAGGTCAGTGGTTTGGCGGACCACAATGCTGTGCAAGTACAGCGCTTCCTCGAAAGGGCCTGGAACGAAAACCCCCACAATGAATGACACAACAACCCAAAGAAGCGCCCCCAACAAAAGTTGGGGGCGCTAGGGCAGATGATGAAAAGCCTCTTGCGAGGGAAGAACAAGCAGTGCGGAGCGATGTAAAGGAGGTGATCCAACCGCACCTTCCGGTACAGTTACCTTGTTACGACTTCACCCCAGTCATGAACCACAGCCTAGACGCCTGCCGTGAAGCTC